>JAWDNK010000158.1:0-2515 GCA_046534355.1 Candidatus Martarchaeota archaeon | reverse complement strand
CGAATAGTGCAGTATAAATATTAGAGAGGCCGAATTGGAAATCTGCAATGGCGATCCCGGATGCCCAAGCCAGGTAGTGCCAAGCCCACCGCGGCGGGTTGACCTCAGCTTTAACGTTTTTCCTCCTCACACACCACCGGCCGTCATCGCCATATCTCGCTCGCGTTTTCGCGAAGTCCCGAGGCGCGCCCAAGCCTGGCGGCAACACCCCTACTTCCCCTCGAAGATCGCGGCGTACCGCGTTCTCGTGTGCACCCGGCTCTCCGTGTTCGTCTAAGCCCGTAAGGCCGGAAGCATTCCACCTGCCCCGAAAATGAAGTACCGCAAAACTCTAGGCCAGCCCAGCCCCAACCAGCTAAGCCCTTTCCACGAGGGCAGCCTTGAACAACTTACCGATGGGTGCATCGGGGCTTAGGGGAAGGGAGGCCAGCAAACCCTCCGCCTCGCGCAACAACAATTCCTCGTGCTCCCTAGCCTTCTCTTCCCCTCCCAGGACCATCACCGCGTTAGACGGATAGCTTTCCCCGTCGCTCCAATCCAACCAGTCGTCGTGCACTTGAAAAGCAATTCCAAATAATTCACCCGCTTGCCTCATCCCCTTGATCACCCATTGTGGCGCTTTGGCCACTATGGCCCCCTCTGCCATCGAGCAACCCATGAGCACACCGGTTTTGAGCCGCGCTACCGTGAGGTACGTCTTGGGGCTCAGGCGCCTTTCCCTATAGCGCAAGTCCAAATCTTGGCCCTGAGCCAGCAACCTGGCGGCCCTCGCTAGTTCAGCTACGACCCTTCTTCCCAGCTTGTTCGCCTCAAAAACCGCGAGCTGGATCAGGAGATCGGAGGCCAGTATCGCCTCGTTCTGACCGTACAGGGCGTGCACCGCTGTCACCCCCCTCCTCTCGGTATCGCCATCCATCAGGTCATCCTGTATGAGCGATGCCACGTGTATCATCTCCACCGCCTCGGCGACTGGCTCCGCTTTGCGGGGATCACACCCCAGGGCCTTGCAGGAGAGCAACAGGATCGAGGGTCTGACCAGTTTCCCCCCATTGGTGATCAAATGCGATGCCGCCGGGAAGAGGGTCGGACGTTTTCTGGAAAGGAGAGAGAGAAGGTGCCCCCTCACGTCGATCAGTGCCCCCTCGACGTCCTCCGGCAAGAACGACTCACTCACCCTCTCTCTCCCAGGGTCCATTTTCAAACCATCTAGAATGAAAAGTAGGCAGGCTATAAGTGAAGTGGAAGCCATTATGGCGTTACTGAAGCGATAAGACGATGGGTTAGCCACATCGATGGAAAGGTGAGTAAGAGTTCTTTGGACGGCTTATTCCCTCCTTTCCTCCCTCCTTTCCTTCTCCGTCAGCCTTTTGCAGGTGAAGAGATCCGCTGATCCCAGGTCTCCGAAATCCATTTTGTCGATCTTGCCCAACCTCGCGTCAAGCCCATCCGACTCTCTCACGCGCTAGCAATTGTCCGCCATTGTTCATGAGAAGTCATGGCTTCATCAATACCTTTATCGCTCCGTACTTACCCTTGTTGAGGGCGACCTCGAAGGCCTTTGCGTACTCGTCCAACGGGAACTCGTGAGTTATGAACGGTTTGGCCTTCACTTTCCCTTCCGCCATCAGCTTTACCCCAATGGGGTAGTCCTCGGGCTGGTTATTGGCAGTGCTGGTGATCTCCCTTTCCCCTCCCAAAAGCATCATGTCGAAGTCCTTGAGGGTATGGAGCAAACCCGCGAAGAGCAGTTCCTTCCCTCCCCTGCGCAGCATTTTGAGGCCTTCCACGGCCGTCTCCCCTCCCACCGTGTTGAGGACTAGGTCGACCCCCTCGTCGTACTTCTCACCTGGGCTGAAGGCCTTCGCTGCTTCGACTGGGTCTTCCCGCGTCGCGTTCACTACCTCATCGGCCCCTAGCTCTTTCGCCACGCTCAGGGGGGCCTCCTCCACGTCAACGGCCATCACCGCCCCAGCCCCGTACGCCTTGGCCACCTGCAGGGCCAAGAGGCCTATGGGCCCCGTCCCTATGACCGCTACCGAATCGCCCGGAAAAATGCCAGCCCTCCTGAGCGCGTGAACGGCGACCGCCGTGCCGTCCAATTGCGTGGCGTCCTCGTAGGAAACCGAGGGTGGTAATGGGACTGCCTGAAAGTCCTTCACAGTCACGTAATCGGCGTAACCACCTGGATTGTGCGGGACGCCGGTCCCCGCCCAGTT
Source organism: Candidatus Martarchaeota archaeon (assembly GCA_046534355.1). Lineage (GTDB taxonomy): Archaea > Thermoproteota > Thermoprotei_A > Marsarchaeales > UBA168 > UBA168. Next base: position 299 of record JAWDNK010000158.1, on the reverse strand, counting down.
GCCGTCGTGACCCATGTGAAGAACGCGCGAACAAAGGTTATACCTCCCCCTTCTGCACTGCTCGCACTCGTTGCACGGCAACATGGCCATTATGCCCACCCTATCTCCTACCTTTCTCTTGGACGCGTCGCCGACCTCGACGACCTCACCCGCCACCTCGTGGCCGAGAATCGAGGGTGGCAAAGGGGGGTTATCCCCTATTGTGTGCAGCGCCCAGGAGTTGATCCCGTTGTAATAGTTCACGTCGCTGCCACATATGCCTACGGCCTTAACCCTGACCTTTACCTCTCCTCTCCCGG
>JAWDNK010000157.1:0-2516 GCA_046534355.1 Candidatus Martarchaeota archaeon | reverse complement strand
AGGGCCATCCCCTTCACCGCTGAGCTCCACCTCGTCGGGAAATAGAAAGAGTAATACACGTGGGCGGCGTACGCTAACCCCGAACGAAATGGCGGGCTGATCACGCCGCCGTATCCCTCTTCCGGCACGTCGGCGTTGTTCTTGAAGAGCAGCAGCGAGTCAAAAAGCCCCAATGAGAACAGCCTTTTGGAGTACGAGCCCAGGCCTCCCTTCAACGCGGAGGCCGATATGACGACCCTTTGGCGCTTCCAGCGCTCTTCGAGGGAAACGGATGGCGCACGCAACCCCTTCGCTCAGGCCTCTTGGCGCACGGGATTTAAGCGCTGTTCTCGAACCCGCCTCATTCGCACCGCGTTCAGCGACGCGTAAACCAAGCTGAACCAAGCTTGACTAGGCAGGCCCAATCCCTTCTGGGAAAGGCCGCGCTCCCGCTTTACCCATTGAGCGTTTTGCTCGCGGCAAGGCGGTCAATAAATAGGTTCCGGGCCCAAGCCGAACGGCGGAAATGGTCACCGAGAAATAAAAGTTAATTGTGTGAGAGGTCCCGTTCGCCAGTCCTCGGCGTAAGCCACCCTCGCGCCGAAGGGGTCGACCTTCACCTCCTCGACCCTGTAATCGGACAGGGCCTTCAACACCTCGGCCCTCTTTTCCGGCGGGACAAGGAAGAGCATGAAACCTCCCCCTCCCGCGCCCTGAAGCTTGCCCCCCAAGGCCCCCGCCTTGATCGCCCTCTCGTAGATCGCGTCTATTTGCGGGTTGGTTATGCCGGGCGCGAAGGTCCTCTTGACCGCCCAGTTCTCGCCCATCAGCTTCCCGAGCCCCTCGTAATCCCCCTCCGAGAGGAGGCCGTAGGCTGAGTAGGCGTATTCCCTGACCCTCTGGTAACCCTCCAGGTGATCGGCCACGGAGGCGTCCTGAACCTCGTGGATGGACCCCGAGCTCCTCTCAACGCCCGTGAAGAGCAAAAGCAGGCGCTTCTCCAGCTCCTCCCTCTTTTCCTTCCCCATGGCCAGCTGCCTCACCGCCACCGATTCGTCGGGGTTGAACTGGTAGAGGGCTATGCCGCCGTAGGCGGCAGCGTACTGGTCCTGCTTTCCTCCTGGTTCCTTCAGTATTTCCCTCTCTATCTTCACGGCCTCCCTAGCCAGGGTCTCGGGGGTGACGGCCTCGCCAAGCCAGGTGTGGAGGGCCAAGAGGAGGGCCACCAAGAAGGAGGAAGAGGAGCCGAGGCCAGTCCCCCTGGAGGGTATCTCGGTCACGCTGATCACTTGGACCCCCCTCTTAACGTCCAGAAGCTTGAGGGCCTCCCTCACGGTTGGGTGCCTTATTTCCTCGACGCTCTTCACCGCGTTCTCGGTGACCGAGTAGCTTATCCTATACTCGTCGGGGTAGAAGTTCCTGGCGACCGTGACGTATATGTAGCGGTTGACAGCGGCGGCCACCAGCGCGCCTGGCCCGTGCTCCCTGTAGAAGGAGGGGACGTCGGTCCCTCCCCCAGCGAAGGTTATCCTTAGGGGCGCCTTCGTCACCACGTACCTGAAGTCTCCCTGAGACACGCTATTATTGTCGGCCCGGCCTTTAAGTTCGGCCCCCGTTCGTCACATGGGGCCCACGCGCGGCTACCCCTCATGGTTTAAGCGTCCTTTTGGCCATCGCGCGAAAGGCGAAGCGCGCATCTCGGACCCCCGGCGCAGCCCGAAAGCCTTATTACAACTTTTCTGCCATTATTCGTGGAGTACTATCCAAGAAAGCTAGAAGAAAAATTGGACCTTTGGATGCCGCGCAGGGAAGCCATCCTGATCAGGGGGCCTAGGCAGAGCGGCAAGACCACCCTCCTTCTCCACCTCAAGGAGAAGTACGGGGGAAGCTACGTCACGCTTGAAGACGAGGACGCCCTGAGGACTTTCGAGCAAGCGCCGGAGCAGTTCGCCTCTAGGTACGCGGAGGGCCGTTACCTATTCCTCGACGAGGCCCAGTACTGCAAGGAGGCGGGCAAGAGGATGAAGCTGATCTACGATGCGCACCCGGAACTGAAGGTCGTGGCCACTGGCTCCGGCTCCTTTGACGTCAAGGTGGAGGTGGGAAGGTACCTCGTGGGAAGGGCGCTTTACTTCGAGCTCTTTCCCCTCGACTTTGAGGAGTTCTTAAGTTGGAGAGCGAGGGACCTCCTTAACGTTTACAGGTCCTTTAGAGGGGGGCTAGCCGACTTCTTAGGGGGAAAGGCAAAGGACCTACCGTCTCCCGCGTTCCAAAGGGAGTTTGAGGAACTGCTTGAGGAGTACGTCGTGTACGGCGGATTCCCGGCCGTAGTGAAAGAGAAGGAGCCCGCGATAAAGGAGGGGCTTTTGAAGGCCCTAGCGGCCACTTACCTCGAGAGAGACGTCTTCTCGTTCTTCGGCGTCAGGGAAAGGGAGAAGTTTAAGTCACTCCTCGATTACCTCGCGCTTGCCAACGGCTCCATCTTAGAGCCATCCTCGCTGGCCCAATGGATGCACGCGGACTTCAGGACGCTTGAG
>JAWDNK010000156.1:0-2583 GCA_046534355.1 Candidatus Martarchaeota archaeon | reverse complement strand
TCAAGAGTGGCGCGGTGGCCAACATCTATTTGTCTAACGCCTCGAACGCTTTTGGGGATGTTTTTATGAGCGTCTACGCCTACGATACTGCAGCCGTATTCGAGAAGTGGGAACAGAACCTCAGGCTCTACAGGGATCACGGCGCCGTTCAAATTACCATAAACGGCGAGCCCGACATATTTAAGATCGAGGACAGGGCCTTCTTGGACGCCGTCAAGAGCGGGGATCGCACTCTAGTGAGGTCTGATTACGAGGACGCCCTGAAGACCGCGGCCGTGACGCTGTCCGCCCTCGAGTCGCTCGATAGGGGGGCTCCAGTGGAGCTTGAGCAGATTTAAAAGTTTCTTTTTACGGAGGGTATGAACGGTAGCAAGTTTTAGCGCCCTTGTATAAAAGTTAGCCCGATCCGCATTAAGTGGTTGACTGTCATTCACTTTAGATACGTTGAGTGGATTGCTTGTAATCCCTCCTTCGCTGAAAGTTAATATTAAAATAAGAGAAAATTTGACCTATGATGAATGGCAAGGTGTTTACTCTATTGATGCTACTTGCGATAACGCAAGGCAATCAGGGGGGCTCCGCTTTTCGTTTCGGGATCGATGCTGCGTCACGGGACAAAAGTAGGGTAGGTCGAGTCAAGCAGGGATTTCAGTGGTATAACCTGTGCGGGAGTAGAACTTCAGGTTTCGTTAGTCGTTGGATAAGTCCTAGGTAGCGGTTGAGGTTTTTATAACTTTAAGGAGCTTTCGAGTAGCGAACTAGGATCGCGTGAGTTTCGATGCCGAATGAAGCCGCTGGCCTAATGAATTAATGTTGCGAGAATACGCGTTCTGCCACGGGCCAACTGGTGTCATGGTTTTTCCTAAAATCCGAAATGCAACTAGCCCTCCAGATCGTCGCTTAGCGGAATTACAGACCTGCTTAAGTACAAGGGGGGCCAGCGCGGTTTTCATTAAAGCGCCGTAGGATCCTAGTCCCTTAAGGCGAATGGATGAAGATTGGAGCCAAGGATGAGCTCTTGGTGAGATTTTATTAGAGGGTTGGCCTTTTGACGAAACTTCGTTAGCTCGCGTTGGGGCAAGTGGATTTGGCATGGGTATTTGGTGTGTTATCCTCTTGGGGTTAGATGCAGAAGGATGACGAATGGCTTTTTGCCCAAGTCACGCGCGCAGCTTGGGTGGCTAATCAACCGAAAGTCTTCACCTGAGTCAGGGGTCGTCGCCGATTCGGGGACCTTTAAGGGCGAAACAGGGAAAACGGTGTAAGAGGACGTTTCTGACAGGACTCCCGGATCTTGCTTAGGACGTAAGGTAGGGTTAGCAGTCATCCTAGCTACGTTTAAAAACGATTGCACAAATGGTTTGATCTGGAATTGGCTTTTGGCGTTTCTACTTACCATGATCTGGAGAGTAGGGCTAAGACTTTGCTCAGCAGGCTGTCGTTGGAAGAAAAGGTTGCCCAAATAGGGGCGGTTAGGGCAATCGAGCTTACGGAAAGTGGTCATTTTTCGGAGGAAAAGAGCGCGCCTTTGTTGGTTCACGGCATTGGCTTCATAACTAGACTCACCGGAGACGGGCTGACCGTTGAGCAAGCAAGGGACGTTGTACAAGCGGCCCAAAAGTTCTTGCTGGAGAAATCGACTTCTAAGATCCCAGCCATAGTCATGGAGGAGTGTTTGGCGGGCGTGAAGGCTGCTGGTGCTACTTCATTTCCACAATCCATAGGTCTCGCCAGTTCTTGGAATACAGAACTCGTGAGAAAAGTGGCGTCGTGCATCGGTCAACGGGCCCGTGAAGTGGGCATCCGTCATTGTCTTTCCCCCGTGCTCGACTTGGCGCTTGACCCCAGGTGGGGCAGGACGGAAGAGACCTACGGCGAGGACGCTTACCTCGCCTCATCCATGGGGGTTGCCTACGTGTCTGCGCTTCAGGCCCAGGGAGTAATCGCCACGGGCAAGCACTTCGCCGGCCACGGCTCCTCCGAGGGCGGCAGGAACACCGCCCCCGTGAACGTCTCTGAGAGGTTCTTCAGGGAGAACCACCTCAGGACCTTCGAGGCTGCGGTCAAGGCCGCCGGGCTGAAGTCGGTGATGGCGGCTTATCACCAGCTGGATGGCGTGCCTTGCCACGTAAACCGCTGGCTGTTACGCGACGTCTTAAGACGGGAGTTCGGTTTTAGTGGCGTGGTTTTGTCTGATGGCGGTGGTATCCCCAGGCTATTGGCAGTTGATGGTGTCGCGTCAGACTGCGAGGAGGCTGCAATTAAGGCGTTGAGGGCGGGCATCGATTCGGAGATGCCGAAAAGTTACTGCTATGCGACTTTACTGAAGGCAATAACCGATGGTAGGATGAGCGAGTCTGAGCTAAATTCGGCTGTGGAGGCCGTTTTGAGGGAAAAAATCTCTCTAGGCTTATTAGAGGATGCCACAAGGGGGATGAGCGAAGGAGGAACGGATTCGGCGGAGGACAGGGCGCTGGCCCTCGAGGCCGCGCGGGAATCAGTGGTCCTCCTCAAGAACGAAGGCGCGCTCCCCTTGAAGAAGGGCGCGAGGGTCGCGGTCATCGGCCCCAACGCCGCGGATGC
>JAWDNK010000155.1:0-2659 GCA_046534355.1 Candidatus Martarchaeota archaeon | reverse complement strand
CGACGAAACCGGGTTACCGTGGTTTCCCCCTTCGCCGGCCATAAAGGACTTGGAAACGGCCCTCCTCTACTCGGGGATGGGGTTGCTCGAAGGTACGAACCTTTCTGAGGGAAGGGGCACCCCCGAACCGTTCAAGCAGTTCGGGGCGCCCTGGCTCGAAGGCGCAGACGAAAAGGCCGCCCTTGATGGGCTCAGAAGATGGGAGGCGCAATGGAGCTGGCCGAGAGGAGAAGGGGGAGGCCACGCCTTAGCCTGGAAAAAGGGTCTTACCGGTGCGTTCCGTCTATACCCCGTCAAGTTCATCCCGAGTTCGGGGAAGTACGCCGGGCAGAGCTGCAGCGGTTTCAGGGTCGCGGTTTCGGAGCGGCTGGGATCGGCTTTTCTTTTGGCCCTATCGGTGCTGAGCTGGGCAGCTGACCTACCGGAGTTTCAGTTCTTGAGGAGTGGAGAGGGGTGGAAGATCGATTTTCTCGCCGGGACGGATGACCTCAGAAAGGCCATAGCAGACAATGATCCGCGCGCTTATCTAGAGAAGTGGGATGCAGAGCTTTCGTCTTTTGAAGAGACGGTTGCGCCTTACCGGATTTACCCGGATCGAAACCGTTAAGGGGGCGCGCCTTTGCTGGGCCAACACAGGCGAGGGCCAGGCCCCGCCGAGGGAAGTAAAAGGCAAGAAAAAGCAAGAAAAGAAAGGGCAGGACGGGGAAATCGGAAAAAGCGATCGCGAGCGGGGTTAAGCATCAGCGACGAGAGCCCGGCCTCTCTCGCAATGAATGCCCGCGTGGGTCTCGTGGCGTGCTTTTGAGGTATTCAACAAAGGGATGGACGGCCGGCCGGTCTTCTGTTCTCGTCTTTCTCTCTTTCTGGTTAAGTGATGCAGGCCTGACCGACGCCCAAGGGGATGACCAAATTGGAACGAGGAGGTCATGCCGAGCGGAGAGGAGAACCGATTTCTTGTTAAGCGCGAGCTTTTTGTGATAGGGTTAAATGCTCCTCCATCTGGCTTAGCATGGGTATTGACCTAAAGGGAGCGATCTCCTCCCTTCTAGAGAGAGGGATAGGCGCTAAGGCTTTCCCTGGGGCCGTGGCCGCCGTCGTGCTCGGCGATGAGGTGACCGTCGCGGCTGCGGGAGACGCCCAGGTTTTCCCCGTGAAGAGGGAGATGGCCACTAGTACGCCATTTGACCTGGCCTCCCTCACCAAGGTAATAGTTACCACCACGTTGCTCATGAAGTCCGTGGAAAGGGGGCTCATCGACCTCTGGGATCCTGTTTCTGATTACGTGGATTTCGCGGGTCAGGCCAGAATCGTCAACCTCGCCAATCACTCATCGGGTCTGCCGGCCTGGGTGAACCTTCAATCCTTTGGTAACGTTGAAGCCGCGGCCAAGTTCATAGCGGGGATAAGGGGCTTCGAGCCCGGGCAGGAGGAACTCTACAGCGACCTGGGCTTCATCCTTCTCGGTTACATAATAGAGAGGGTTAACGGCAAGGGTTTGAGGCAACTCGCCCAGGAGGAGATTTTTGACCCCTTGAACATGAGGGGATCTTGCTTTTCTCCTTGCGAAGGTGCGGCTTCCACCGAAGTCGTTGACGGAAAAGCGATCACGGGCGTGGTCCACGACGAGAACGCGCGCGCCCTGGGGGGAGTCTGCGGGCACGCCGGCGCTTTTTCTACGGCGGCAGACTTGGCGGCGTTTGCCTCCGCCCTGTTGCGGGGTCGGCTGCTCAGCAAGTCCTCGATCGAGGTGATGACGGACAAGGCCAACGCGGTTAAGGGCGGAAATCACGCCGTGGGATGGCAGGTGATAACGGAAAAGGTCCCCCCGTGGGCAGGCTCTTTGTTGAGCGGCAGGGCTTTCGGGCATACGGGTTTCACCGGAACCAGCATTTGGATAGACCCTGAAATGGACGCGGCGGGGATCCTCCTCACAAACGCCGTGCACTACGGCAGGGGCAGGGATATCAACCCCTATAGGAGGGCCTTCGCCGACATAGTTGCCTCGGCTAGGTCCTCTTCTCGAGTTCGCCGATCGCCCTTTCCACGTCCCAGCCATGCTTTTCCAGCGCGGCCATCGCCTCCTCGGGGGAACGGCCGGTCAGGGCCACTATCACGTTCACCGCCCTCTTCCTGAGCTTTGAGTTCATGGGTACAAGGGATTTCATCAACCCCTTTTCCGTTTTCCCCAACTTCATCATGGATATTGTGCTGATGGTGTTGAGCACTATCTTTTCTGCGGTCCCAGCCTTAAGCCTCGTCGACCCCTTGACGAACTCCTCCCCCACGTCCAGGGTTATGGATAAGTCCGCTATCGCCGTTACGGTAGATGCCGGCGTTGAGGTTATGGCCACCGTCTTGGCACCGATCTCTTTTGCCCTTTGCATGATCCGGATGACGTACGGGGTGGTCCCGCTGGCCGAAAGACCGATGAAGAGGTAATTTGAGTTCGCGCCCAGCGATTCGAAGTCGGCATCCGCCGCGGCGAGGTCGTCTTCAGCCCCCTCAACGGCTGAGGCCAGCGCCCTGATCCCGCCGGCTATGAGGGGGACCACGGTTTCCTTGCCCACTCCGAAGGTTGGGTAAAGCTCAACGGCGTCCATGAAGCCTATCCTCCCGCTGGTGCCCGCACCGAAGTAAACCACTTTTCCGCCCCTCTTTA
>JAWDNK010000154.1:0-2675 GCA_046534355.1 Candidatus Martarchaeota archaeon | reverse complement strand
TTAAAGGAAATCCGGAAGCCAATCGAAAGGGTTAAAAGAGATCAACCGTTAATGGTCGCACATTGAAAAAGAACCATAGAAAGGGTAAGTCCCAATCCAAGAGGCCCTTAGGCCAGCTTCAACTGGTAGAGGGCGTACCCATCACGCCGCAGGAACTCACAGAAAAGATAATGGCCATGAGGAAGCAAGGGCTGAGCAAGGCCCTGATCGGTCAGAAGCTCAGGGACGAGGAGGCCGTGCCGTCGGTTAAGAGGATAGTCGGAAAATCCATAACCGCCCTTCTGAGGGAACAAGGGGAAAAGGAGGCCGTGCCCGAGGACCTCGCCAACCTCATAAAGAGGAGGCAGCGCATAGAAGAACACCTGGAGCAACACCCCAAAGATAACGACTCCAAGAAGGGGCTGGTCAGGACCAACTCGAAGATAAGGCGCCTCATTAAGTACTACAAGAGGGAAGGAGTTCTTCCGGCCACTTGGGAGCCCACGTCCTGAAGCGAGCTCCCACCGCGGGGACCATCCCACCCTAGAAGAAGAACGTCCGTCTGCCGCCGAAAGCAGGGCACGGAAATTTCCGTAGAGGCGAAGCGGAAGAAGCGATACGCGCGCGTAAGCGCTTTTTCTCTGCCGACGAAAAGGGAGTTAAAGGGGGAGGGAAGGCGATGACGAGCGGTATGCTTTAAGCCAAAAAGAAAAAATTACGTTTAATAGACGCCCGTTATTACCTTCCTTATGTACACTACGAAGGGTGCGGCTATGAGACCCATTATAACCCCGCCAGCGGCGCTCACTAGGCTATTCGTCAGGACGTACTGAGTGGTGTAGCTGTAGCCCTCCACGAAGGTCGCGAAGAAACCGTGATAGAACAACGGGTAGGCCAAGGCCACCACTACTCCCCCTATGACGCTGTCGATCACGAATAAGCCCGGTATCCTGACGACCTTCTCCTGGACCTCCACGGTCCCTCCTTCCCCTTGTACCTTCTTCCTCCCCACGACCTGGTTATTCGTCCCGAAGTATTTTCCCCTCAATAGCAGATAGAGGTCAAGCATGGCCGCGTAGGCTATGAGTTCGTATATGAACCAGAAAGGCTCACCGCCGAACCCGTAATGGAATATGTCGGACAGGAGCGTGTAGATGAACATCGTTGTCATTACGGTACCGGGCTTGCCGATAAGCGAAGCCGCCAGAAGCAATATTATTATTTCGCCGATGTCCGGGTAGTAGAACCAGGAAGTCACCGCGCTGAACTTCGGTATCAGAGGGGAGATGAAGAAGTTCCATATGACCAAAAGGGCGGCCAAAAGCCCCATGTAAACGTAATCCACGGTCTTATAGGAAGAGAGGAGGTGCTTGCGCCAACCGTAGAGGAGGAGCGCCACTATTATCAGCACGTAAACGCCTATTACCCACGCCGGTATCACTGTTTTCGTGTCGAAGTGTATGCCGTTCCAAACCGCGCTCGACGACACCTCGGTTTAGCAAAGTTCACCCTTTTAAATCTTCCCACTGAGTGCGGATTAGGTCCGATCGGGGCTGCCGCGGCTCAACTCGCTCCCGCGGGCCATGGGCTCTGCTCGCGAAGACCGCGCGCTGGGAGGCGGCCCGTCCGCGCCTCTAGCCGTTCGGTCGTACCTCACGACCAGAATTGGGCGCGCCGCTTCTCCCCTCACGTCCTCCTCGACTACCGCCCTGGGAGCGGCCACGACTACCTCCACCTCTCTACCAGCTTCCACCGAGGAACCCCTCATCAGCACCGAGTCGATCACCGTCGCCCCCTCGCCCACGCTTACCCCCGCTTCCAGCGTAGCGTAGGGACCGACCCTACCGCGCACCGAGGCACCCTCCGAAACGTGGGAGGGACCGACGACTTTCCCCCCCTCTGGGGTAGCCCTGGATTTTCCCGCTGGCACGTACCCCTCGTCGAGGCCCTCGCCCCGCTCTAGGTAGTAACGGTTGGCTGCCAACAACTGGGGAAGGCTGCCCACGTCGTGCCACCAGCTCGGGTTGGCCTCCGGCACCACCTGGGCCCTACCTTCCTTCGAAAGCTCCGAAAAGACGTCCGTGACCTCCCTTTCTCCCCTCTCGCTCAAGCGTACATCACCGGCCATCCTCACCGCCCTCTCAGAAAGTACGTAAACGCCTGAGTTTATCAGGTCCCCCACCCACCGCTTCGGCTTCTCCACTACCTCTACCAGCTTCCGCCCGTCCGACACCAGCACCCCGTACTTAGACGGGTCTGATACCCTGACCCCCAACACAGATGCGTCCCAATCACCTTCTGAGTCCGCGGCCAGCAGCGCCGACAGGGAGGGGACGTTGAGCGTGACGTCGGAGGAAACGACGAGGACTCTATCCCCCTTGGCCAGGAAACCGCTCAGCGCGTGAACGGCATCGGCCGTTCCCATGGGTTTCTCCTGCGAATAAAACATCACCCTTGGGCCCCTTATCCCTTCAACGCTTCTCCTGACTGCGTCGGCGGTGTGCGGGGAAACCACGACGGCTACTTCGCCGATGCCCACGGCTTGAAGAGCCGAAAGCGCGTGGCCCAACATCGTTTTCCCTCCGACGAAGAGCAAGGGCTTGGGCACGAAGTCCGTCAAGGGCCTAAGCCTCTTCCCAAGACCTCCGGCTAAAACGGCACCCTTGAGCAAAACCGTTCACGGGGGGATGAGGCGG
>JAWDNK010000153.1:0-2718 GCA_046534355.1 Candidatus Martarchaeota archaeon | reverse complement strand
CTTTGGGAAAACGTAGAGCGGGAAAAAAGGAAGGTTAATGGAAAGAAGCAGTGGAGGCTACTACCAAAGTACAGGGTGGACATCCACAGCGGAGAGTACAGGAGGGAGCTCAGGGACGGCCTCCTTGAGGATTAGCCTTACGCGGCCCACTGGGTTGACTCGGCAATGAAGACGGCGTACTCGATATTCAGATCGTGGAGAAAGAACTACGTCAAAGGAGACAGAAAGAGGAATAAGCCCACAGCGAGAAGGCTATTCGCGAGAGTGAAGCAAACGCTCGTCAAGCTTGAAGGCGAAAAGCTCAGGTTAACGGTTAAGCCTGGCGAGCACGTTTACATCGACCTGTCGAAAAGGTACTTTCCTCTGCCTAAGGAAGTGTCCTCAGCGGGCCTTGGCGAACCCGTAATCACGCTTGAAAAGGTGCACCTACCCGTGCACTACGAAGACAAGAGCCAAGAAAAGCTAAGCGTGGCGTGGGACTTCAACCTGCTTTCTCTGGACGGCTACTCACCAGAGACGGGTTGGGTGAGGATAGACACCTCGAAGCTAGCATCGGTGCACATCTTATCCTTCGAAAAAAGGAGGAGCGCCCAGAGGAAGGCTTCGAAGTCGAAGAAGGCGAAGAAAATACTCGCTAAGTACTCGAAAAGGGAGAAGAACCGCGCTAAAAAGCATCAGCTAGAAATCGCTCGCGCGATACAGTCCGTTGCAGGTGTTGTTGGCCTAGAGGAGCTCTCAAAGCAGGGCATGTACGCGCGTTCGCGCGTGTGGAACAGGAGGATTTCGAGGAGCGACTGGAGGGGCATTTCAAGGATACTAATGGGTAAGATGGGGGAAGCCAAAGTGAAGGAGCTCGACCCCTACGGCTCATCGTCGTTCTGCTCCAGGTGTGGGTGGGAAAACAAAGACCTGAATGGAGCGGATACCTTCGAGTGTTTGGGGTGCGGGGTCAGAATCGACAGACAGCTAAACGCCGCCATCAACCTATACGCGCGCACGCGGTTCGGGTACACCGTGAAATGGGAGGGCGGAAAGAAGCGCGTTGAACTGAGGATGGAGGGCGCTTCCCAGAAGGATTGGTGGGACCGCACGGTCCTACCTTCGCTTCTGGGTGGGTGCGCCCTGACGGGGGCGGAGCGGAAGACTCCCGATGAACTCGCGAGGGGGTTGCGTGAAGTTGCGAAGCCCAAGCTCTACGCGCACGAGGGGTATGCTGATGCGTACCCACGTGCGCCTACGTAGAGCGAAACCCAACAACAGAGGAAGCTGTGAACATAAGGTAATCCCCGCAAGGGTTCGCGAGGTACTACCGCGGAAAAAGATCGGGCGATGATAGCCCAAGCGATAAACCAACTTGAAGCGCGAGATTTTCAGCCTCTTTTGAAGCCCTCATTTATAGCCATATGCCGATTGGCCGCGTCACTTGCGCGACGAGTTAGAAAAATCCGTAGCACTCTACAACGAAAGGAGTAATTGTACATGCGGTATTCCACAAATAACCTTTACCCAATCGCTTTTTATTATATGGCGACTTACGCATTCTTGTATTGCTGCCTTCCCCAGTATGTTCACCACGTGAGCGCCCTGTATCACCGAAACAAGCATATCTGCGGTCACCTTCCGACCCCCGTAAAAGGCTGGATCCACGAAAAAATCATGACCTTCGCACTTCAAGCGTTTGCCCAGCAGGTCCAAATCGCAAATCGCTACAACGGTGCCGGACTCCGTCAGGTGGATAGCCACAGAAAAGCTAGTCAATTGTTGGCGTTTCAATCTCTTAGCGGATTTTTAACTGGTGTTTCAGCACCGCAAGCCAGGCACTTTATGAAGAACAGCCTTCCCCTCTTTTCGAGAACCGTGTCCGGCCTGCCACATACCGGACACCGAACGTAATCCTGATAGTATTTATTTACTAAAGCGTCGACCTGCTCCTGAGAGACCAAGTTATTGAGCACCAGTTTATCTCCCTCAATGGTTCCAGCAGCGCCGAGCTTCTTAGTCAAGTACAGGTAAAGCTGCTGCGGGTCCCTCTGAAAAAGCTCAGCAATATCCTTGAAGTTCTCCACGACTGTCTTCCTCCTAACGACCGATATCTTGGCGTGCGGGACTTCGAACCAATCGCCTTTGGCGGCTTTTTTGGGCAGGTTGTTCTTAAGCCTCTGAAGCAAAGCCTTGTAATCGTAACTTTCGACCATAGCTACCTGGACCTGGTCGTCCGTTTTAAGAGTTTTGTTAGGGACTAGGAAAACTCCAAAATGCACTTCGTCCACCTCGGCGACTACATGTAAAGATCTTCCCACTGGAGCGCAAACCATCAAAACGGCATGCATAAACGTCCGCGAGGCGCGAGTTAGGAACCCAGAGACGGACGCCCTCTCGGTCGGTTCGTTCAAACGACGAGAAGCACCCCTTGAAGTAAAAACAGGACAGCAATCGATGTGAATAGCAGAAACTTCGGCAACAGGTAGTAGGACTTTCAAGCATTTAGGCGGTAAACGCCCTGTGAACTACCCCGCCCTTACGGACGGGGCTTCCCGGTTCATCGACGCGCTTACGCCTGGAATACCGCGGGTATTCCATCCCGCATCGCAGAGGCGTTCTCATCCTCGGGCGTCTCCCCTACGTTCCATAGGGAAAGTCCCTCCTTCTTCTCAAGGTTTGGAGGCACAGGCATCTCTTTTTGCGACGTAAAAAAAGGTTTCTGTGAGGGGGCTATCC
>JAWDNK010000152.1:0-2724 GCA_046534355.1 Candidatus Martarchaeota archaeon | reverse complement strand
GCGTATCCCCTTGAAACGCCCGCTAATTGCCCGCCCAAGAGCCACGGGAAAAGGCCATCTCCCGCCTGACCGAAAAGGGAACCTGTTGAGTAACTCAATTCGACCTCTGGGAAAACGGGGCTTTTGACCAACTTAACCTTGAAACCGCCCTTCACCTCCCTCAGGAAGAAAACCGACGTAGCCACGTGCCAACCGAACGCGCTTCCGAACCGCCTCCTATCACCGAATGAAAACAAAAGGGTCCTGTCACCCCTTTCCTTGATGGCGCCGGCTATCCTGTCCCCCAGTTTACCGTGGTGGTAGGGGTCAACCACTATGAGCGGACCGGAGAAGGCCGATACGGAATCCGGGACGTCTTCGGCCTTGAAAGCCCTCCTCAGGTAAACGGCCTCCCCGATCCCCTCCTTGCCCAGTGCCCTGGCCAACTGGAGAAGGGCGTAGGGGTTGAGGCCTCCCCTCTCCCCGACCACGAGCAAGCCCACGGGTGCCGACTCCACCACGGTCAGGTGATAAAAGGAGGTCAAAAGGGGGTAACTGGTTGAGAAGAACTCGGTGACCGCGTCGTCTTGCATTAGGTAATCCAGTTCCCGGAAACCCGTGGACATCAATCGAACCACCCCCTCACTTCCTCGGACGCGCGCCTCACGTATTCGGCGTAGTAGTCCGGGTCATGGCCCTCGTACTCGTAGGCCCTGTAAAACCCCCAAACCCCCCTCACGTATGGGACACCGCGGATCATCATCACGTAGTCGATGGGCGTCCCCCCTTCGCACTTCTTCACGTACTTCTCGGTCAAGGAGGGAAGGGCCTCGATCATGGCCCTCTTGGCGTCATCTCCGTTGACCTCGTTTCCCATCACGCCCAAAACTTCGAGCAAAAACTCCTTAACCAAATTCGGCTGATTCGACTTTATCAACCCCCTCACCTTCATCCCCCCACCGCGAAGCCTCCCGAAGTACCGCTGCGGGTGGGGCTCACCCGATAGACCCCTCGTGTAAGCCACCCAATCGAAAACCGAATCGACCCTGATATCGAGCCCCGTCGCCGCCCTCACGTCGTCGAGCAAGCCCTGAAGCCGCCCTTCCGGCCCCTGCACCGTCAGGGAATCCACTATGCCGTGGATAACCCTGAAGCCCTTCCTTTCCGCCAGCGCCGCCGCCTCCATAAGGGCTTCCCTGGCCACCTCAGTTACCTCCTCGTAGGCCTCCACCCTGCCGAACTTCGAGTTCCTGTAACCCAGGTAACCGAAGGAGGCCACGAGCATCAGTTTCACGGCGTCCGCCCTCTCGCCGTCGATGCCCTTGAGGGCATCCCTCATTTCCAGAAGGCCCTTGAGCGCTTCGGGGACTATGCCAAGGTCAGGCCCGTGGCCGAAAACGGCAGCCCCGGCAGGCAAGGGCTTAGAGGGGCCGGAGGCAACCCCAAACCCAAAACCCGAGCCCGAGCCCAAACCCAAGCCCAAACCTTCATGGCGGAGGCGAGCCAAGCGGGCCGAGGGCGAGCCATACCCCTCAAGAAACTCGGGGGATATATTGCGCGTGAGTATTATTGAGGGGTACATGGATTTGAAGTCCAATTGGTAGGCGTCGTCGTAAAGGCCAGGCCTCGGGAAAAACATGAGACCAGCCCTATCCGCCCTCATCAGCTCCTCAAGCGTCTTCACCCTTTCCACGTTGACCTTAACGCTCGGCACTGCGAACTTCCTT
Source organism: Candidatus Martarchaeota archaeon (assembly GCA_046534355.1). Classification (GTDB taxonomy): domain Archaea; phylum Thermoproteota; class Thermoprotei_A; order Marsarchaeales; family UBA168; genus UBA168. The sequence continues at coordinate 1,018 of JAWDNK010000152.1, read as the reverse complement.
TCCATGGCCACCCAGGCCTCGTTCACGGTCAGGGCTTTCCCCACGCTGGACCCCATTATCTCCCTCAGCAGTACCTTGGCGGCCAAACTCCTCTCGATCAAGGCCTTCAATGGTGTGCGCCAGCTATCCCTCGCCCTCACCTTGACCGAGGCGCGCAAACCGGCGCATTCACCATCGCAATAAGCCACGTCGCAGTTCAGCTTCGGCGATCCCCTTCCCCTCTCCTTGAGCTCGCCGTTCACGTAAAGCTCGTAGCGATCCCCGCAGGCGCAAGGCCCAAACCAGCCGTACCTGCGGACCTCCGCGTAGGTTATCTCAGGGAAGTCGAGGGGGCCGTTCAACACCTCCACTACCCCATCGTGGAAATCCACAAGCCTGAAGGGTAGCAAGTTCAACCTGACCAAAGCCTGAGTCAGCGGGGAGGGAATGGTGTTGTAAAGCCTGAAGTTGCGCCTGAAAAAATCCAAAGCGCCCAACTCCTCCAGCTCAACCCTGTAAAGCCGTACGCGGCCCTCGAACGACCGCCATTCCTCCTCGTCCACCGAGACCACATCGGGGTGCTGGTAGAGGGAAAAATCGCTTTGTCCGTCGGCCGCCACGTAAACCGGGAACGTGGTTTTAACCTCGAACTCCCTGAAACCGTCCAGCACCACCCGCACCTTACCGCGGCCAGGCGAAGCGTCAACTACGTAACCGATCATCGCAACCCACCACCAACAAGGTCACCAAGAGGACTTCAACGGGGTCCGTTAGCTCGTCCGAAAGCGCCCCCTCTACCTCCCTGACGCGCTCCTTTACCTCTTTCAAGCGCCGCTCAACCCCTTCGTCATTTAACCTCTTGGCAACCCTATCGAGCTTACGGAGCTCTTGGTCTACCGCTATTGTCAACGATGGTTGCGTCCTCCCCATAAGCTCATCTCATGAAGTATTTATTAAGCTGAGAAACACCAACACCTGAAAGTGATGCACAAGGGAAACCGAGGGCGGACTAACACCAATCCAAAAGCGATCCCATCTC
>JAWDNK010000151.1:0-2839 GCA_046534355.1 Candidatus Martarchaeota archaeon | reverse complement strand
CTTCCGGGGATGAACTGGACGAACGTCTAACCGATGAACTGGCCGACCTAGAGGCCGAGATCCGCGAGCAGGGCCGTCTACTGCGCCTTTACTCCGCCATGCCAAGAGCGATTAGGAAAGCCCTGATGATCAAGCTCTTCAAAAAGGACGGGTTCGTGGACGCTTATCTCTCCGACGAGCTCAACTTCATGGAGGCCGTCAAATCGGTGATTCGAGCGAAAAACCTGACGTAACAGAGGGAATCGCCGAAGACCCATACTCGCGCAGAAGCCGATCCCCTTTGGTCGCCCTTCTCCGCTCTATACAGGTCAGTGAACTACCCCGACCTCACGGGCAGGGTCCCTACTGTAGAAAGATGACCCGATCGCAGACGCTTAGAAGGTCCTCGTCATGCGTAGCCATCACCACTCCCCTTTTCTGGTCTCTCAGCAAGTCGAGGGCATCCAGAAAAGACAGAAGTGCATCCCCGTCCATCCCCGTGGTCGGCTCGTCGAAGGCCAGCACCCTCTTGCCAGAAGAGAACGCCGCGGCCATGAGTACTCTCATCTTCTCGCCAAAGCTAAGCGCAAAGGGACTGGAGTCCGCTTTTTTCGATAGCCCGAAAAGGGCCAGCGCATCGTCATTGCCCACTTCCTCGCTAACAGTGCGCCTGAAAAACTGGAGATCAGGTTCCTGAAACACCGCATACGACTTGCGCGAAAGTTTCCTTATGATCGTGGTCTTGCCGGATGCATTTCTCCCGTATAACCCTACGACTTCCCCCTCCTTCAGCGTTAGGCGGAAACCCACGTCCAAATCCAGCAGAACCTCGTTGCCCACGACGCTCTCTTTTTGCCGCTCTAATTTGAAGCCCCTAAGCCCATGCGACCTGAGGAATTCGTCATCGTAGAGCTTGTCCCTGCCCACTTCTTCGATGTTGTTGTTCGCTATCAGGTATGCCCTGTCCAGTATTCCCCTTACCTCTCTTACCCTGTGCTCGGCGATGAGGCTACCCCTGGGGAGCAAAGAGAGGATTTCGCGTACCCCTTGTGAATCTAGGTTTGCCAGGGGTTCGTCCAAAAGGATGTATTTGGGCTTTGACGCCATTACGGTGACGAGGGAATACCTCCTCTTATATCCGTCCGACAATTCAAAGAAATCGCGGCTGTAATATTCACCCATCAGTTTCTTCGCCATGGCCTCGTCAACGGCGTGATCGGCTGCCAGAAGCCTGATCTCCTCCTGGCAGTTACCACCGAGCACCTGAGAACTTGGGTCCTGGAGCACCCCAGATAACAAGGATCTGGGAAGTGGCAAGTCCAGCCGCGAACCCTCCTCGCGAATCGCGCAGTTTCCTCCCCACCCCAGCGCCTCGGTTATCAACCTAGTCTTTCCCGAACCGCTTTTCCCCAATAGGCCCACCACTTCCCCTTCATCTAAAGCCAGCTCGCCTTTCAGAAACGAGGGATGAATGAAGAGCAAAGGACGGCCACCCCGTACAGCAGGAATAGCCAATCGGACCTAGATGGCGCCGACCGAGATATACCCCTGAGCCCTCCATAAAGCTTCAATGAGTAGGCCATGTACAAGTTCTCAGCGACCCTCACCGTCTCGACGATAACGGGAAGAGCTATCGAACGGAGAAAGAAGATCGGTTTCCCGCGCCTAAGGTCAGCCGTTATCCCCCTGGTCCTGGCGTAAAAAGCCACCCTTGAGGACACGGAAAGGAACAAGGGAAAATAGTTCAGCGCCAACACCAAAGGGAGCGCGCGCCTGCCCGCGAGCCCCAGCAATGAGCGCCTATCCAAATATTCGCCAGCGATGAGGTAGAGGTTGACGTACGTCAAGGTCCTCTCCGTGTAAGGAAACAGAGAAAAATGACCCGAAAGCCACAACGCCAACGCAGACACGCCGACCACCGATAGTTCGGCCCCCATTATGCGCTTTCTACCTATGAGGAGCACCATTGTGGAGAGCAACGGCGCAGGCGACACCGTCAACGCCGCCGAAAGAGCGATCATGAGACCAGTTGGTATGCCAAGCTCTGCGCCGAACTTCACTTACCAGAGACCTCCTTTTTCAGCATTTTGAGAGCCTTTCACCGTGCGGGGGCGTCATGCACCTGGTAGCTCACTCATTTCGGCTTACCTCATCAAACCGGACCTCAGCATGTAAGAGGACACGGATTGGCCCAGATAGCCCATCAGGGCTCCAATTAGGGCAAACGCAACAGCAAACCCCGTGAAAGGCAATGCAGGGATAGCGTAATGGAGAAAAAGCGAGCCGACGTACACGCTTAGCGCACCCTCTGTCACGCCGTACACGGCCGTATTGATCACCGAGGCCTTGAGCCCACGGTAACCCAAGAAGTAAGCCGTCGCCTCGGTTAGCAATCCAGCGGCCAGCTCCGCCACGGTCAGAAAGAACATAAAAATCAACGCGAAAAGGACCGCCATGATCACACCGATGGCGAAGGCTCCCCAGCGCTCGTTTATGGCCTGAAATCCCACCGAAAGTATCAGCAACGGTACCGTCAAATTCAACAACGGGTCCAAGAAAATTGACGCGACATAAGCCGCTGTCCCCAAGGATATGCCAGCCGAAACGACGTACGAAGCCACCGAAAAAATCGCCGCGAAAACCCACAGCCTAACCCTTTGCTGCATAAAGCGGACCCTCAGTACCTTTTAAACTTGGTTCGTATGGGCTGACATCCTCTCATCCCCGAGGGATTTGAGGTTCCTGCTTCATCGACGGTGCCCCCATCATGCCCTTCTGGTCCGGAGGTCTTATTCCGTCTCTCACCCTTTTTTATGGGCTTATCAGGCGTTAATTCCCCACTGCCCGTGGGTACTGACTT
>JAWDNK010000150.1:0-2840 GCA_046534355.1 Candidatus Martarchaeota archaeon | reverse complement strand
CGCGAGGAAAACCAGGTAAAAAGTGCCAAACCGTCCCCCCTTCTCTCCTTATTTATTTACAGAATAACCGACGATGAGTCACTCGCTCAGCGCCCTTGGCAAGCAGGGACTCCCCAGGCCTGCCGCAGAGGGGCCTTTTTGTATTGTTAGCGGAACCCAAAGTACCAGTTCTCAACGTCTACTGCACGGGCGCAGAAGTAAACCTATCCCAAGGCCTCTCCCAGCTTCCTGTATCTCCCGGCCAAAAACCCGAGCTAGGACCCATGCGAAGAACTATCTTTGCCCAAGCAGAAACTCCATCTGAACTATCCTATCCATAACCTCTACGATCTTCCTCTCCAGCTCCTTCTTCCGAGCCGTATATTCCTCCTCTTGGATGGCCCCTTTCTCGTGCTTTTTTTCGAGTTCTTCGAGTTCGCGGACCAACCTGTCTCTTTCAGCTCTCAGCTACTCCAGCGCTCCGCTCACGTCTTTCATGCCATTTCACCTTCAACAATCGAATTTAAGCGTTCTTAATAGCGAAAGCCGCGCTAAGAAAATCGACGAGTACTCCTAAGTTGCTATGGTTATCACTTTTAAAGCGCATCTTATGCGCCCGCCGTCGTTCGAATGAAATGAAATGCCTCATCCTCGCAGGTGGGACTTCCCGGTTTATCAGCGCGCTCACGTTGGGTATGCGGGAAGTCTCCCGCGGCGCTGACGGGGAAGCGTGCCATCCCCGGGCGTCCCCTCTCCATCCTAGGGAAAAGCCAAACCGCCTCTGTCGCGGAAAAACGTCAATCGCGACCCAAAGCATCCATAAAAAGCAAGAGGACTTTTCCTTTACGTGCAGGAAGGGGTTCCGTCCCTAAAGCCCCGACGGAGCCAAATTAACGAGCCGGTGGTTTGTGCTTCGGCTTCGCCGTCTCGCTTTTTTAGTTCCAGCAATCCGCTTAGCCAGTCCACAGAAGACGGCGCAGTGAGACGCCAAAATCCTAACGCAAAGCTCTGAACCTAAGTAGATGAGATAGGGTGAAGCATCAACCTCACAGCACGCGCGAGCTAGCTCCCTGAGTCTCCCCCTTTTACCGAGACTACTCGGATTTTTAAAGTGCTTTCTGACGTGCGCTTACCAAGTAGTACGCAAGAGCCTTAGGTTTTGCTTTAAGTATTTTGTTTGATGTTTAGACAGTTGAATAAGATAAATATAAAACATATCACGACGTTTGTTTTCATTATCCCTACGTGAGGGGCCGATCTAACGATTTTGCCTTCTTGAAGGCCAACAAGGCCGGCGGCCGACATGAAATAAGGGTATACTTAAACACGGGTTAGGAGTAAAAGGCATGTCGGGAATCGGGTTATCTCCCGATACGGATAAGAATAAGAGTACGGGGACGGGAGTTTCGGAAACCTCTAGGTTCGAGATCCGCGGCTTGAAACCGTTCACGTTAAAGGTTGGCAAGGTCAGAAGCGAGGTCAAGGGCAAAGTTTACGAGACGTTCAGAGCAACCGTGCCCAAGGCAATCGCCGAGGAGCTAGAATTGGACGACGGCGATTACCTGATCGTATTGGGTAAGAAGGCTCGGTGGTATCACCTCCTGGACCTCGATGAGGATGGGCACGTTTTTCGCAACCTCCCCGAACCAGCGAAGGCCGAGCTAACCGCAATTAAGGCTATAGAGCTGACTTCGATCGCGTTAGTCGAGGGAGGCTCCACGGTTGGTCCGAACTCGAACTTCGGTGCGAACAGCGGATGCGGGAACCTTTGACGGAAGACCACACGGGGAGGCCTCAGCTTCTCAACGGCTTAAAATAGCGATTGAGCGGATAAGCGACTGGTTATGAGCATAAACACGAGTGCGATTCCCTTGAGAAGATTGCAAGGGAAATCGCGAGGAAAAGAGCGGTCCCGCATCGATCGCGCTGCGATAGGATGAGGGGACGCCGTTCTAGTTTGCGCGCTATCCTCCGAGGGATCGTGTGCCGCAGAAGCCGGTCGAGGAGGACGGCTGGGATCACCCGAACTTACGCCTTATAAGGAGTTTGAAGTGAGGATGGACGTGGAGCGGAGCCCTGCGCGGCTCGTCGGGGATGTAAGGGAGCATCCCCTGTTCGGTCAATCAGTGCGTTTTGTTAAGGAGTAAATGGTTAACGAAATCGCGTATTAAGCGCCTAGGCCGTTTTTTGCTTTACGAGGTTAAAATCTCGCTTGCGGCCCTAAGTTTATCGCGCCTCGGCCGCTATGCGGTTGAGTCATGCGTAAGAAAGTCTTGAAATTATTCCTTTGCGGTTAGCTCTGGGCGCTTGGCTGGGCCGGTCTTGGCCTGCGCCGACGTTCGGGCTTTTCTTTAAGGTTTCGGTCAGTACACGTGATTGGCGAAAGGCCCGTCGGGTTAACGATTACCATGAGCACGCTTCCAGCTCCTCTTCATAGCTTTTTTTTGAGCGTGAACAAAGCACGCGGTCTCCTCAAAGCGCTTAGGGACCTTTTTTGAAATTTTAAGGGCGAACGGCTTCATCCTTAAACGCAGAGGCCTGCTTTCCGATGACCGCCATGCTCCCCCTCTACACGATCGTGGTTCTCCTAATAGCGGGGCTTGCGGTGGGCGCCCTCACGGGGATCACCGGTAGCAGCGGAGTGGTCGTGGTCGTGCCCGTGCTGAGCACAATCGGGCTCTCCTTTCAAGATTCCGTCGGGTCGAGCCTGCTGGTCGACGTCATAACCACGTCGGTGGTCATATACGTCTACCTGAAACACGGAAACGCATCGGTGAAAAACGGTATTTCTATGGGCCTTGGGGCGCTGCTGGGGGCCCAGATGGGGACCCGCCTGGCGATAAGCCTGCCGCAAGGGCCCC
>JAWDNK010000149.1:0-2849 GCA_046534355.1 Candidatus Martarchaeota archaeon | reverse complement strand
GGCAAAGGGGGGTTATCCCCTATTGTGTGCAGCGCCCAGGAGTTGATCCCGTTGTAATAGTTCACGTCGCTGCCACATATGCCTACGGCCTTAACCCTGACCTTTACCTCTCCTCTCCCGGGAGCGACCTCCTCGGTTTCCCTCATCTCCAACTTACCGGGTTGCATAAGCCAAACGGCCCTCAACTCGTATCGAGATCAATCGCCGATGATGTTTAAGCTTGCGCCAGGCGGCAGACGAGCGCGCTGAGCAGCGCCAAACCCGATACACGCCAATGCCGCAACGCGGGGGGGAGGGAAGAGAGAGTGGGTCATACATACCGCGAGACCGGCTCACGCCCCTACGATACCTCTTTTTCCCTCCTCACCGCGTGCCAAGAGATCACGGCGGCCAACAGCACAACCACCGCTAAAGCGACGAAGTAAATGGCGTTCGCTTCCCAGAAGTTCGTCACCTTGATCGGTCCCTGAACCGCCGACGATAGCGGAGGTATCAGCCCCGCGCTCGTCTCGTTCCCGGGATAGGCCAGCTTTAGGTAATACGTCCCGCTTGGGGGGACCAGCGACACTTGGAATGTCCCATTTTGCGAGGTAACAGCCTTTGCGACTTGCTTGAAGGGTGTCCCCGCGGTCACCGAGATTACGGCCCCAGATACGGGTGTACCGTTGTAGAGCAGATACCCAAAGATCGAGAGCCTATCTCCAGAGTTGAGGGAAGAAGGCCAAGCAGTGAAAGCGATCCCCCCGGTCGTGAGGTTGTAACCCGCTTCGGACGTCAGCTCTTTCGAGCGGCTCAGGTTATAAGCTAGCGGAGCGGGCAGCGCTAGACCGTAGTAGCTGGCTTGAATCGGGGTCAAAGGCAAAGACGCGGGTACGGCGAAGTCCTTGAAGACAGATGTACAAAGGTAGGCACGCGGTATGGAATAAGAGATCGCCTCTCTGACATCGCGGGCGTAATCACCGGAGTTCAACGGGTTGAGCCTCGACGCTGGCAGATAGCTTCCCGTCCCGAAGAAGGGGCTATTCAGGTTGAGCATTAGAGCTACGTAAATGTCGGGTTGGCCGACCAGCCACTTCACGCTTTCGTTGTACTTCCCGTATAACGAGTACGGAAAGAAATCGTAAGACATCAGTTGAACGACGCCAGCTTTCACCGATTCAAGCGCGGAAGCGGGGGATTCCTCCGAGAACTCAACCCTCAGGTATTTCACCGTCGGCGTCCCATTCCAATATCCGTTAAACGCCTTCAGCTCGAACCCGTTGCCGCTGACCGAGACCAACTGGTAGGGACCTGTACCGACCGCTGCCGACCCCCTGGAAAAGGCGCTGGTCGCCAAACCGAAGTCCCCTATTTTGGCCAACTGCCCCATGGGGTAAACGAAAACCTGACTCAAGAACAGGGGATAGAACAGTGAAAATGGCCTTGGCAACTGGAACTTCACCTCGTAATTCCCCACCGCAGCTACCTCGCCCTCAGCGGCAGACGATCCGTTCACGAAGTATGTTGTCCCGTTGGCCAGCACTAACTTCACGCTTTCACCCAGGACGCTTTCGTAAAACGCCCGCAGGGGCGAGCTGGTTAGCGGGTCCAGCACGGCCTTAATGGACCACACGACGTCGTCGGCGGTCATGGGCGCACCGTTCTGGAAAATCACCCCCCGCCTGAGATACACGTACCACGTGTTGCCGCTTCCGCTCCAATTAACGGCCAAACAGGGGGAGTAACCATCCCCGCTGGGGATGACCAAGGGCTGGAAAACGGCGTAGGCGGGAAGCCCGCTGGACCCGAACATCGGTAGTACGGTGGAGGGGCGCTCTCCATAAGAAAGGAACGTAACGTTGGTAAGACCGCTCCACTCCCATGGTTTTGGGAAGTAGGAGGAAGCGGTGGGGTTGACGCCCTTCAGTGAGGGGTTAGCCGCCCAAATCGGTTGAAGGTAGAAGAGTGGTATCTCGTAATAGTCGTGGACTATCGCCCGTTCGGCGGCCATCAAATAAGAGGCGTTGGCCGTCTCCGAGAACTGGGTGAGGTTAGATACTACCGGCGTCTCGTTTACCAGCGAATACTCGGGGTCAAGTGGATCGACGGCGGGAGGCGTGGGCTGGTACAGGAGAAAGGAGTCGAAGCCCCCTTCCGAATAATTCGCCGATCCGAGGGCGAACACGCGAGAGTAAACCTCAGGCCAGCTCAGCTGTACTGGGATGACTTCCAGCCCCGTAGTCGACAACGAGGCTGCCAGCGCGTAACCCGCTTCTGAGACACCGGGTGGAAAAGCGACCGTTAGGGAAAAGCCCGACGTGGGTGTCGTTGCGGCGCTCGCGTAGAACGGGGCAATACCCACTACGAGAAGCAAAACTAAGGCAAACTCTGCATTGCGGGAGTCAGACCTACCCCCACTTGAAGGCATACAAAATTAGCTGCATCCAATTTAAGCGTTTATAAAAGCGCCCCCAGACGGCGGGAGGGACGGCAAATGAATGAGTATTAAGGACCCCCAGATCCTTCTGCTCACCACAAGAGGGAGCTCGCCCTTTATCTTTGAAACGGCGAGAGGCAAAACTCTGGTCCGCCCTTACTGCTTCCGCGTTTCCGTATGACTACCTGCGGAGATCCCACGCTTGCTCGCTGATCATTTCACCACTTCGCTTAGACTTCCCGGCGGGGGACGACGCCGACGCTCGAGAGCCAGCGCTGACCTGAGAGAGTTTTTAAAGCTCAAAAACGCGCCCTCTGACACTACGCCTTTCCCGCCTTCGAAGGCACCGCGGCGCACTCAGGGGCGCACACCCAAGCGCCCCCGTAGAATAGAGTAGAGTAGAGGCACCCGACCCGATCCTCAACGCTGATCC
>JAWDNK010000148.1:0-2874 GCA_046534355.1 Candidatus Martarchaeota archaeon | reverse complement strand
CACGCGGGGCGCGCTCCGGTCTGCGTAGTTCTTGGTCAGGTAGTCACCGAGTCCTGAGTCCAAGGTTACGGCGTACTTTATGACCTCGGAGTAACCCGAGGCCAACTCGAGGGGTGGGAGGTTCTTGAGGAAAGAGACGTCGTCCATAACAAAGTTGGGCTGCCGAAAAACGCCGACCAAATTCTTTTCCCCATCGAAATCGATGCCGTTTTTGCCTCCCACCGAGACGTCCACCATGGCCAAGAGCGTCGTTGGCACGTTGACTTGGAGCGTTCCACGCATGTAAAGGGATGAAGCGAGTCCCCCCAGGTCCATCACCGTTCCTCCTCCCACGGCCACCAGGGCGTCCCCCCTTCCCATCTTCTTGGCATGCATGAACCTCAAAAGGCGCAGCAGCTGGGCTACTCCCTTCGCCGCCTCACCATCGGGTACAGCGTACGTGAAAACGCCCGCCTGGGCCCTTTCGGCTAGCTTTTTCCCCAGCGCCATGAGCTCGTCCCTTAGCCCTTTTGGGGTATGGTCTTCGGAAAGCGACGCGGGGATCACCATCAAGGCCCTCTCAAAGTTCAAGGACGTAACGGCGCGGAAAACGCGGGCATCTTCCCCCACGATCACCCTCGACGTACGCGGCTCCCAAATGGAGAAGGCGATATCGGCCACGGTATCTCCTTCACCGTATTCGACGAGATCCCCCTTTTTCCGAGGTGGCCGATACGAGCGGTGCTCCCTACCAGCGCCCGCGCTAGCACTCACGCCTGAAGCTAATTCTGTACCTTTACTTTCACCTGTACCTTCACCAATACCCCCGCTCTCGTCCACGCGGTCGTCGGTTGGCTGGGCGGGACCGTCGACCGTAATGCCCTTTGCTTTCACGGTCGTATGGTCACCCAGCCCCTCGTCGGCCCGCGTCTGCCGCCGATCCCCTAAGGGATCGTTCCCGCATTGGTCAACCCCTTTATCGCTCACTTGAGCCTGCCCCTCCTCCTTTCTCTCTTTTCCCGCCTCTCCTCCGCGCTTCCAGTTCTCCTCTTTCCCTCCTTCTTCTTGACGAATCTCAATTCTCATGCGCTTTGACCTCTTGGTAGCGTGCGGTTCACGCCTCACTTGAGCCTATCAAGCGCCCTTCTACGGCTCTCAGCGCCGTCTCCAGCGCCCTGACCCTCTCCATCAGTACCCGGAACTCGCGCGGGGTTAGCTGCTGATCCGGGTCGCTCAGCGCTTCTTCCGGCCTTGGGTGAACCTCGATCAGAAGCATATCCGCTCCAGCCGCCACGGCGGCCAGCGCCAGCGGCTCCACGAACTCCCTTTTTCCCGCGGGATGGCTCGGATCGGCGCAAACCGGGAGGTGCGATTCCCTTTTCACTGCCGCCAGGGAACCAACGTCCAGCGCGAAACGCGTGGATGACTCAAAAGTCCTAATCCCCCGCTCGCAGAGCACCACGTTCCCGTTCCCCCTGGAGAGCACGTAGTCCGCGGCGGAAAGCCATTCCTCCAAGGTGTTTTCCATGCCCCTTTTCAGCAAGACCGGTTTCCCGGTGTCGCCCAGCGCCTCCAAAAGCGGGAAGTTCTGCGAGTTGCGCGTTCCCACTTGCAGCATGTCTATGTTTGCCTTCTGGAAAAGGGGTAGCGTTCTCACGTCCAGGACCTCGCTCACGACGGGCATCCCCAGGAGCTCCCTCTCCCTGGCCAGCATGCGCAGCCCCTTCTCTCCCAGACCCGTGAAGGAGTAAGGGCTGGTCCTGGGCTTGAAAGCCCCTCCCCTCAGCATCTGCGCTCCCGCCCTCTTCACCTCCTCGGCGGCCTCGTGGAGGGTCGCCTCGTCCTCCACCGAACAGGGGCCCGCGGCCACCACCACGCCTCCTTGCTCGTCGCTCGGCTTGAGGTAGGCGGCGGCCTCCGAAGGGTTGAGCTCGGTCGCAGCCGCGTGACCGGCGCGCTTCCGACCGACCACTATCCGACCAACGGTCACGGCCGTGTCCTCGGGCTTGAACTGCCTTGACGAAAGAGCGTACGACTTCCTATCCACTATCCCTTCTACGTCGTCGTCGACGATGGAGGTCACCTCCTGATCCGGCCAAGCTATTATCGCCCTCCTCCCGTAGAGGTCCACGGACCTGTAGGAGGCGGAGGACGACTTCACCTTCTCCAGGAGGCTGCCGTCGGTGTCCCTCTTGAGCAAGAATACCCTCAATCCCCTCTACCCCTATCCCGCGAAGGAATTGGACAGCCTCGACCGCCCTGTCCAAGGCGTCGCGCGCGTAGGCGTTCTCCGAGATGATCTCCGAAACCGCCCTCCAGTTGCTCAAGAAGTCGCGCACGACCTCGTCCAGCCTCCTGAGATTGCGCGTCTGGTAGGTGCCCTCGTCAATCCCGATCTCCTCGCAATAGGCGTTGAGCGAGAACCGCAAGGAGAGCATGAAGAAGTGGGTCATCACTTGGACGGCCGACATCGCCCTTTCATGGGTTTCCAGGTCGCTCAGCACCGGGACGAAGCCGGCCGAAAGCCAGAGCCTCCTCGCGTCCTCCAGTTTTTCCTTGCCCGTGGCCGAAGGTATTAGCACGACCCTTTCCAGGAAGGGAGCGTCCACCTGGTTGAAAAGGGGGTGGGCGCCGATGTAGTAAAAGCCCTCCCTTAGGGACCTGGCCTCCAAGGCGGGAAACACCCTTCTCTTCGAGGAAGCGATGTCCATCACTAAGCTCCCGGCGGGGAATTCTGGATTAAAGCTCAGCAGGGCGTCGGGAGGTACTCCCATCACCACTATCCCGTATCTCCCCGCTGCCAAACGACGCCCGGGTTCGCCCTCGCTTCCAGACCGCAGTTCATCCTCGCCCATCAGGGTCACCCGGTGCCCCGCGCGCTCGAACCACTCCCCC
>JAWDNK010000147.1:0-2913 GCA_046534355.1 Candidatus Martarchaeota archaeon | reverse complement strand
CCCATATGCCCGGATTGAGCCTAACTGGGAGGTCGCCGAGCTCTTCGAAGAAGAGTTGCCCGCCGTCTGGAATGACCGCCTTCAGGTGCAGGCCGTCGAGCTCTCCTGGCTTTACCGCCTCCCACCCCAGCTTTTTTTGCGCGCTGCGCACGGTCGCGATCGCTTGAGAGAGCTGCGGGGCCAGGGATGAGAGCAGTTGCACCTCTCTCTCCAGCTCGGCGGCCCGCTCTTCGTGGGCCTTGGCCGCTTTTTCGGCCTCCTCAACTGCCCTCTGCAGCCTTTCGGCCTCCGGGTTTTGCGCCTCCGTTAAATCGGGCGCGAAAACGCTAGCCAATAGCTCGTTGAAGGTTTTGAAGGTCAACGTTCTCTCTCCCACCTCGCTCTTGAAGGGGAAGGGGTGAAAAGTGGCCTCATCTCCCTCCCCGTAGAGCGCGGGCGCCGCTTTTCCCGCTTCGCTTGCCTCTTCCCATATCCTCTTCATCTCCTCGATTGCCCTTTGGGCCTCGGCTTTGCTCAACTCGGCGTTAGGGTCGATCCCCATCCTGGCCAGGGCCTCTTTCACGCCTTCCGCCGGGAAGGACAAAGCGTGTGTGAGCGAGGCCAGAGCCGGTCCCTTGAACTCGAGGTCGTTGCCCTCTTCAAGCCTTTTCCCCCTGCTCGGAGGAAAAGCGTACGGCTTTCCTACTTCGAGGACGCGGTCCCTGCCCCTGTAGGGCGCCATAAGGTAAACGATCTTTCCGTCTTTGACGACGGCGAGTTGCCCGGCCGAGAAAAGCTCGACGTAAACGCGCATCGGGTTATCCCTTGGGCCCAACGAGATTTCGATTATCCTCTCGCGGTCGACCTGGCTCACGCCGTTTATCTGCTCCCCCCTCAGGAGCTGGTTCAGGGAGGTGTTAGCTTTCACGCCGGCCAGCTCGCTTTCGAACAAGTTAGACAAATATACGTAACGGCCCGGCCTCACCACCAACGTTTTAAAGGAATCCCTATCGCGCAGCCTGAAAAGGTATATTACCTGGTTCAACTGATACGCGCCCTCGACCCTCGACCCTATCAACAGCTTACCGCTTTCCGCGACCCAGGCCGCGATGTCTATGGCCGAGAGCGACGTCTTTTTCATGTCCGAGGTTTTTCCGGCGATGCCTTTTAACCTCATCGGGCCCCAAGGCGAGGGGGGGAGGAGCAGCCCTCCTAGGGTGGGCAGCCCACGGCGAGATTTCCCTACTCGTCGCCTTCCTTTTCCACTTCGTTTGCCTCGACGACCTCGTCGTCCGAGCTTTCCGTCGTTTGCTCACCTTCCTGGGCCTCTCCGGGCAACTCCCTCTTTATTTGGCCCTTCTCTATGGCCTCGGCGATGGCGTCCAAGGCGTATATGTTGGCCTCGAAGACCCCCCTTTCCCTTTCCGTTATGAAGAGGGCTTTTTCCTCCTCTCTGAGCGCGTTGACTATCTTCCTGATCTCTTCTGGCATGAGGCGCGAATAAGCCATCACGAACGCGGCCCTTTCGTCCTTGCGGGCCGAAGCGTCGTACATGCCGTTGAGCCCCCAAAGGAAACCGTTCCAAAGTTCCCCCTTTCCCCCTATCGCCTCTATGTTGTCCAGCTCCTTTTTTGCCGTTGATTGATCCCCTTTGGCCAACGCCAAGCAGAAGTTCCTGAAGGAGCGCCTGCTTTTTTCATCCGGCAAAAGGGTATTTCTTCCCCTCTTCATGTCCGCCTAACCCCTTTTTTGCGGATATAAGCGTTTTCGGACGCCATCGGGGGTTTTGAGGGCGAAAGACTTTTTTCTGGGCGATCAAAGTGAATCGGTGAAAAGCTAAATACAGGGAAGGCCCGTCATCGTCGGTTATGATCCAGGCATGTCGAGCGGAGTGGCGGTCTTGTCCCTAGACGGGAAGTTGCTCTTTTCCAAGACGTATAAGACGAGCAAAGACATAATAACCGATCTTTTGTCCGTCGGGACTCCCGTGATCGTCGCCACCGATGTCCCCAGGATACCGAGGGCGGTCAAGAAGCTCGCCAGTTCTTTCGGTTGTCCCGTGTTCAGGCCTTGGCGTTTCTTCTTTTCTGAGGAGAAGAGCGAGTACTTGAAGAAAAACGGTTGGGAAGGCCTCGAAATAGGGATTCACGAGTCCGACGCCCTTTTCGCCGCCCAGCTCTGCCTATCGACCAAGAAGAGGAAAGTGGAGCAGATAGCCAACAACCCCGACTTGCCGGCGCAGAAATTGGAAGAAGCGGTGAGTTTGCTGCTTTCTGGAGAAAACGTGAAAGAGGTCGTGAGGAAGGTCCAGCTCGAGCGCCTTTCCGTAAAGGGCCAAGCGCCTTCTCCCCGCGGGGAGACGGCTGACCCCCTCGCCGCCTCGGCTTCGCCCGCCTCGGATGGGGGCAGGAAGACGGGACAAACCGGGAACCTTCCCGAGGGCCGCCGCGTGAAGGATAGGTTAGAAGCCCTGTCCCGCGAGATCGACCAGCTGTCCGCCGAAAAAAACTCCTTGGAGTTAGAAGTGGAAAGGTTGAACGACCTGGTTTCAGAGTTGCGCGAAAACAGGAGGCTTGAGATCCAAAGGGATAGAGAGGTGGCCAAGCTTGGGCACAGGCTGGACGAGTTGCGGACGGAGCTCTCGGAGAGGGATCGCGAGATAACGCGCTTGCGCGACGAGAGAAGCGAGACGAGGGCGTATCTTTTGGACGCGGCCAGGGGTAAGGTCTTCGTGGTCCCCAAATTCAAGGGCACGGGCGATCCGAAGTTAGACCAGTGGATTGCGGAGGGCAGCCAGGTTAGAACGGTCAGTTTTGAGGAAGGTGGCTCGGTGGGCGAGGCCTCGCTGGAAAAGCTCAGGTCGTTGAACGTCGAGTTCGTCATATTTTTGAAGGGGAGCGGTGGAAAGGCCGAGGCGCTAGTCGAGAGGGGGAT
>JAWDNK010000146.1:0-2930 GCA_046534355.1 Candidatus Martarchaeota archaeon | reverse complement strand
GTTGCGCGGTCGAACTCCCTCCACATCAGCGGGCCTCCTTTTTTGCTCCAATAATTCAAGCCTATTAGGAACATAGGTTCACGCTTCAGCGCCTTTTACGCCTTGCGCGTCAGGGGGTGCTACTGGCCGCAATAGCCAAGCTACACAAGATCTAGGCTTGAAGGGGTTTTCGGCTTTCTTCGAATACCGAGTCAACTTCGTTTCAACGGCCTTAAATGTAAACGCGGTTATGGGCGCTGGTACTACGCACGGCGGAACTCGGCCTCCGTTGTGGCCTGACCACTTGCAGGATGCGATGAAGTGATCCCGGTCAGTTCAAGGAGCTAGCTGGTGCTCACGCGTGGCAAAAAAGCCCGTTTTACCACCCATGGCTGTTGACTTTTTTATTTCAATTCATTCCTTTTCAATTTGCGTTTACTGGCGATCGGGTGACCACGATCTTCCAGGAATACAGCGTATATCCCAGGTAAGCGGACCCCTGCGGGTCGTGATAAGGCGAACGACAAACCTCGCCCTTTAGGGCGGGGTAAAAGCTTAAGATCAGGAAGACTGTTTCCCTTTAAGATGCTCTCCTCTGGTCAACTCTCTGAACATGAGGAGCGGGAGCCGATACTTACTCCCGCAATGCCGGAGGAGGGCATCTCCGAAGTTAAGTACAAGAACATGAGGACGAGTGTAGTACGTCTTCTACCAAACGGTTTCCAGGAAAGGAAACTCAGGAGGCTAGCGAACGCCTCTGCGGGGTTGTTCAACGAGATCAACTATGAGAGGAAACAACAATTCTTTCATGGGGAGAAAGTAGACTTCAAGGGAACGTGGGACGAATGCTACGAGAAGTACAAGGGCGTGCTCGGCGTTAACGCACAAGCAGTCATGCAGAAGAACAACGAAGCGTGGAGCTCCACCTTCTGTTTGCTGAAGTTGAAGAAGGAAGGAAAACTACCACCCTTCATGAACCACGTTAGCCCACCGCGTTACTGGAAGGACAGAGAAACCAAGAAAAGGAAGCTCCTGCTAGTCGTTAGGCAGGACAGATGCGTTGTGGACGAGCAGAACCACAAGTTATTCCTCAAGGACTTCAACCTTGAGATCGATTTTGTTGGTAGACTAAAGTGGTACGGAAGACAGGGGAGGCTCGAGGTACACTACGACGAAACAAGGAGCGCCTGGTACGCCTCCATCCCAGTGGAGGTAGGCGTTGAAGAAACTAAAACGGGAAAGAAGAGCAAGTATATCCTTCACGGTGAAAGGAAAACCTTTCAAGTCGAATCTCCCAAAGGAAACAAAGTGGCTTCAATTGATTTAGGCATCGACGTCTTAGCGAGCGTAGTGATGAACGACGGTACTTGGTTGCTCTACAAGGGTATCAGGACTAAGGAGGACTACTTCTACTTCGAGAAGAAGATAGCACAAGCACAGTCCTTGGCGGATAAAACGAAAAACTCAAGCGAGCATGAAGCGTACGAGGAGCTCAACAGAGAGAAGAGGAGGCTTTTCAGGAAATTGACCAGGAGGCTCCTTCACCTATACAGAAGTTTTGCCTCTCACTTATTGGAGCAACTCCACGAACTAGGGGTTTCAACAATCTATCTGGGCTACCCCTTCAACATTGCACAAGAGAAGGGTAACAAGTTCACGTCGAACCTGTGGTCCTACCGCAAACTGATTGACGTCATCGAGTTGAAGGCTCAAGAGTACGGCATGAAGGCCTTCGAGGTCATCGAATACAACACCTCAAAGTACTGCGCTTACCACAACGTGGAGGTCAAGAGATATCCAAGGGGAGTCATCAGTTGTCCTAAAGGTCACAGGCTGCACAGCGACTTAAACGGTGCATTGAACATCCTCAAGAAGGCTACCGGCATGGTAATCTCAACAATAGAGAGACCTCGCTCCTTCATCGTAGACCACAACGGAGTAGCACCCGTAAAGGGGTGTAACCCCCTAGACCCCAGGAACCCTCGCCCTTCGTGGCGGGGAGGAGGTCAGCTCGATGTCGTGTGCCCCCAGGTTTGTGACATTGGGATAGTCAGTGAGCCAGATATTGTATGAGAAGTCATCTATTTCCCCGGTGACGTCAAACGTACTGTAGTTCAAAACGGAATAGAAATCAGGCAAGTCGTTGATTACACGGGGCAAACTGAGCGCCGGAAGTTGGGAAGTGGAAGTCTCAAAGGGAAACCACAACTCACGCCCGTACATGAGCCCCGGGTACCCCATCACCTGGATCGAGCTTATGGTGTTAACGTCGCTTAAGTTTACGAGTGTGTGAAGGTAACCGTTCGCGTATTTCATCACCACGCCACCTTGGGCACCCGCTAAGTTCCACATGAACGTGGACATCATGAGGGATGCTTCCTGGTCACGGATCTCAGCCATTGCATAATAGCTACCGTTGTCGTAAAGCTTGAAAGCGGGAGGCAGGGGAGCGGAAGAGGGTAATCCGGGTTCAGTGGATAGGATGAAAGAGGCGTCCGAAGGAGGTGGAAAGAGCTGGTACGTTTTTTGTTGGGTTGAGGGCAGGTAGTAAGCGGCAAAGTAGTAATAGGAACCCCCCGCAACCGCCAGCAATGCGACCAGGATCGCCGAAAGCCGCAGTGCGCGCTTTTTCGTTTTCATGCTGTAAAGCTAGCGTTAGCTTAAATGCCCATCGCGATGAAAAGCAGAGCGCGTTCGTCAGCTTGCGCGCCGCCGCTCGGGCTGTAAGGGGCTGATGGGGTCCTCGGCAGCATGCTTAAAGCCAAGAACGCGACCCTACTTTGTGAAAGATTCTGAAGCAAGGCTCAGCAACTTGCCGTCTGGATTCCTTGTGGTGCTTCTCGCGCTGTCGGTGTTTTCCTTGGTAACTTTTCCCTTTGCTTTGACTTCGGCTGAGTCGGGAGCTTCGGTTCCCTCTTACGTTTTCAAGGGAGCTTACGCGGTCTACGAGT
>JAWDNK010000145.1:0-2930 GCA_046534355.1 Candidatus Martarchaeota archaeon | reverse complement strand
AGAGAGCTTGGCTTCCAAGGGGTTGAATTCGGCTATCGTGATGCGCTGGAAAGCGGGAGGTTTTCCGATCCGTTTGCGCTGAGGGACGAGCTGGATCGGTTTGGCCTTACCTGGTCTGCTAGCTATTGGGGAGACAATTGGCACCAGCGCGAGGAGAGGGAGAGGTTGTTACAGCAAGCGGAAAAAATTGGGGAATTCCTCTCGAAGGCGGGATGCGAAAACGTCGTCATCGGGCCGCCCGTCCGCTTCCCCGGTTACGACGAGAAGAAAAGGGAATACTTGAGGACCGCTTGCGATGCCATGAACCAAGTGGCGAGGATTCTGCGCGATCGCGGGTTAAAGTGCTCCATCCACAACCACTACGGTACAATAATCGAGGGAGAGGATGAAATAGAGTTCGCCCTGGCCAATGTAGATGCCGATCTGTTGGGCTTTTGCCCCGATACAGCTCACCTGGCGGTTTCTGGTATCGAGCCGGTCAGGTTCATCGAGAGGTACGCGCAAAGGGTGACCCACGTCCACCTCAAGGACGCGATAAAACCCGGGGAGTTCGTCCCCAGGCAGGAGAACTGGGTCAGCAGGCTTAGGGACCTGGGGCAAGGTGAAATCCCCCTTGCTCAGCTGGTTGCCATCCTGGTGAACCATTCATATGCCGGCTGGTTTTCGTACGAGCAGGATGTCCCCCAGGCCGGAGAAACGCCCATGGAAAGCGCTCGCAAGAGCAAGCAGTACATAGACTCCGTACTGAGCAAGGTGGCCTGAGTTAGGGTTTGCCCCAGGTCGCGTACCCCGCGTCGCATTACGCGAGCTGTCTCAGTCTTGCCTTCCGTGTAGCTAGGGCACCTTTTTATTCCCAGATGTAATTTTACTGAAAGAAATTGAAAAAGCAGAAGCTGGAAAGCATCCTGTTTTCGATGTCGAAAACCGGGCTGTCGGCCGTCCTGCTCAGGGACCCTGAAAACCTGTTGTACGCCACGGGCTACTGGCCCGCGGTGGGCCGCTCGCTTTTGCTCATCACGTCAGAAGGTCGCTCGCGCCTTCTGGTACCGCGTTCGGAGCAGGACTTCGTCCCAAGCGGGGGCGCCGATGAGGTTGAGGTGGAAGAGGACGAGGGCCTTTCTTCAGTGTTCAGCCCATACCCCAGGTTCCAGGAATTCCTGGGCAAGCTAGAGGGGAAGGTCGGGGTTGAAGCTTCCAGCGAGGTGGTGTCGGTGGTGCAAGCGGGCACCGAGGCCTCGTTCGCCTCGGGGCCTACCTTCGACGCCGTGAGGCGCGCCGGCGGAGAGCCGGTGGACTTCTCGGGAGAAATGGAGGTCCTTAGGCAGCAAAAAGACGGGGATGACATCAAGAAGATAAGGACCTCCTACGAGCTAGCCGCCTTGGGAATCAGGGAAGGGGCTTGCAAGCTGAAGGAGGGCGTGACTGAGGCGGAGCTGGCCTCGGCCATAGAGGGTGCCATAGACTCCTCAGTTGGCTACAAGGGGACGAGGAGGGTAAGGGCGTACGCCTTCGTCATGTCAGGGGAAAGGGGGGAAATCGCCTACTACCCCTATAATTTCTCGTCGGAGAGGGAGATAAGAGAGGGAGACTCGGTGCTCGTGGAACTCGACGTTCAGGCCGACGGCTACTGGTCGGACACGACGAGGACCCTGTTCATAAATCCCACGAGGGAGCTCAGGGAGCGGTTTGAGGCCGTGTTGGAGGCAAACGAGGAAGCCACAAGGGCGGCCAAGGTCGGTGCTAAGGCAGCCGAGGTAGACGCGGTGGCTCGGAGGGTGTTGGCGGAAAGGGGATACGGAAAGGAGTTCGTGCACAGGCTTGGCCACGGCGTAGGCTTCAGGCATCACGAGTTGCCCGCCCTTCATCCCACCTCAAACGACGTGCTGATGGAGGGTTCGGTGTTCACCGTGGAGCCCGGGGTTTACGGGAAGGGCTTCGGGATCAGGATAGAAGACGGGGTGGCCGCGACGTCCTCGGGGGGCGAAAAACTTGGGTCGATCCCGATTACGCTGGGGCGAAGGCACTCGTGGCCGGGCTTTTTCGCCGCCGAAAAGCAGACGAAGGGAAGAACGGTCACGGCCAGCGTCCCAGCTCATAGCAATCGAGGGATGAAGCGCCACGTCGTCAAAGGCCTGGCCTACCCGCCCGCCCGCTAACCGATAGGTGTTTAACCTGAATACAAAGGCCCCCATGATAGTCATCGGTCATCGGGGTTTTCCCGCTTCATATCCGGAAAACACCATACCCTCGTTTCAGGCCGCCGTGAAGGCGGGAGCAGACGGCGTAGAACTGGACGTCCACATGAGCAAGGACGGGGAACTGATCGTGATGCACGATTACACGGTGGATAGGACCACGGACGGGCACGGGCGCATCTCTTCCATGACACTAGAGGAGATAAGGCGGCTGGACGCTGGAGTCAAACGGGGCGTGAAGGGAATAGGGGTACCCACGCTTGAAGAGGTATTTGAGGCGGTGGGTGACGTCCTCTACGTGGTGGAGATAAAGAGGGGTTCTTACCTTTATCCCGGTATTGAAGAGAAGGTGATAAGCCGCATAAGGGCTCACCGCGTCAGGGCTCAGGTCGTCTCCTTCGATTACGACGCCCTAAACGTCGTGAGGTCGCTCGACCCATCTCTAGAAACCGGGGTTATATTCGTTGGTAGGGCGCCGTAC
Source organism: Candidatus Martarchaeota archaeon (assembly GCA_046534355.1). Classification (GTDB taxonomy): domain Archaea; phylum Thermoproteota; class Thermoprotei_A; order Marsarchaeales; family UBA168; genus UBA168. The sequence goes on along the minus strand of JAWDNK010000145.1, from coordinate 254 downwards.
ATGATCACCGTGGGTAAGGAGGTGCGCGCCACGTGGTTGAGGGGTGCCAGCGACCTGCTTCAAGAGGGCGACGGTGACGCGGTCCACGCTCAAGGGTTCAAGCTCGATGCTTGGGCTCCTAGCACGCCCGAAGAGTTGGCTTCGGCGATGCGCACTGGGGCGGATTCGCTTACGACGAACTCCCCGGAGCTCGCGTTGAGGGTCCTCAGAGAACTAAAAGGTAAATAGGCCATTTTGGCATTTCCCTCGCCACT
>JAWDNK010000144.1:0-2934 GCA_046534355.1 Candidatus Martarchaeota archaeon | reverse complement strand
TTCCAAAGCTCTTCGAGCACGCCGTTAACAGCTTGTCTGTAAGCTTCGAGGAGGGGCAAGAGCTCCTCTCCGCGCTCATGCTTGAGCGAATAACTCTTTAGCACGCTTCACGACCTCCTTTTGCTTACTGCTTCTCATTCCGTACAGTTTACCAGAAAAGTAAGATATTATCGTGATCAGATCTTCGACGAGTTCTTGTTGCGGCGGTTTTACATCTGTTTGGTTTAGCACTTCTATTGTTGTTCCATGCCCTTCAAACACTTTTTTCAATGCCTCAAAACCAAACCTTGTGAGCCTGTCCTCGTACAATTTAACCGTTTTATCAACCTCGTTGTGTAGCGTCCGGTCGAGAAGCCTCACTCTCAGGAAGCCCTTTTTCTTCTCGTTCAAGCCTGAGCCCATATCGGTAATCACTTCTTGTACACCTCTCTGCCTCAAACATTCAACCTGCCTCTCCAAGTCATCTTTCTGCGCATTGGAAGAAACTCTTGCACATCCAATGACGCTCCGCATGCCTTTTTCACCCTGCAACCTCCTGATTTCTGATTCTGGTATTCTCCCCCGACCGCCAGGTGTTCTCAGGACCCTGATTTTGCCTTGCTTATCCCACTTCTGAATAGTCCTTGGGTGAAGGCCGAGGAGCATACATGCCTCTTTCAAGGTATATAATCTTTCAGGCACAGAATACTATGTGACAAGCACCTATATAAAACTATTTATTTTGAAACTGTTTGTGACGGCGAAACCTTTCAAATCCGACTCGTCGTTTCTCCTAGGGAAAACGAAGAAGACCGCGAGTCTACCGCTTTCGCTCAGCTCACCGGACTGAAACCCCTCAGAGCCGAAGAGGAGACAAGCTCTGCGTTGAGCCACGTCCTCTACATCAGTAGTCATCGCCCAACAGGAAACCGCGCAGACGTCTTGCGTTGAGCCACACCCTCCGCAACCTAGTGAGCAATGCAAAAGTGAATAGGCAAAACCGCATAAATAAAACTTCGAAAGTGAGTCGTATCCCCCGAAAATCATTTAAGGCCTCTCGCATAACAGTGTTATGACAACGCCAAAGATCAGAGATCCCGCGCCTCAATTCTCGTCGGTCGACAGCGATGGCAAACCGATCTCCCTATCGGACTTCCGGGGGAAGACGGTCGTACTCTATTTTTATCCTCGCGCCAACACGCCGGGTTGTACGAGGGAAGGGATCAGCTTCAGGGACAACCTGAGATGGTTCCAAGACCACGGGGTAGTCGTGCTGGGCGTAAGCACCGATTCGCCGGCCGCGCAAAAAAAGTTCAAAGAAAAATATTCTTTTGACTTCACCATGGTGAGCGACAAGGGAGGAGAAATAAGCAAGTCATACGGGGTACTTCGCCCCACCGGCACGGCCGAGCGCACCACGTTTCTGATAAACCCGGAAGGGAAGTTGGCCTACGCGTTCCAAAAAGTAAGGCCGGACGGGCACGCTGAAGAAGTCATCAGAAAAATTCAGGAACTCGGGCTAGCTTGATCGCGGTATCAACACGGCCCTACCGTTTATTTGGCCGTTTTTTAGCTTCTTTAGGACTTCATTGGCTTGCTTCAGAGGGAACTTCGTGGCCTCAACCCTTATTTTCCCTTGAGCCGCCAACTGGAGGACTTCCTTCATGTCCTGCCTCGTGCCCACCACCGTACCCCTCACCGTCACCTCGTCGCCAAAGGCGAACTGCCGCAGATCGCCGTTCACCCCGATGACCACCGTGCCTCCTGGCTTGACCAAGCGAAGCGAGGCGTCGATCGCCATTTGGGAAGGGGAGAAAACTATTACGGAATCGGCGACCTTAGGTGTCACGCGGGAGTAATCCTTGCCGGGGTCCACGACTTCGTCAGCCCCCACCTTAAGCGCCAGCTCTTGATGTTCTTTGCTCGTGCTAACGCCTACCACTCTTGCACCGTACAGCTTAGCCATTTGAACTACCATGTGGCCTACCCCACCGATTCCGACGACGTAGGCCGTCTTCCCAGGTGAGAGAGAAGCCTTCTTCACCGCCCCGTACGCGGTTATCCCAGGGCAAAACAGGGGAGAAGAGGTCTCTGGGTCGATGCCGCTAGGCACCTTGTATACGTAATCTGCGTCTGCGAGGACGTACTCCGCGTAGCCCCCGTCCACCGTTTCGCCAGTGACCTGCTTGTTGGGGCAAAGGTTTTCCCTGCCGGTCAAGCAGTACTCACAATGCCCGCACGTGCTGTATATGGGCTGCATCCCGACAAGTTCTCCCTTCTTGAAGTCCTCGACGTCTTCCCCCACGTCGGCCACCGTGCCGATTATTTCGTGGCCAGGGATTATCGGGAGCTTAGCCGGAACCCCGTACTGAACCCAGTCGCCTTCGATCATATGCAGGTTTGAATGGCAGACGCCACACGATATAACCTTGATTACCAGCTGGCCCTTTGACGCCTCCGGAGTCGGGACATCCTCGTAAACCAAGGGATCCTTTTCCACAGCCTTAGTTTCATGCAAAACCATGGCCTTCATTTCGACTTGACGGTTACTTGGCGCTGGAATTTACGTCTAATCCCTCTGAGGGCGGCATAACCGCAGCCGCTTCGCCGAGACCTACTGACATCCTCTCATCCCCGAGGGATTTGAGGTTCCTGCTTCATCGACGGTGCCCCCATCATGCCCTTCTGGTCTGGAGGTCTTACTCCATCTCTCACCCTTTTTTATGGGCTTATCAGGCGTTAATTCCCCACTGCCCGTGGGTACTAACTTTGATCTCGTCTTGATTGATGAACTTTTCGGCTGGCAATTCATCTCCTCCCTTAAGGTCGGAGCTTTCTTGCTAACATGCTGTAAGCCAAAGCCCATTGGAGCTAGAGGGCTAGTTCGCGCTTCCCTCGAAGACGGTGCCACCTTTTACAATATGATAGAATAGACTAAAATACACGGGTGTCTCT
>JAWDNK010000143.1:0-2977 GCA_046534355.1 Candidatus Martarchaeota archaeon | reverse complement strand
GAGGAGCGGAAGAGCTCCTCTCCGCGCTCATGCTTTAGAGAATAGCTCTTTAGCACGCTTCACGACCTCCTTTTGCTTACCGCTCCTCATTCCGTACAGTTTACCAGAAAAGTGAGATATTATCGTGATCAGGTCTTTGACGAGTTCTTGTTGCGGCGGTTTTGCGTCTGTCTGGTTTAGCACTTCGATTGTTGTTCCATGCCCTTCAAACACTTTTTTCAACGTGTCGAAGCCAAACCTCGTTAGCCTGTCTTCATACAATATAACTACTTTATCAACCTCGTTGTGTAGCACCCGGTCGAGAAGCCTCAGGAAGCCCTTTCTCTTCTCGTTTAAGCCTGAGCCCATATCGGTAATGACTTCTTGTACACCTCTCTGCCTCAAGTATTCAACCTGCCTCTCCAAGTCTTCTTTCTGCGCATTGGAAGAAACTCTTGCATATCCAATGACGCTCCGCATGCCTTTTTCACCCTGCAACCTCCTGATCTCTGATTCTGGTATTCTCCTGCGACCGCCAGGTGTTCTCAGGACCCCGATTTTGCCTTGGTTATCCCACTTCTGAATAGTCCTTGGGTGAAGGCCGAGGAGCAAACATGCCTCTTTCAAGGTATATGATCTTTCAGGCACAGAATACCAATGACACACACCTATATAAAACTATTTATTTCGAAACTGTTTGTGACGGCGTCAGGGAAAGGGAGAAGTTTAAGTCACTCCTCGATTACCTCGCGCTTGCCAACGGCTCCATCTTAGAGCCATCCTCGCTGGCCCAATGGATGCACGCGGACTTCAGGACGCTTGAGGGTTACCTATCCGTGCTTACGGCCACGTACGTGATAAGGATGATCAAGCCGTATTACTCGAGCCTTGTGACGGAGCTAAAGAAGGCAAAGAAGGCGTACTTTCTAGACAACGGCCTCAGGAACGCCGTCATGGGCAACTTCCTTCCCCTATCGAAGAGGACGGACGCGGGATCCCTCCTCGAGGGCTTCGCGCTGGAGCAGCTGATCGCCGATGGCTATGACGTCATGTACTGGCGCACCTCAGGAGGGGCTGAGGTCGATTTCGTGGCGATCCGGGAAGAGGGGAGGAGGGAACTCGTGCCAATCGAGGTGAAGTCGGGAGGAAGGGAAGGGAGGGGGTTGATGAGCTTCGTGAGGGCCTACTCGCCGCGCGCCGCCCTCGTGCTCAGCCGCGAAGAAATCGGCGTCAGGGAAATCAACGGGACGAAAATTGCCCGCGTCCCGCATTACTTTCTGCGATCCCCTTTTTGCGAGCCTGCCGGAGCGCCGATGCAAAGCCCCGGTAACGACGCACGGCACGACCGCGACGGAGAAGAGGTTTTAGAGAAAGAGGGCTACGGTCACCTCGTTTCCCGGATGGGCGCTTCGTCCCCTTAGCGAACGAAGAGAAGGAGATCGCTCCCACGATGGTGGTCATTCTGACCTCCTCCCATCTTTAGCGCGAAATGGATAGGAGCGCGACCCATCGTCAGTGGCGACGGAGGCCATGCCGATCCTCCAGCTGGACACCGCCCAACAGAAGAAATGCCCACCGCGTTTGCGCTCGGCCCGCTTATTAAGGCGTGGTCAAACCGGTCGTCGCCGACGGCGGCTATGCTAGCTCTGCCGAGTAATCGGCGGACTGATCAACGGCTAGACTTCGTAGGCTATCACTCCCTGAACTTCAAAGTCCACTTCAGTACCCGCGTGGTCTGCGTGAAACACGATGTGATCTCCCTTTTCAACTCTCAAGCCGAGCGGCAGAAAAAATATGCCTGTGGTCCTGAGAACCAGAACCGTCAACTGGCACCCACGACTTTAGTATTAGCCTTACAAGCGAGCCTTCGACCCATTTGCCGCCTCCTACCATCTTGAGGCTATTGGGGTTATGGACTTCTAGCTCGCGAAAATCGGTCACCGAGGGGAGGCTCTCGTAGAGCTGCGGCGGAGGCGAAAACTTGGGTTTTTCTTTAGAAATGCTCATTGTAAAAAGCACTTCGGCGAAGTTCGGAGAAGCCGGGACCGAAGTTATCATGTAAGAGGCGTCCAGGTCCAACCACCTAAAAGTTACGTTGCGCAGCAGCTCCGCGTATAGGTCCACTCCGTTGTTATGGAGGTTGACAACCTCCCAGCCAAACCCAGCAGTTTTTAAGCCGGTGCGCGCACCAGCGTCCTCGGCTTCATGGGCAAAGCTAGATTTGGCATCAGCGCTTCCGAAAGCGAAAGATTCGCCAAATATCTTGCCGTGATACATGTACGATTTGACCCCCGCATTTTTAAGCGGTTGCTTCCCTTGACGCTTGAAGGCGCCCGGCAAGGAGCCCATTTGAAAGGGCCATTCCTTCCTTCGTTGTTCCGCCGAGCGCCTCCACACGCGCTTCCGTTGGGTCGCTTTCAGTGCACCGCATCAGCGTCGTGCACTCGAGCGGAGCGGGGTCGCTCAGAACCGCTCGCCTTCCCTTGACGTGGCACCCCACGCGTTTTCTACTGACTTTGGCTTTTCCTCGGGCTTTCCTCAAACGTAAAAGCTGAAGCCCTCCTAAATTATGGATGAAGATAAGATCAAAGACAGAGTTAGGCTCATCCGCTCCCTGGTCACTAGAAACCTCATGAGGGATTACGTCCCCTTCCCCATGGACAGGAAGCTGGCGTCTTCGTGGGCTCTTCCCCTTGACGTCCCGAGGGGAGGCGATACGCTAATCTACACTTCCTACATGTACCAGATGAGCTCGGTGTTCAAGTCCTACGGGAGGTTATTGCCCAAGATCGGCTCGCTGGCCTCCTCATCTCTCGTTCAGGGCCTTGGGGCGAGGGTCATCAAGCCCAGCGACGAGGAAATGAAAAGGGCCTCCTCCATCCTTTCCAACGCCTACTCCCTAATAAGGGCAAGCGGGGTGGAGGCGGGCTACCTCTACGAGGAGGAGCCGTACAGCGGCGCGCTCCTGCTTGAAATGAGCTTCCTCGACGAGCTCAAG
>JAWDNK010000142.1:0-3020 GCA_046534355.1 Candidatus Martarchaeota archaeon | reverse complement strand
GGGTAGGGTGGGGTAGCGTAGGGTAAACGCGGGGCGAGAAAGAATAGAGCAGAAAGGAGGAAAAAATCGGGCCAAAAATCGGGTTAAAGCGATGCGGGACTAAACGGACCGGTGCCTCTCGGCTTCGTCCAACTTCGCGTTTCTTCGGTCAAACCTTTTATTCGCCCGCGTCACGCGATTATGCACAGGATAAATATGGCGTGGTTGTACGCCATAACTAAGTACGGGTACCCCCCGCCCTTGCCCGACGTCTTCAGGACCATCGACGACGCGGTCAGGCTGGGGTTTAGGGCGTTAGAACTCGAGGTCTACGGGGAGAGCAACCTGAGGGAGTTTCAGCGCGAAAAGGGAAAGATAAGGGAGGAGATCGAGGCCCGCGGCCTGAAGGTAGTAAACGTGGCCGGCGTGTTCAGGGAACTGATCTCCCCAGACGAGAGAGAAAGGGAAAAAGCCCTTTCCATGTTTCGGGAGACCTGCGAGCTGGCTGACTTCTTTGGGTCCCCCATGGTCCAGACCGATACTTTTACGCCCCCCGTCCAGTTCGTCGGCAAAAAGCCTTACTCGGAATCGGTTTCCTTTGCCGAGGCCTACGACGTGGTCGTACCGGAGGATTTCTCTTGGGTGAGCTTCTGGAATTCCTTGGTGAACGTCATGAAGTCATGCTCGAAGGCGGCGGCGGATCACGGCCTGCTGTTCGCCATCGAGCCCCGCGTGGGGGAAACCGTGAGCAACACGGACGCCATGCTTTCCCTGATGCGGGAAGTAGGGGAAGATAACTTCGGTGCGGTGCTGGACACGGGCCACCTTCACGCAGCCAAGGAACTGTTGCCCCTGTCAGTGGAAAAGCTGGGGAAGAAGATCTACTACGTGCACCTCTCGGACAACGACGGCCGCGACAACTTCCACAGGGCACCCGGTAAGGGGACCATAAGCTGGGATGGCGTTTTCCGCGGCCTGAGGAAGTTCGGCTTTTCTGGGTACGTCGCCATCGATATCGGTGGAAAAGACGTAACCGACCTCGACAAAGAGGTGACGGAGGGAAGGCTTTTCGCAGAAAGGATGTACGAACAATACCTGAGCCAGTAGCAAGTCCCCGCCTGAAGGCCCGAGGGAGGGAGGGATGGAGGTAGGTAGGTAGGATTGGATAAAGCGATCACTGGCTAGAAGGGCTAGCGGAGGGGGGGAGGGGGGCGGGAAGGCAATGCACTAAAGGAAAATCAAAGTAGCCAAAGCCAAGTTAAGCCAAACCGCGAGGTAAACAAAAGCCCCTTGAAAGCGGTTTGTGGTTCGGTTAAGCGGGACCCGCGCCGGTCGGAGGCCAAAGGACGCCCGACCGGGATTTTTCTACTTCTTGGTTCCTATTCGCGTTCCCAGTTTTCCTTTCCTCATTTTTCTGTTTCTGGTCTTCGGTCTGCCCCTCCCTTCCCCCGTCCTCGCTCGCCTTTTGGCTGAAGCCCGGTTTGACGTATCGCTTTCTTCGTAAAGGCATCTGTGCTGCCCCGTCATTTTCTTCGTATATTTGGTTGCCGCTTATATTATCGCAACAACGGTGCACTCATCTAAGCCCAGCGGGTAGGTCACGTAGTCGTCCGTCCAGTCTCCCCCGGAGGCGTAGAAGCTCTCGGGGCCGACGCACGTCTTCGCCGCCTTCCTATGGAGGGGGCCTAACGCGTTCGCCAACGTGCCAACTAGCGTGATTTTGAGCCCGTTATTGCCGTCTTTTACTAGTTCGGTGACGTCTAGCCTTTCCCTTTTGTTGATGGCGTAGATGGGGCTTGAGCCGTTTATTCTCACGACCGCCAGCGCCGCGCTGTACCTGAGCTCCAAGTAGACGCGCTTGGGCCCCGGTGGAAGCCCCTGCAAAGAAAAGCGCCCGCTCAACGTCACTTCACCGCAGTAGAAGGGGTAGCCCTCCTTTGCGAGGTCTGCGAAGCTGGACGGGGTTCCCCCTCTTTTCCTCCTTATCCTGGACCTTCCGGCCGGCATCGCCTCCACCTCGAAGTCGCCGAGGAGGTAAAGGGGTTCGAGGTCGAAATCCAGCCCCACCCTTATGCCGACCTCCACCTCGTTCGGCCCCACTTTGAGCAACGAGCTGATGTCGTAGGCTGGGAAGTCCTCGTCGAGCCAATTGAACGAGGGTGCGGCGCTCACGGGTACCCCGTTGAAGCTCACCGAGGTTACGTTGGGGTTCCTCTCGACGACCAGGTAGACCTTCCCGGGGGGAAGTTCCTCCACTTCCGCCGTGAAGATCACCTTTGCCTCCTTTCCGGGGCCCATCGCCATGAGCCTCCGCTTCACCGCGGAGACGTGAAGCGGCGGAGGATTCGCCGAAGATGGAGAGGCCGATGACGACGCTAACAAAGACCGGGGAGAGGGCGAAGGCATAGTCGCGTAGTCCAACAGCAGCGCGTTCTTTTCGACGGGTTCAAAAGACCAATCTTGAACCGGGATTTCCAGCCTAGTCTTCCCTTCCTCGGCTGGTTCACCCGCGCTCCTCGCCTCAGCGTTCCCCTCGCCCGCTTGGGGTGAGGCCAGCCAGAGCGCTGACCCCGCTGGTCCAAGCTCAGCCCTTCCGGAAAGGGTGGTCCTCCCGTCGGAGTAAGAGGTCCCTTCTTTTTCCGCCTTCCCTGTAAGGGGGTCCAGCCTCTGCAAGGTCCACCTGCCCTTTAAGGACAGGTTGACGGAGTGCGCCCCTTCCCTGTCGAGGTTGGCCACGAAAACCAGTACCTCGTTGTCTACCTTCCTGGCGTGCACCACGACCTCGCCGTTCTCGTCGTCATCGCATTCCACGCTTATTTCTCCCCCGTTTGCCCTGAGCGTCAAAGCGGCCTCGGCGGGGGACCCCACAGCGCGGAAGCGCTTCAGCTCGTCGCCTACGGCTTCCGAGGCGTCCACCGTGGTGGGCAGGGGTTGGACGGCGATCACCGATCCGCCGGACTGGGCGAAGCTCTTCAGCAGCTCAAGGGTCTTTCTCGAGATGGTGTATGAAGGCGGGATCACCACGGTCCCGTAAGAAGCCC
>JAWDNK010000141.1:0-3072 GCA_046534355.1 Candidatus Martarchaeota archaeon | reverse complement strand
TGTTTTCCGCCTCATCAGATGATGTGGCCATGGGTTTCTCGACCAACGCGTGTTTCCCCTTCTTCATGGCCTCAATGGCCACGGGGGCGTGGAGCCTGTGGGGAAGTACCAGATCCACCGCGTCCGCGTCGGAGGAAAGGGCTTCTTCGATGGTATTGAACACCCTCTTGAATTGAAAATCCCGCTTCAGCTCCTCTACCACAGCCGGGTCTCTCTCCATGACGCTAACGTCTACCCCCAAACCGCTCAGCGCCCTCAGGTGAACTTTCCCATACCCGCGAACCCCCATGACTACTATTTTCATAAGCGGATCCCGCGGACGGATTTAAGGTAATTGAGAAAAACCGAAAGCAGAGGAACCCGGGAAAACGTGCCAGAAAACTGGAAGGCAAGGCAAGGCAAAGCTAAGAAAAGGAAGTAAGTAAGGAAGGAAAGGAAAGCAAGCGAAACGACGGACTAGAAAAACACTAAGGTTAAGGGAGCAGAAGAACTTTTGCGCAACTGCGATTTTTATTTATCGGGAAAGCAGCACCGCCTCCACCTTGCAGCGCGCTGCAGCGCGCTGATCGAGCCGTGAAGCGGGACGCAAAAACGCTCATGGCCTCGGCCAAGTTTCTCCATCATACCCAGACCCTCTCTTCTAGAACTCACTCCTCAATTGCCAATAAGATGCCAATGAGACCTCGCCTTCCGTTCCAATCCTCACGTTGCCTCGTGAAGAAGTCTTTCCAATTCGCAGGAGCTTGACCGCTTTACCCCTCCTCCCCTTTTTCTTCCATCGCCTAATGATTTCACCACATTTCGCCAACTTTCTATGTCTCTTCTCTGAAGCTGGCTTTCGATCAGCCAGACGCTCCTCGTTTTTGCCGTTATATCTTGAGCACCTTAGCAACGCGACGCAAAAACGACGGAACAGAAGCGCGTCAACGTTTTTACGCCAATCTTCCTTGTCATTATGTGAGCCTCTTTCCTACCCTTTAGTTCCCCCTACGAAACGGGAGCCTTTTCCGCAGCCTGCCTGGCTTGGCTGCTCTTCGAAGTCCGCGATGAATTGAGGAGCAAGCGGGGACCAAAGGTAAAAATCGAGGCCGATCGGGGGACGGTCATGACCAACTACGCGGCCGTCGGCCTAGCCGTGGCCATTTCTTCCTTCCTTAGCCTCGCGAGGATCGGCAGGCTCGCCCCCTCTCCGGCCTCATTTTCGCTCGGCCTGTGCCTGATGATTGGGGGCATGGCCCTCAGGGAGTGGGCCGTTATCTCCCTGGGCCCCTATTTCTCACCGAAGGTCGAGTTGCGCGTTGGCCACTCCCTCGTGGAAAGGGGACCTTACCGCTTGATCAGGCACCCGGGTTTCGCTCTACGCAGGCGCACGCAGGTCCGCATCAGCGTACCCCTCGTGCGCGTAGAGCTTGGGCTTCACAGCTTCACTCAACTCCCTCGCGAGTTCATCGGGAGTCTTCCGCTCCGCCCCCGTCAGGACGCACCCACCCAGGAGTGAAGGTAGGACCGCGCGGTCCCACCAATCGCGCTGGGAAGCGCCCTCCACTTTCAGTCCCCTCCCTCCTCTGTGTGTGCACGTACCCCTCCTTCTCTTTCCAAAGGAGGTCTTGGGTCTTTGCAACCACCCTACTGCCCATGCACGCACAAATCGTTCATATCAAAAATTATATATAAACCTATCTATTTTGAAACTGCTGACGACGGCTTCTCATGACGATGCTAGGCTACTCGCTCTCTGTCCTGGAGCCACTGGGGGCGCTGGTCTCAGCGGTGCTGTTCGCCATCGCCTTCGGTGGCCGCATAAGGGTTGAGGAAAAAGCCCTGGAGCAGGAACTGGGGAGGGCCTACGTCGAATACGAAAAGAGGACAAAGCGCCTCATACCCTACCTAGTGCGACGCTACAACTCGAGTAGCCACGCGGAGGCGATTGAACCCCTTTCGTGCCGAAGCGGGAGGCTCTCCCCTCTTTTTTCAAGGCCCGAGAAAAAACACCGGGCAAAAGGACCTAAAACCGTCCATGACGACAGATCCACGATTTTCCAGCGCGACGCCGTCGGGTTTTGACCCTCTCTCCCCTCCCGCAGAACCTGCGTCCATCGACCCCAGAACTCGTTTTGTAGGAACGCCGCAGATAGTTCAGGGCTTTTGTGTCGCCCTCTCAGATCTCTATCTATCTATCTATCTATCGGCTTCCGCTCGAGATCCTACTCATGCTTCGACCTCACCTTGTATTCCCGTCTCCTCTATTTGGCCGCTATCCACTTCTTCCCGCGTTCCTCCCGTCGCTGCGCTGTAGGATCCGCCCAAATTTTGAAGCAACTTTACTCTACCCAACCCCGACGTCCTCCCCGCCCCGACCCCCATTATCTCCCCAAACTTCAAAAGCGCCAGCGCCTTTTCAGCCATTTTCTGATCATAAAGCTTGCTAGAGAAGGAAAAGCGAGCCTTTCCCACGAACCCAACCACCCACTTATTGGTCATGGGGTGCTCGTATACCCTCTTAGTGAATATACCGGAAGGGTAGCCGGATAGCAGCACGCCGCCGGCCTCCACCCACTTCACGAAGTCCTCCAACCCCTCCCCGCCCACAAACTCCCTCCACGTCCTCACCAGTCCCCTGAACATGAGTATTGGGTCCGGGAGGGCGATGAAGCGATACGGGGCTAGAAGCGACTCATCTAGCGAGTACTCCTTGGCCAAGTCCAGGGGCGTGGCCCTGAAATAGGTAGGAGTAATGAATAGGAGCTCGAACCCTTTTGCCGCGCCAGTCTGCTCAGCAGATGAAGGGGCATTGGAGTAGGGTGAAACGCGGGGGGGAGGCGCTGAAGGGGATAATGACGGTGATGGTGTCACTGCTGACGTTACCGTCGGCGAAGCGGCGGAATCGGTGTTCTGCGAAGGCGAGGAGGGCGTTCCTCCCTCCCGAGGGGATTCATCCCCGCCCCGCTTTGGCTCGAAAAGAGAACGCGGCTCTAGCCCTTCCAGCCTTATGGAGGATACGGGAAGGGCGTGGTTAGCTATCACCACCGATGATATCCCCGCCTGTATAGCCCTATAAACGGCACGGGCAAC
>JAWDNK010000140.1:0-3099 GCA_046534355.1 Candidatus Martarchaeota archaeon | reverse complement strand
TGGACGTACGGTGGGGCGACCTCCAAAAACGCTCCCTCGCCGCCACCTCACATATTTTTGCGGGTCTCGGACCTCACCAAAAGACGACACGGGCCCGATCACGGCACAAAAACGGGTGAAAACAGAGCAGATAAAAAGGATAAAAATAAGAAAGCCGAAGTTCGCTCAACCATACCCGAAGAGCTCATCCAACTGGGCCAAGGCCGAACCTGGCAGCCAGTTGGTCGGCGTAGCTCTGGATAACCTTGATCCTCTCGGGAGTCAAGCCCCTGAACCTGCCCTGAACCTTTAGGTATTCTTCGACCGGCTTCCTCTTGGGAACTGGAACGGTCAACCTCACCACGCCGTGGTCGACCTCGTAAAGCGGCCAGAGACCCGTTTGCACTGCAAGCCTCGTCACCTCGACCGAGATCTCGGTGTCGTGCCTCCAACCCAAGTTGCAGTCAGATATGACGTGCAAGAAAGAGGGTCCATCGGCATCCAGTGCTTTTTTGACCTTGTTGGCCAAATCGAGTATGTAAGCGGGGGACCCAGTAGCAGCATAGGGTATGTGGTGGGCCGTGACTATACCCATCATGTCCTTCTTCATTTCAGGCTTGCCCTCCCAGCTGGTCGTTGTCCAGGCACCGTAGGGCGTGGAGCTGCTCCTCTGAATGCCGGTGTTCATGTAGGCCTCGTTATCGTAAAGCAAGTAGGTTACCCTGTCGCCCCTCTCCAGCATTCCACTGAGCGACTGCAGCCCTATGTCTGCAGTACCTCCATCTCCGGCGACCACTAGCACTCTGGGGTCTTCCTTGAACTTGCCATATTTCTCCTTCAATATGTCTATGGCGGCCCTCACCCCGGAGGCAGTGGCCGCTGAGTTCTCAAAGGCGTTGTGTATCCATGGTACCCTCCAAGCGGTGTAGGGCAAGTAGGTGGTAGTAACCTCCACGCAACCCGTGGCGTTGACCACTATGACGTTTTTACCGGTCACCCTCCCCACTATGTTCAGTATGGTACCGGCCCCGCACCCCGCGCAGAGGGCGTGACCGGGCGCCAATATGCCTTCCGTAGTCGGTATGTCCTTTATGGTTTTGTAGAGCTCGGTCATCTCCATCACCCCCTGAGAGCAGGGTAAGACACCCTGTAGGGTATGTTGCCATCCACCGCCGTCTTTATCTCCTGGAACATCTGCTCGAAGTCGCTCAGTTTTATATCTCTTCCCCCAATACCGGATATGAAGTCGACGACGCTGGTGGGCAGTTGCCTGGCTTGAGCCAAGGAAGCCACCACGTCTTGGTAAAGCGCCCCGCCGCTCGAGCCCATGGGCATTGAGCGGTCGAGCACTCCTATCCCTTTCACCCCGCTCAACGCATCCGCCAGCTGCTGCTTCGGGAAGGGCCTGAACAACCTGACCCTTAACACGCCGACCTTCATGCCCTGTGCCCTGAGCCTGTCGGCCTCCTCTTTAGCGGTACCGCTAACCGATCCCATGGTCACCAACACGTAGTCAGCGTCATCAGTCTTGTACTTGTCTAACATGCTGTAAGACCTGCCGAAGTGGGCGGCGAACTCCTTATCCTTCTCATCTATTATGGGCAAAGAGTTCTCGATGGCCTTCTCCTGCCTGTACTTTATTTCGAAGTAATAATCTGGGGGAGCCAACGTACCCATGGACACGGGCTTGGCTGGATCGAGCACCACGGTTGGCTGCCTAGGCGGAAGGTACTTGTCCACATCCTCTTGGAAGGGCAACGTTATGGGTTCGTACTCGTGGCTCAATATGTAACCGTCGAGTCCAACCATTACGGGCAAGGACACCCTTGGGTCCTCGGCAATTCTGAACGCCTCAAGCGTGGTGTCGAAGGCTTCCTGGACCGTCTCGGCAAAAAGCTGTATCCAGCCGGACTCCCTTTCGGCCATGGCATCGCTCAGGTCGTTCCATATGTTGATCGGGCCAGAGAGAGCCCTGTTGGCAACCGCCATAACTATGGGCAACCGGAGTGACGAAGCTATGTATACGATCTCATGCATGAGGGCAAGCCCCTGCGACGCCGTACTGGTGAACACCCTCGCGCCCGCCGCAGAAGCGCCAACCGCCGCGCTCATCGCGGAGTGCTCCGACTCGACGGGTATGAACTTTGCCTTGAGCTCGCCGTTCGCGATCATGTGCTCTAAAGTCTCAACGATTATGGTCTGGGGAGTTATTGGATAAGCCGAAACCACGTCTATGTTGGCCATCTTCGCGGCTTCGGCCACCGCCTGGTCGCCGCTGAGTATGGTCTTCGTACCCCTCTTCTCTTCCAACACAGTTGACGCAGAAGACATGCTCATTTCGCCTCCTCGACGTCCGTTATGGCCTTAGCTGGGCACTCGTTCTCGCAAACGAGGCAACCCTTACAAAAGTCGTAATCTATGTCGTACTCGTAGTTGTGCTTTCCCACCTGAGCGTCTTTTCTGGTTATTACCGAATCGGGACAAACCAGCAAGCATATCCTACAATCGATGCACTTGTTCTGATCTATTATCGGCCTGTAGGTCCTCCAGCTCCCCGTTTTATTCAAAAGAACCGAGTTCGGGGGGTTAAAAACCGTCCCGGCGTCGGTCACGTCTTCCCAACCGGGAAGCTTTGTTGACAACTCAGCTAATCACCTTGACTTCTTGGTAACCCGCTTTTACGGCTTCCGTATTGGCATCAGCCAGGTTTGGAAATCTGGTCCTCACCTGTTCTATCACCGAATCCAGCTTCACCCCTTCTATAAAGCGAGCGGCCGCGCCCAGCATCGTGGTATTAGTTATGTTGGCCTTCAAGAACTTCAGCGCTATGGAAGTCGCATCAACCGCGGCCACCTTCCCGCTGAAGCCCGTCGCCTGTCTGATCTCGTCTAAACTCCTCTTGGTGTTCACCACGAGCAAACCGTCGGATTTCAACCCAGCCGCGGGTTTGACCATGAACAAAAGCGTCGAGTCAAGCACGATCGCCATATCAGGCTCGTAAACTTGATTCCTGTTCCTTATGAACTCTTTATCTATCCTCGTGAACGCCAGCACAGGTGCCCCCGTCCTCTCAGCGCCAAAGCTCGGAAATGCCTGCGCGTAAAGCCCGTCTTCGACAGC
>JAWDNK010000139.1:0-3102 GCA_046534355.1 Candidatus Martarchaeota archaeon | reverse complement strand
CCAGCGTCCTCAAGTGCGTGCCCCACCGATGAAGCCTTGGGTATGGCAATAACCCTGGGTTTCGATATCACCCAATTCAGCAACACCTGGACGGGGCTCTTTCCGTACTTGGCGGCTATCTCGGCGACCTTCCCGCCCAGAAGGGGACTGGAAAGCGCCCTGCCGTGCTCGAGGGGGCTGTAGGCTATGACGGTTATCCCCTCCTTCTCGCAGTAGGGGAAGAGGTCGGGTTCCACGTGCCTGTCGAAGGGGCTGTACTTGACCTGATCGGAAACCACGTCCTCCCTCTTCAGGGAAGCGCGGGCCTCATCCAACTCCTTGGAAGAGAAATTGCTCACCCCGATGTACCTTATCTTGCCCGCCTTCACGAGTTCCTCCATCGCGCCCATCGTCTCCGCGATCGGGATCGAGTGGTTCGGCCAGTGCAGCTGATATAGGTCTATCGTCTTTACGCCAAGCCTGGATAAGCTGGCCTCGCAAGACCTGATTACGTCGTCGTGGTGGAAGTGAGAGGGGGAGACCTTGGTGGCCAGGAAGACGTTCACCCCTTGGTCCTTCAGCTTTTTCAGCGCCTGGCCCACCAACCCCTCCGTCCCGTAGGCCTCCGCGGTGTCGATGAGCCAAGCCCCGGCCTTCACGCCCTCCACTAAGGCCTCCACCGCTTGTTCCCCGCCGAGCTGCCACGTCCCGAGGCCGATGGCGGGTACCCTTTCCCCTGTCCTTCCGAGCTCTTTTTCTATCATAAGCTTCAGGCGGTGTGGGATAAAAACTCATCTCATCTCATCCCATCCCATCTCATTCCATCCCATGTCATCCCATCCCACGTCGTCCCCTCTCCGTTCCCGGGTCGCCCCGTTCCGCTGGGAAGCTAATCAAGCCCCAGGGCACCGTATTAAAACTCGCCACAAAACCTAGACAAAAAGAAAACAGAAGAAAAAAGCGTAGCACTCCGGGGGCTCCCCTGCGAACTCGGGAGAGCTGGACGCCAGGGGAGGTCCCCACCTTTGACCTACATCGGCCTCGCGCTCGCTTTTCTACGGCCAGAACGGTATCATAGCGGTGGACCGATTCCGTGGGTAGTTCAACCGAGATACCCTTTTCGGATTGCGTGAAACGTAGGTCACGGCCGCTGCTCAGTTCGCGGACGCCCCTGGCCTTTAACCCGTTCAGCTCCAGCGATCCGGCCCAGGGATAGCCGAAGAGGTGGACGTAAAGCGCCTCATCCGACTCCGTAGCTGGGTAGGGCAGGACCGGAACCGTGAGGGCCGGCCGCGTAGCGTATACGCTTTCTCCATTGGCCTTCAGCCAGCGCCCGACTTCGGATAAAACCTCCACCGAGGGTCTAGGTATCTCTCCTTCCTTGGTGGGCCCGACGTTTAGCAAGAGGTTCCCGCCCCTGCTGACCACGGTTATCAACGTCTGCACGATTTTTCCGGCCGACTTCCAGTTCTGATCAGCTGATTTGTACCCCCACGAGTCATTGTGGGTCATGGGCGTCTCCCAATCATAGCTCAGCTTGGAAGACGGTATTTCGTTATCTCCCACGCTGGCGTAATCGCCAAAGAGGGTGCCGAAATCCCTGTTCCAACCGACCGTCGGAGGGTCGATCCTGCCGTTCACGATCAACGAAGGCTTTTTGTGGTAGACGTACTCCCTGAGGTCCCTGGCCATTTCATAGGTTGGGGTGAATATGTCGAACCAAAGCAAGTCGGGATCGTATTTCTGGATCAATTCCCCCACTTGCGGCTTCGCGTAATTTTCGAAGTAATCCCCGAAGTCCTTCCCTTCAGCCCCAGCGTCCCACTCGTTACCCATGCCGTTGGGGTGATGCCAATCCAAGGTCTGAGAGTAGTAGAACCCCATCTTGAGTCCGCGCTTCTTCACCGCCTTGGACAGCTCACCTATTATGTCCCTGCCAAAGGGCGTCCCCCTCACCACGCTGTAATCGGTTAACTCGGTATCGAAAAGACAAAAGCCGTCGTGGTGCTTGGCGGTTATCACCACGTATTTCACGCCAAAGGACTCGGCCATTTCTGCCCACTCGTCAGCGTTGAACTTTACTGGGTTGAAGCGCGAGGCCAGCTTTTCGTAATCCTTGACCGGGATCCTCGCCGTGTGCATCAGCCACTCCGAGGCGCCCGGGACCGTAACGCCGTTCCAGACGCCTGCGGGGATAGCGTACAAACCCCAGTGAATGAAAAGACCGAACTTGGAATCCCTCCACCATTTTAACCTTTTATCTTTATCCTTTTGCCAATCATACATAAGCTAATTCAGCACTAGTTTATAAATTTAATCTAATTTTGTTTGAACGTCGATCGGTAAACGGATGCCACTTTTCTCTGCGATCGACGACTATGCGGGTGGGTTTTGCGGCATTTCAAATCAAACCGTTAGTTTCACCGCAAGCGGCGCTTAAGGCGCGAAAAAAAGCCCGTAATTCATTTGGCCTTTTGACCGGGGCCGCGCGGACCTCCGCTTGCCTTTCCCCGAATTTCGCTTTAGGCGCAGCCCACAGCTGGCAAAGCGACCGTCGCGAAGACTGCAAAAGCCGGGACAAAAGGCGTTCATCTATGCGAGCCCAGGCCGTGCTGGACTGGGCCGGGTACGAGCGTCGGATGAAATCTTCTGAGGCCGCTCTCAAAAGCGTGCAAAGAGGTCCACACTTCAATGGGGCCTGCTTCGAGGCGGAGCAAGCGGTGCGGTTTGCACCGAAGGCGCCGACCCTCTAATGAGAAAACACGCTTCGGGGCACGGCTTGCTCTCCCTGACGGAGAGATCGGGTATTGAGGGTTACGATTTGAGTTGCTTTCAGCACCTTTCTAGGCTCTAGATACCGTCGCGCTATCCGGGCGCCTTCCCCGAGGGCCCCGCGGAGGATTACTCCTCAAACGAAGACAAACAAAAGGCGATCGCCCGCTCCACTAAGGTGATCGAATGGATGAAAGAAATCGGGGGACGTCTTAGAGGAACGGAAAAAGCTCAGGGACGAGGCCCTGATAAAGGCCAGGGAGTTCACCCTTCGGTTCCAGAAGAAAGGCGAAAAGGTCTCCGCGTTGCTGTACGGGAGCTACGCAAAAGGGGACTTTAACCTTTGGGTTC
>JAWDNK010000138.1:0-3132 GCA_046534355.1 Candidatus Martarchaeota archaeon | reverse complement strand
CGAGGACCACCCCGATGTCGTTCATGACGTCCTTAGAGGGGGCCTCTTTTCCGTAAACCCGTATAGAGCCGCTTTCCTTCGGTACTAGTCCTACTACCGACTTAAGCGTGGACGATTTCCCGGCACCGTTGGGGCCGAGCAAACCGTATACCTCCCCCCGTTTGACGTTGAAGGTGAGGTAGTTCACCGCGACCTTATCTCCGTATTTCACGAGCAAAGAGTCGACTTCGAGGGGTGGAGG
The DNA here is from genome assembly GCA_046534355.1 of Candidatus Martarchaeota archaeon. GTDB lineage: Archaea > Thermoproteota > Thermoprotei_A > Marsarchaeales > UBA168 > UBA168. The sequence continues at coordinate 2,891 of JAWDNK010000138.1, read as the reverse complement.
AGCGGAGGACATGAGGAAGGGCTTTCTCCACTTATAAGTGTTCTCCTGTTCGCTTTGCAACGCGGATACGCGTGAACCGGGGCTATCTGGCCGATTGAAGTTTGGTTTTGCTGTGAGGGGTAAGTCAAATGGGGGCATCGCTTTGGTCAGGTTTCGCCTTCGCCAGAGGAATGCCCGTGAAAATAGCCGAAGCCCTTTTATACGCCCGCCAAATTTGGCCATGTCTTCGGGTTCGCGTGAAAAGGCTCTAGACGACTACCTCGAATTTTTGCGCCACCCCTCCGTTTCCGCGACCGGCGAGGGGATAGCGGAAACTGCGGAATACCTGAGGGACCTTTTGGAGGACATGGGCGTGGCCGCCCGCTTGGAGAACACTGGAGGGCACCCCGTCGTGTTCGGCGAATACGATGCCGGTGCCAAAAAGACGATTTTGATTTATAACCACTACGACGTTCAGCCCGTAGATCCCCTCAACGAATGGAAATATCCTCCTTTCTCCCCGACCGTCGAAGATGGCCACGTGTACGCCAGGGGTGCATCCGACAACAAGGGCACCCTGGTGGCCAGGCTTTACGGCTTCAAAAGGTTACAAGAAGAGGGAAAGCTGGCGTTAAACGTGAAGTTCCTTTTTGAAGGTGAGGAGGAGATAGGCAGCCCCCATCTAGCCGATTACGTCAGGGCGAACGCGAAAAAATTGGCGGCAGACGGCATGCTCATGGAGGGGAGCGGCATCGACTCGAAGGGTAGACCGGAAATAGTGCTAGGCGTTAAGGGCATACTCTACGTTGAGATGAGGCTTTCGGCCGGGACCAGGGACTTGCACTCCTCGAGCGCGCCGCTGGTGGAGAACCCGGCGTGGACAACGGTCAAGCTGCTCAATTCGTTGATGAGCCCGGACGGAAGGGTGGCAATAAGCGGGTTTTACGACGAAGTAGAGGCTCCAGACGATGACGTCAAAAAAATGATAGAAGCCCTGGCCTCGGAGACCGATTTAGAAGAGCTGAAGAGCTCCCTGGGCGTCCAGGAGCTGAGGTTCAGTTCTCCCAGGGAAGCCCTTATGGCCCTCTACACCGAACCCACGTGCAATTTGGACGGAGTTCACTCCGGCTACGGCGGCCCCGGAAGCAAGACGGTGATACCGCACGAAGCCGTAGCTAAGATAGATTTCCGCCTGGTGCCGAATCAGGACCCCTACAAAATATTTGACGCGCTGAAAGCCCATTTAGAAAACCGCGGTTTCCGTGGGCAGCTGATCAACATGGGCCCCGAATACCCGGCGAGGACGTCCCCAAGGTCGCCTTTGGTGGCGGCCCTGGTGGACTCCGCAAATAGGGTTTACGGAAAACAGCCGCTCCTGGTACCCAACAGCGCCGGCACGCAACCCATGTGGGTATTCACTAAGTTAGCCGGTATCAAGGACGCGGTCAGCGCTATAGGCGTGGGCTCCCCCTCATCAAGGGCGCACTCGCCCAACGAGAACGTGCGCGTTTCCGACTTCTACAAAGCGATAGACCACACTTACGAATTCATGAAAGCTTTCCAGGCCCTGCCACGAGCTCCCCTTCCAAGGCGAACTTTTTCAAGAAATCTTCGGTTGGTTCTACGCCCGCGTTCTTCAACGCCAAGAGCACCGCTCCAACCACCGGCTGGTACGGCGAGCGCACCAACGGCAACCCCAGCTCCTTGCTAACCTGTGACCTAAAGAACTCGTTTTGCAAAAGGCTACCCCAGAAGAAGACTTCCGGGCTTGAAAGGTGCAAGGCGTTGATCACCGCCCTTGCGGCAGCCGCCATCTCTGCCGCGGCATCCCTGACTATGGAGAGGGCTACTTCATCCCCAAGGAAGGCCTCCCTCAGGACGAAGTTGGCAAAACCGATCACGGAGGAGACGGGTTTTCCGTAAACCTTTCCCACCACTTCCTCCGGAGAACTCACCCCGAAGTACTCTAGCATGGCGTTGAGAAGCCGAGTGGAGCTCCCCCTCCCGTCGTAATACTTGAGCGCGGCCACCATGCCCCTCCTGGATATGTCAACGGCACCGCCGTTATCGCCCAAAAAGTAGCCCCATCCATCTGCCCTCTTGTAGGACCGCCCATCCGTGCCCCACGACGAAACGCCCCCTTCGGCCACCAGTACTACCCCCGGCCTTCCCAGCGTGGCGGCTTGCAAAATCATCATGCCGTCGCTGACCGCTTCGCTCGTTTCGGCAAGGGCTAGCGTCCTCAAAGCCGAATTTATGGAAGCGAGATCACCAGCCCGCTCGAGGCCAGAGAGGCCAGCGCAAAGCGACCGGACTTTGCGCTGTTGAGCCATCTCGTTGACCAAGTCAGCGATTATTGAGATGGCAACCTCTTTGCCGTATTGCGACACGTTAGACGAGTTGGCCTTCCCCCTGGCTACCACATCACCCTTCTCGTCGACGAGGACTGCCACAGTGCTGGATCCGCTTCCGTCTATTCCCGCGAAGTACTGCAATCGTAGTCCAGCATCTCCTAGCCCAAGCCATTTAATCCTTTTTGAAAACGGCCGCACTTCGCCGGATTGACGGCAAAGGCGCGCGTCGCGCTTTAGAAGGAGTCATGGGGGCAGTAGACCGGCGGTCAGCCCACCGAAGTAGAACACGGGATATCCACCAGAAAAGAAGAAGAAGCTCTTAGGATCACGCCCAAAGACGAAACGAATCAGCCCCAAGCTCTCCTCTTGGCCCCGGATAACCCGGCAGCTCTTGGCGGTATGGCCGCCCGAAAGCCAATTATCGTATCAGTTAAGGGGTGAACTACCCCGCCCTCACGGACGGGGCTTCCCGGTTCATCGATACGCTTACGCCTGGAATACCGCGGGTATTCCATCCCGCATCGCAGAGGCGTTCTCATCCCCGGGCGTCTCCCCTAC
>JAWDNK010000137.1:0-3180 GCA_046534355.1 Candidatus Martarchaeota archaeon | reverse complement strand
ACGGGTATAGGGGCCGGTGCGATAGTGAACGGGCAGCTTCTGCTGGGGAAGGATGGCAACGCGCACGAGATCGGGTACCTTGTGGTGGATCTATCGTCCGGGTTCCAGTGTTGCGGAGGACTTGGCTATTGGGAGGGTCTGGCCAGCGGGGGGCATATGGTAGATGCCTTTAACTACATGACGGCTAAATGGGGTCTCTCCCCTAAAAAGAAGCCCGTTCAAGCAGCGGACGTGTTTTCAATGGCCGAGGCCGGCGATGAAGCGGCAATCAGGTTCCTCAACTACTGGTTAGACGTTAACGCCGCTGGTATAACCGACATATGCGTGGCGTACGATCCCGAGGTTATTGTCATAGGTGGTTCGGTTGCTTTAAATCATTGGCAGTTCTTGTACGACGGGATACTTCGGAGGTTAACGGGACATCTGCGCGTCCGGGAGCCGAGGATCGAAAAGGCGTCATTTGGAGACGACGAAGTTAGCATGGGGGCCATAGCAATCGTTTACAAGCCACCGGAAACCCTGAAGGATTTCGGGTATCCTAGGAAAGGACCTAGGACCTAGATGAAGAAATGTCTGCCTGCCTGCCTGAATTGACGGATGGCTACAGCGATTTTTTGCGTCCCTGTCTGGTGTAGATTGCTGCAATTATTGCATAAAAGACCGTCCTACTGACCTCTTCCCGGCCTGAAGGGCGAGGTTCGTCGTTCGCTTCGTCGTCAAGGTCTGTGCGACCTGCAGAGCCTCTTCAAAGTTTGTCTAGTGCAAGTACCTTTCGCGTCTAAGCCTGCTGCCGAGTCTTGTGCTTGTAACTACACATTAACCGGGCGCGGCTATCGATAATTCCTTAAAACCCTTTGCAGCGAAACAATGGGATATCGCTGTGGATGTGCGTTGCTTGGTGGACCGCCTCGGGAAGCCTTACTCTCTCATGCTGGGCATAGATTTGAAGGGAGGTAAAGAAGAAGAAATGCAAAAATGGCTTTTGGCCTCCCTCCTTTACTCCCATCCCATCAGAGAGGAAACCGCCACGCGCACCTACGCGGTTTTCGACCGGCTAGGTCTCGCCTCGGCCCAACGCATAGTGGAAGCCGGGTGGGATTCCTTGGTTGCGGCGCTTGATCAGGGCGGATACACCAGGTATGACTTCAGCACTGCCACGAGGCTGTTAGAGGTGTTCGGTAACCTAATTTCGCGTTACCGCGGTCTCTGGGGACTGTATAACTCGTGCTCGACACCCGACGAACTCGAGAGTGACATAAAATCGTTGGGAAGAGGAATCGGTGATGTGACGATATCAGTATTTCTAAGGGATATGAGATGGATATGGCCGTTGGCCAGGCCGAAGCCTACTCCCCTGGAGAAACTCGCCCTCGATAGGCTAGAGATTCATGACTTGGAGGGCTTCGCTAAGGCAAATGATATAGACTTGGTTTATCTGGAGACGTGTGCCGTTAGGCTAGGTAAACTCATAAAACGCGGTAAGGCCTCGGAAGTGCTGGACAGCTGCAAGCGAAATGCCTTCGTGCGAACACCACTTCTCAAAGGGCACCCCGTCGAATTCCAGCTCTGTTTCATCTCAGCACGTGACTGCTCTTGCCGCAAAGGGTTTCGTTTCGTTTGCGTTTCTCCCGCTGGCTTGGACGCTTGCTCGCCCGCATTCAAGGAAGGGTTTGCCTAGTTTGATAAAGCGAACGGCAAACCTCTTCCTTCTGGGGGGGTTAGGATTTAAAATACGACTATTATCCTTCTTTGAGATGCTCTCCTCCGGTCAACTCTGTGAACATGAGGAGCGGGAGCCGGCACTTACTCTCGCAATGCCGGAAAAGGGCGTCTCCGAAGTTAAGTACATGAGCAGAAGGGCATGCGTAATCCGTCTTCTTCCAAACGGCTTTCAGGAAAGGAAGCTCAGGAGGCTAGCGAACATCTCTGCGGGGTTGTTCAACGAGATCAACCATGAGAGGAGACAAGGGTTCTTTCATGGGGAGAAAGTGGGCTTTGAGGAAACGTGGGGCAAATACTACGAGAAGTACAAGGCTGTACTCGGCGTTAAAGCACAAGCGGTCATGCAGAAGAAGGACCAAGGTGGAACTCTACTCTCTCTGATGAAGTTGAAGAAAGAAGGAGAAGGCTACCACCCTTTGCGAAGCGCGCGGGCCCACCTAGATACTGGAAGTAAAAGGAGACCGGGAGGAGGAAGTCGCCCCTCGTGATGAGGCAGGAAAATCACGCGGTGGATGAGCAGATTGCAAGCCGAGCCTGAAGAACTTCGGCCTCGGGGTCAAGTTTGCCGGCAGGCTGACGTGGTTCGGCAAAGGGGTTAGGCTCGAGGTATACCGCGACCAGGCCAGGAAGGCCTAGTACCCCTCTATTCCAGTTGAGGTGTGTGTCGAGACGACGAAGAATGGTAACGAGCCATGTACATCATCCGCGGTGAAAGGAGATCCGTCCAAGTGCAGTCCCCCAAGGGTGTCAGGTTGCTTCAGTCGATTTGGACACAGAATAAGCGCCCTGGCGAGCGACCCCGTCGGCGACGGCGCTTGTCTGTTTTAATGAGGTGTCAGGACCGAGGAGGACTGCTTCTGCTTGAGAGGAGGCTCTCAGGAGTTCGGTTGCTTGCGGACAGAACAGATACCACAGGGGAACGTAACGCCCGTTATGAGTTGCCGACGGAGAAGAGGAGGCTCTTGAGGAAGTCAACGAGTGGGCTGATTCGCCTTTACGGGAACCTCGCTTCCCACCTGGTCAAAGCCTTCCATCAACTCGGCGTCTCGGCGATTTGATTGAGTTGTCCTTTCAGTATCGCCCAGGACAAGGGCGACGAGTTCAACGCGAACCTGAGGTCCTGCTGCTAATTGATGATAGTCATCGGGTTGAGGGCCCAGGAGTACGGCGCGAAGGCCTCCGGGGTCGTCAAGTTCAACACCTCGAAGTACTGCGCCTATCACGGCGCAGAAGTCAAGGGAGGACTGAGAGGAGTGGTCAGCTGTCCTTTGTGCCGTTAACTCCATTACCACCCGAACGGTGCGCTGAACATCCTGAAGAAGGCTACCAACTCATTAATCTCAACGAAAAGGTAACCGCCCTCCTTCCTGGTGGACCACGACTTAGCAGCACCTGTGAGGGGCCCAACCCCCGAGACCTCGGGAACCCTCGCCCTTCAGGGCGGGGATGAGGCCGGTT
>JAWDNK010000136.1:0-3191 GCA_046534355.1 Candidatus Martarchaeota archaeon | reverse complement strand
GGGATGCTGGCGTTCATAGTCCTATTCACGTCCATGCAAAGCGGGATGAGCATAGTTTGGGACAGGAGGCTGGGCTTCCTTTCAAAGCTCATGACCACTTCCGTGCCAAGGGGAAACATAATAGTGGGTAAGGCCCTTTCCTCCGTGATCAAGTCTCTGGCGCAGGCCACCATAGTTTTGATTATAGCTACGCTCCTGGGCATGCAATTCCGCCAGGGCATAAACGCCCTCGATTTCGCCGGGATGTACTTGGCGCTCTTCCTGATGTCCCTCGGGCTTTCCAGCATATTCCTGATGCTGGCCCTCAGATCTACGAGCTGGGAGTCCCAGATGGCCATAATGAACCTTTTGAACATGCCCCTGCTGTTCGCCAGCAACGCGTTCTACCCGGTTAGGCTGATGCCTGGCTGGTTGAAGCCGGTTGTGGAGGTCAATCCCATAAGCTATGCCAACGACATCGACAGGCAACTGCTCCTCGGGTCAACGGGCATGGGCAGCCTTTGGTTCGACTTCGCCTTTTTGGCGGTTTTTGCGGCGGTCTTCACGGCCATTTCGATGTATCTGTCGTGGAAGTACTTGAGCCGTTGAGGGAACGCCAAGAAGGGGCGAAGCCAGCCGAGGTTGGTGCGAGCTAAGCTTAAAACGCTGCTCAGGATTTTTTTGTGAGGTCGTTTTCGCTTCGGCGGGCTTCTGCGCTGGCCGCGCTGGCCTTATTTGTTTCTTCATCTCAGCTGTCCTTTGGGCTCGCCCTCGCTTCTTCGACGTCGCTTCCCTCTTTTACCCCCCGCGTGATAGAAAGAGGGCAGGTTACCATCAACGGTACGCCCATGGAACTGATCGAGGTTCTCCAGAACCCCCCGCTTTACGAACCCTCGAGCGACCCTTCGGGCGGGCCTTTCCCCCAGCCGCCAGGAGACTTTCAGTACGGCGTGTTCATGTTCGACGCCGACGGCATGCAAGGTGCGCAGTTCAACTTGACGGAATTCGAAGGTGAGGGTAATCCCTCGGGCTTCTCCATCTGGGTGGGCATAACGGATAACCGCGGCTACTTCTATCAGACGACGCTGACCTATTGGGGCCCGTCTTCCAACGGCGGGGCTTACACCGGGGGGTACGGCACCAACTACCCAAAGAATCCCTATGGGCTGTCCGGCACGTATCCGATCTCTCAGCCGAACCAATTTAACTACCACGGCTTGGACGATGGGCAGTACTGCGTACTTTCGCTGTTCGTTTACGGTGGGCAGTGGTACACGGCTTACTTCTTTTCCAACGGTTCGTCCTATATTAGGCCTTTCCCCGGGGGACCGGACGGGGGATCGTACATAGAGGGGGCAGCGGGCGTGGTCATGGAGGGCGGTGATAGCGGAAACTATACCACGGGGATCGCCAAGGTGAGCCAGCTTAGCTACGTTTGGCGCGTCACCGAGCGCGGAGGAGCCCTTTACCTTTACGTTTGGTACACTGGCCGTTTGGGGTTTTACCGTACGGCCCACGCGTTCTCCCCTCCTTGCGAACTAACCGTGGAGGAGTCCGAAAAGCCCTACACTTACGTTTTCACCTTCAATCAGACGTCAGTGAGCTCTCCTTACTTTTCCGAGGGATTCGGGTCGCCCGTTCCCTGCGCGGAACCGGTAAACTTGCCAGTGGCCCTTCTGACCATATCCGCCAGCTCCTCATCCGTCCCAGTTGGTGCTTCCGTTAACGTTACAGCGCACTTGGAGTACGCGAACGGCACACCCATTCCTGACCAGCTCATCCAGTTCTACGTGAACGGCAGCTCTCTTGGCCAGTACTACACGTCTTCCCGCGGGCTGGCCTCCGTTAGCTACAAACCTAGCGAGGCAAGAGTTTACGCCTTCAAAGCCGTGTTGGTATCGCAACCCAACTTGAGTTCCCCAGAACTTTACCTCACGGCCAAGGGTTCGGGCTTCGCTTGGGCTCTGTTGTTGGTCATAATAGTGATCGTCGTGGGAGTGCTGGTTTTGTACAACTACCGGTCCAGGAAGGGGATGAATTCGCCGGTAGGAGGGCACCGGGCAACCTAACGGTCGGTCAACTAAGCTAAGTTTAGCGAGGCGAGGAAAGGGAAGGCTGCTCACAAAGAGTATGGGAAGCGGAATGCGGCTCGCAGGCAAGGGATGAGTGGCAATCTTTCCTCAGCTCACGCGGTAAAAGCGAAGGGAGAACAAGAATGAGAATAAGAAAAGAAAAAAAGAAAAGAAAAAAGAGGAGCCGAGAAAAGGAACAGAAGATGAAGCGAGCTGGCCCCTTGGGCGATCAGCCTAACCCTAAGTTGGTGACTGACCGGTGCGGGCCGGTGAGCAGCCTCGGTGAAAGGCTTTTAAACCCCGAGTTTATGCCTGCCAAGATGTCTTTGAAAGACGTGTGGCCACAACGCCAATATCGACGGACGGTTTGGCTGCTGCCTTCATCAATGCATCGATTGCTCGCGGTGGTCCTTTCCCCAAAGAGGGGAAGCGGCAACCCAATTCTCGCGACGTAACCATGGATTTGCGTCTTGTGAACTCCTCTTGGGGGGTATTGCCGGGGGAAATATACCGGCCTCTGCAACGTGCGCCTCAGACCGAGCGCTGGAGGGGTTTTCCTTGAACGACGAAGTCGAGGCCTTCAGGCTTCAGCTTGAAGCTGTGGACGAGCAGATCCTCGATTTGATAGCGCAAAGGCTGAGTTTGGCCTCGCGGTTGGGCGAAGTCAAGGGCAGGCTTGGCCTACCGGTCCGCGACTCCAACAGGAAGGATGAGGTGATTTCCAAGTGGAAGTCGATGGCCAGAAAGAGGGGGATTTCAGAGAAGAGGGCAGAGCGCCTGGCGCAGGAGCTCATAAGCGCGTCCGAGGAAGCCCAACTGGGACCGGCCAACGCCCAGCCGAGCGATTTGCTGATAGTTGGCAAGGGCCGGATGGGCTTGCTCTTGGGGGAGTGGTTCGAGCGCGCGGGGCACCGGGTGACCCTGATGGGCGAGGATGAACTGCGGTCTGGAGGCGAGGGCGAACCCGGGCGTCGTTTGGCGGCGGGGAGATACGGGATAGTGGTGATGGCTGTGCCTCCCGACGCCCTGCTGAGCTTTAATCCAGAATTCCCCGCCGGGAGCTTAGTGATGGACATCGCTTCCTCGAAGAGGAGGGTGTTTCCCGCCTTGGAGGCCAGGTCCCTAAGGGAGGGCTTTTAC
>JAWDNK010000135.1:0-3202 GCA_046534355.1 Candidatus Martarchaeota archaeon | reverse complement strand
CCCGCCATGGCCGAGGCCATTTCGAGTATGGCAGCTATCCCGAGGATCTTCGGCATGGTATCCCGATCGGTTGCCTCGGAAATTATTGCCGTCTGAACGGCACCCAGCGGCCCTCCCGAGCCTATTGGCCCTCCCGTTGCGCCAGAGGTGAGGCCAGCGAGCCCGGCCAACAGGGAGAGGGCGACTGGATTCTTTTCATCGAGGATCGTCAAAGAAGAGGCGCTAAAGAAGAAAAGCAAAGCTATGAGGACGTATTTTCTTCCATAGTGATCGGCCAGCATGCCGGCAAAAACGGCCAGAAGGGCGTTAATTAGCATAGCCGCGAAAACTATTATCCCGACCTCGACGCTGGGGTAGCCTACCCGCTTAAGGTAAAGGGGAAAAAGTATCAACGCGAAGCCGTAGCCGTAACTAACCAAGGAACGCGAAACGATGGCCAATAAAGCGTTCTGCTTCAATTGCGTTGAGGTGCTTGGGTAGCATATACGCCTGACTGGTCTCGGCCTCGAAAGCGCTTGTTGACGATTTCGTTTCCCAGTGCCCCCGTGGGAGGTATGGGTTTTCTAGAAAGTGAGCTGTGCCTGAACCGAACGCGACCACCGATGGGCGGGTGCGCAAGGCCTCCCTTTCTGCGGTTTAGGTGGTCTCCACCCGATTGGGCAGGGGGAGGGGGTTGACGCGATACGGCCACGTGCGCGTGACGCCAATGGGTTGTTCATCGGTGAAAGAGCGCTTTTCACCTGAGTTTACGGATTAAACCGCGTCCCAAGTAAAAGTAAATGAAAAAACAACGAAGTAATAAGCGAACGAAAAAAGAAAAAAGACGTTTATGTTTTGGTCGGTTCTACGGGTGCGGCCAGCCCCACCAGAAGGGTGGGTTAGTGTTGGACAGAGAATACTTCCCCTCCGAGTCCTTCTTAGCTATGCCGATGGTGGCCCACCAATCCAGCAGCGGGGTTATGTAATCGGCTAGAAGCTGAGTTTGGGACTTGGACGTTATCCAGTCCGCCACTTCCTTCGCCGTCTTGGGCCCCTCTCTCAAGGAGTCGTACGCGAGCCAGCCCAGTCCCCAGCCGCGTCCTAGGCCCAGTCCCCAGCCGCGTCCTAGGCCCAGTCCCCAGCCGCGTCCTAGGCCCAGTCCCCAGCCGCGTCCTAGGCCCAGTCCCCAGCCGCGTCCTAGGCCCAGTCCCCAGCCGCCTGCCGGCCCGCGCGGAGCCGGTCCTGCACCGCCGTAACCGGGGTAAGGCCCGAAGCCGTACCAATCCCAGCATCTTCCTCTGGGCATTTTCTCACCGTATATCTATTAGTCGATATTTATAAGGATATCGGTTATCCGTATTCAATCGCCGGCCTATCGGATCCGCGAAATCGAAACCGATATAAGCCCCGTGCTGAATATGCCGTGAATAAACGTTGAAGGTCGCGGTTTTATGTACTGATGGTTACGTGGATTCTCCAGGTCGGGCCCAGAAAGTTTGCGTTTACGACGTAGATGGCGGAGGCTACAGATTGGTCGAGGATTACACGAACCCCGCTTTGTTGGTGCAGAGGCCGCCTAACTTGAGCGTTGACGTCCCGCTGCGCAGGGGGGTTAGGGGGGTGAAGGCCATACTGGATAAGGGAGCCGAGGGGCTCGTGATGAGGGATGTCGGGGAGTATGAGTTCAAATTGGCTAAGGGAAAGGCCAAGCTCTACGCTTTTGACGGACCCGCGGAGCAGGCGGTTTCCATGATCGCGCAGGGTTCGCTCAAGGAGTTGACCGCTCCCACGGAGGTTGGTGATCACCACGGCAGGGGACACGGCATGGGCATGGGAAGAGGCATGGGAAGGGGAAGGGGCGTCGGCGGCCCCTGCTGGGGAAACGAGCGAGGAGGAGGTCTGAGGTATTTTTTGGCCATTTCAACGGATGTGTCGCTTCTTCTGTGAGATGTCCGGGATGGGGAGGACGAGGGGTGAGCAAATGCTCTGGGGTGGCCCCTTTATGGGAATGGAAGGAGAGATGAGCCCAGAAGGGGAAGAAAAAAGAGACGGGAAGGAACGGGATCGAATGGAATTGAAATGAAATGAAATAAACGGAATGAAATGAAATGGAATTGGATGAAGTACAATAGGATAGATAGAGGAGAGAAGAAACAAAGCGTAATAGGTCCCGGGGAATGGGTCTTAGAGGGTTGGGTGTTGGGTTTTCCGACGATCGTAGCGCGCTATACGGTTCAGCGCTGTGGCGCGACCGGGACCGGGCGGGAAAATGGTGGAAATGGAGGTGATCGCGATTGGAGACCGCGGGAATAGTTCACGACGCCGTCCTCTGGAAACCGGTCGGTGGGGGGCGCGTGGAGTGTGACCTCTGCTGGAGGAAGTGCGTAATACCCGAGGGCGAAAGGGGGTACTGCTACGTGAGGTTTAACCGCGGCGGGAAGCTCTACACCGAGAACTACGGCGTCGTGACGGCCTTAAACGTCGATCCGATAGAAAAGAAGCCCTTTTACCATTTCCTCCCCGGCTCGACCAGTCTATCCATCTCCACGGTTAGCTGCAACTTCAGGTGTAAGTTCTGCCAGAATTGGGAACTTTCCTACTTTAAGGAGCTCAGGGGCCTGGAGATCTCCCCCGAGGAGATAGCGAACGCCGCGGTGAGGGAGGGTTGCGAAAGCGTCAGTTATACCTACAACGAGCCGACCATATTCGTGGAGTACGCCATCGACACAGCAAAGGAGGGCAAGAAGAGGGGGTTGAAGAACACCTTCGTGACGAACGGTTACATGACGCCCGAGGCAGTGGACTACGTCAAGGGGTACGTGGACGCCATGACCGTTGGCATAAAGGGTTCGCTCAACCGCGACTTTTACAGGAAGATGATGGCCGTGCCGGACGCCGATGTGATCAAGCAGACCCTGCTGGCCATCAAGGGGGCCGGCATTCACCTCGAGATAACGGATCTCCTGGTGACCAAGTACGGCGACGACCTGAGCTCGCTGTCGGCCTTCGCCCGTTGGGTGGTGGAAAACCTGGGCGAGGACGTGCCTTTCCACGTCTTGCGCTTTTTCCCCGATGCCCAGCTGCGGGACGTGCCACCGACCTCTGTGGCGCTTCTGGAGAAGGCGAGGGAGGTAGCCAAGGGGGAGGGCCTCAACTACGTCTACGTGGGCAACGTCCCCGGCGAGGACCAGAACACCTATTGTCCTAAGTGCGGCAATCTCCT
>JAWDNK010000134.1:0-3239 GCA_046534355.1 Candidatus Martarchaeota archaeon | reverse complement strand
AGTTATTGGACATGAGCTTCAAGCAACTCCTTAGAGACGGTTCGCCACGCGCTGACTTATTGTTTCTGATAAACGGTGTAGACTCCGAAATAAAAGGTGGCAGTGAGGCCAAGCTCAATGAAGGCGACACGCTGACCGTAGTGCCCATAGCCCACGGAGGCTGACTCCTTAAGGTCGGCGCCCGTAGTTCGTGCGCTCATCGCAAGCCTTTCCCTCCCGCTCAATAGTGCGATGGCATTTCAAACTGAACTCCTTCCCGCCACGAAGGACGAGGTTTGTCGTTCGCTTTACCATCGGGGGTTGAGGAAGCGGAAGCCCCTTCCGTGAGGGAAGGGCGCATAGGCCCCTCGCGCGATAGGCGCTGTAGCGGGCGTTAACGATGTCTGGTGCCTTGGGCACAGCGGGGATGATGAGGCCTTGCCCCTGGACGCAGGCGAGGTGACCGGGTATGACTGCGCTTCCGCCACGAGCAACTAGGGGTACTTCCCGCACTCCTTTGATGGTAAGCTCGCCCGTTAACGAAGAAGCCCCACCCAGGGGTGTGGTAGTCCGCGTGAGGGGGGTCGGTCGGGTTGTCTACTCGGCGCCTCCGAGAGCGCGGAAGCGCGCTTTCAAAAAACAAAACCTCTTCCTCGAACACCTTCCTGCCTACCCTGGACCTAGGGGGCATTAACCTGAACTTCCTGTTAAAGAGCATTTTTCTGATGTCTTCGTCTCCCTCAAGGGAGAAGTTCAGGTTGATTGGCCTTCCGGGTATTACGTGCCGGGTAGACTTTGGAGGGTAAAGCTCCTTATTGAGGCCGGAAGAGATTACTTCCCATTTGTTTGGGTAAGGTAAAAATATGGTCGGTAAGTTACGGTTCGGGAAGGGCTCCCTGAGGTTTATCCCACCGCTGCGTTCTATGTCCGTCTTTATATCTTGGGCCTGCCTTAAGAGATCCCTTGGGTTCCCGGCTTCGCTAGCGAAATATTTGCCCTCGTATAGCAGGTTTATGCGGCCTGGTATAGGCCGCTCCACCCGTTCCCACCGACTTAATAGAGAATTCAGTACTTCGGTCCCTCCCATTACCGCCAAAACCCATCCCTTCACCTTTATCCTTCCGTCCATGTAATCCACACAGGCAGCAGGCACTCTTTGTAGGCCAAGCTCGGAGGCCACCGCGTACCTATGCGTCCCATCCAGTATTACGCCGCTCTTCCAATCCACGATTATTGGGTCCTTGATGATCTTTCCGTTAGTTATGTATCTCCTAGTGGCCTCAAGGACTTTGGGGTCTGCCTCCTCGTGCGGATGCACGTCAGCCAAATTAACGTAACCCAGTACTACTTCTGGTAAATTCCCGAGCCTTATGGGAAACGGTGAAAAAATTTTTATCAAGGTGCTCGCCGGTGGCGAGGGGGCACAAATACTTGCTATTGCCGGTCAGAGAAGGCGCATCTAATCATAGGCTCAGAGCAGGTCAGCTTACATCATCCCGGCGCTCGTCTGGCCCTGCTGTTGCCCTTCCGGCGAGCCCTCGCTTGCCTGGGGTTGGGGTTCACTGGGACTTGCTTCAGCGCCTGTTTCGGCCTTGGTCTCAGCTGACGCTTTCTTTTTGCGAACCCTCCTGGTCTTCTTCTCGGGTTCCTTCTCGGTCTTTTGCTCCTTGCCGCTCTCCGAAGTACCGCCCTCCTCGCTTCCCTCCTTTTTCGCTACCTCGTTTTCCTGAACTTTTTCGGCTTCGGGCTGCTCAAGTTCTATCTGAGCGACTTCCTCCACCTGGGCTCCAGTTGGAGATCCCTCAGCCCTCTTGGCGATCCTAGTTATGTAACCAGCCACCTTGTTCCTGAGCTGCTTTGAAGGGAAAACTAGGAGCTCGTCCAGGCTCCTCTTGTTTTTTTCGAAGTCCGAACTGAACTTATCCGGGTACTCCGAAACTATCAGGTTTGCTATCCTCTTTATCTTGTGGGTGTTAAGCTCGCTCAATTACATTATCAAAACAGATGCACCTAAAAAGGATTTTTAGAGGAATATATGGGAGAGCTCCCGAAGGCGGTCGTCGAAAGGATGCTGAAACAGGAGAGCGGAATGCGCGTTTCGTCCGAGGCAGTAAATATGGCCTCGAAATTAGCAGAAGAGGTCATAAGATACATCGGAAGAGAGGGAGGGGTGCTCGCGAAGCATGCGGGGAGGAGTACCCTCATGGCGAGCGACCTGAAGCTTGCCTCCAGAAGGGTGAACGAGGCAGTGGACAAGCTCCTTCAGGAGCAAGCCTAGACCCGCTACCAACGCCGCCAACCGTTGAAGCCGCTCCTGAAAAGACTCCGTTCCGCGGTATGGGAGCCTTTTTATTCCTTCCAATCCTTGTACCCGTGAAAAGAATAATCATAGCTGGTACCGGTGCCAGCGGTATGCCTTACCTCGAAAGGACCCTTGAATACTTCAGCTCGAGGAATGATTACGAGGTTCACCTCGTGCTCACGAAAGCCTCCTTGCTGGTCATAAACCAGGAGATAGGTAAAGGGGAAGAACAGCTGGCATCTAAGGTCTCAAAGTACTACAAGGAAGAGGAGGTAAATGCCCCGATAGCCAGTGGTTCTTTCAAAACCGAGGGTATGTTGATCGTTCCCTGCAGCACCAGGACGCTATCGGCCATCGCTAACGGTTTTTCGGACAACTTGGTTTCAAGAGCGGCCGAGGTCACGCTGAAAGAACGGAGAAAGCTCGTGTTGGTGTTGAGGGAAACGCCACTTTCCCTAATGGACGTGGAAAACATGAAAAAGGTCATCCTATCCGGTGGTATCGTGATGCCGGCCAGCCCAGCCTTCTACGGTAAACCAAAAACGGTGAATGACCTGGTCGACTTCGTGGTTGGCAGGGCTCTCACGCTTCTGGGGATCGATAACGACCTCTATCCTGAATGGCGCGGACGACGTCTTGAGCCACTTAGATTTGGCGGAGTGGCGTAGCCCAAGAAAACCCCGAGGAAAAACAAAAGACTTTAAAACGAAGCTTTTTGCAAGCGAGGGCCCGTGGTCTAGTGGTTGGGACGCCACTCTCACACAGTGGAGGTCCTGGGTTCGATCCCCAGCGGGCCCACTTCTTAATTCCTGCAATCCAGTGAACTACCCCGCCCTTACGGACGGGGCTTCCCGGTTCATCGATACGCTTACGCCTGGAATACTTGCGAAGTATTCCATCATCGCAGAGGCGTTCTCATCCTCGGGCGTCTCCCCTACGTTCCATAGGGAAAGCCCCA
>JAWDNK010000133.1:0-3328 GCA_046534355.1 Candidatus Martarchaeota archaeon | reverse complement strand
GAGAGAATTTCGGCCCTTGGGGCTGCAATCAGGCCGGTTCTAAGGTCGGGAGAAGCCGAAGTTCCATGGGATCGTATCCTCAATCAAGTCTTGGTATGTTCCGCTAAGAACGTGAAAAAGTTTTTCCTTTCAATTCTTTCTGTGGTTTTTTACTCGTGTGCGCGACTACGTCATTGCCTTTCACTGCCCTTTAGCCCAGTTTGCTTCATCATTAGTGAACGAATCTTGCCGAATTGATCTCAAGGTGAACGAATCTTTTTTGGTTCAGCTGGATCTTAGATCGAAGCGGCCTGCGTAAAGCGGGAAAAATTATATTATGAGGCGACGTGCCACGGGCTAGAATCGGGGATATTGCGTAGTGACGCAAGTCCGCCTAGCATTTTCATTTCCAAGGATTAGTCTAACGTGGCGTTATGTGGCAATCGCGATTCCCTTGCAGTTTCGTCCGTCCCCCCTTTATTGAAAGGGGTGCGGGGCCCGTAGTGAAGGCATACAGCGGGTTTACGGTCACAACCAGCAGCAAGCCCGGCTAACGATTATTGTGGCCCGTAGGAGCCTTATTCGCGAACGGAGATTATCAATCTTGGTTGAATACATGCAAATTCGTTGCAGTTTATCTTAATGCTTGGCAATGTGAGTTTATAATAAAATACCAGCAAAGAATTCGCACCAAAAATGTCAGCTGTAGTCAGGTAATACTTCTTAAGAGTCTTTTCTTCAAAAGCCTATATTTTTAGGTTATGCTCACGTGTTGTCAAGTTTTAGGCCAGACCAGGTAAAAGATGCTGTTTTATGACCGGTATAAATTCGCGACCATAATAATACGAATAGTGAATTAAAATGCGGCATGCTAGCCCCGCAAACCTATTTCTGCTTGCCTACCATTAAATGTCCGCGTCGGCCCAGAGGCCGCAAATGACCTGCATCAGGTAGCGTCGCCTCCAACTATGTCGCTGGCCGGAGGTTCTTCGTTCACGTTCACGGAGCTTGGGTAACGGGTGTAAATGAACTGCATCTTTCTAAAGTCTCGGGTTAGCCGCTTCCTTAGCCCAGGTCGAGCGAGGGCTAGGTGTATGACAAATCGTTTCAGGTAAATGCCGCTACCAAAGCCAATTAATTATACAAATACATTACTTAAAGAGCGAAGTTACCGGAAAGTTTAAGTAGGGGTATCGGGCAGTCTTAGGTGATTACTCTGTCAAAAAATAAGGCACTTTATGGACTCATAGCAGCTACGATCGTGATGACTGGATTTAGCCTCGCTTTAGCCGACGTGATCTTCACTTACACGGGTTACGCGAACGTAACCGTACAAGGAGCTCCAATAGCCTTTTCGTTAGGTCCCAATAACTCTGCCTCACCTTGGATCAGTACCGCCACGAGACCCACGGGCTTCACGGTAAACGTAGCAGTAACGAATGCCGCTGAAATCTATTACGACGAACCAATCGAACTAAGCGTAAATCAGGCCGGGAATATTTACGTCAACAACATAACGATTTCGGGATCATTAATAAGTAACATGTACGTAAATATAGTACAACCTAGCTCCTCGGGTTCTCCCACTCTAGTAGGGTCGTTGCCAATCATCCAAAGCGGAACGTATGCTGCGGAGGCTCCACACTCATCCCTTATATCTTTGAGCACGGGTACTTATTACCTCTCTCTCTGGATTGAACCGAACGTTCCACTGTCCAGCAGTAGCGCAACTGAAACAGTCACGGTGAGTTTCGGTTACAACGTGGTCGCTAACAGCGCAGTGCCTGTGGTAACGTGAGCTACCCCTTGAGCTGAGGCGGTCGAGGGAGACTTCGGTTGCGCCACAATTTGAGGGTTTATTTTTTCTTAGTTTCAATTTTAGTGTTACTGAGTTTTTCTGTTCTGATTTGGGAATACGAAACCACCCCGACCGTTTCCATTTCCTCGAATTACGGTATTCCCTACGCAGAAGCTTCCTCGGCCATCGCTGGCTCGAAGGGCTTGATGATCAACGTATCGGTGGTCAGCTCAGAAGCTTTTCAGCCAACGGGTGGCACAATCACGATAGTAGAAACGGGCCAGACCGCAAATTTGTCCGTCGGTAAGGGATCGCTATACGCCGTTTATCCCTTGAGCCCGGTTTACCTCAACCTCACCCACATCGGCGTTAAGGGCGAGGTGAGGGGATACTTCTATGGCGCCCCAAGCGACATTTACTTTTTCTCCATTTGCGACCTGAATCTAAAGATCAACATAAATGTTTCTTCTATCCAACTTTATAACGGCGCACTCTTCATCAACCTTTCCACGTCCTCACCAATACCCCTTATCATCAACGCGTTCTATAACGTTTCGCTGGCTAACGACAACACACACACCTACGTGTTTAACAGCATCGGGCAGTGGAATTTGGGCGCGAAAATCCCGGCCGGCGTTCACTGGCAAATATTTGAGTTCAACCCCAACGCGCTCGGATCCCCATCGACCTGGGTATACTCTTCTGCTCTTTCCCCCCGTTATCTTTACACCATTTATCTCCCAGTCTCAGTCACCTACGTTTATCCCAACGAAGTGGTCAATCGCACTCTGATCTTATTAGAGGTGCTAAAGGGATGAGGGCGCCGAGGGCTGAGGTATCGGTCTATTTGGCCCTTTCAATGGCGTTCGTCGCGAGCTGGATGTTCCTGCCAGCCTGGAGCGCGAACTCCGAAGTGATAAAAGACGAGCTGTTTGCCTACGGCATGCGCGTAAAAGTGATGGGAGAAAGCATGCTCTACCAAGTCTACATAGCGGCGCTGATGGGAGTCTACGGGATCGCGTCTGGAATGGTGCCCGTCATCTGGAAAACCAAGTACGCCCTATACTCTTCGCTGGTCATAGACTTGATCGACGTCGTGCTGATGGTGGACACGCTCGTGCTCAGGTACAGGTACCTAATGTTGAAGGGATATTACGTCGTACCAACGCCAACTGGCTACATGACCTTTACTTCCCCGATCACCCTGTCTTTAGGCGTACCTTTCTGGTTACTGATCGGCATGGTGATAGTGGCTGAGCTCAACTTGACAACGAGGGCTAGCTGGTTGCACCCGAAGAGCTTCGGACCAGTTAACAAGGCCATCTCGAAGCTTGGGGAGGGACCCCTGAATGCCGTTGAGGTCGGGCTGAAAGCCCTGCACGTACCGTTTAAAAGGGAAGCCGGTAAAATTTTGGTGGGCCCTTTAACAGTTTACGAGGGAAAGCCACCGGAAATTAAGGGGGAGGTCTACTTCTTCATGCCAAAGCACGCCTATCACGCGACCGGAAACGTCGTAGAGCCGCTGAGCTTGGAGGACGGCGTGAGAGCGGT
>JAWDNK010000132.1:0-3328 GCA_046534355.1 Candidatus Martarchaeota archaeon | reverse complement strand
TCGGCAGGTTCGTTGGGATCCTCAAAAATTTCTGTCATGGCCACCCCCTTCTAACGGCTTAAAAACGTTCCCTCGGCCGAACAAGTAGATCGAGACTCCCCAAGCGCACAGGAGGAAGACAGTCGCTAGCCAGTCGAAAGCGCTGAATTTGAGCTCCTTGTAGTAGCTTCTCCCCTTGACCGACCTAAAACCTCTGAGGTCGGCAGAAATGGCGAACTGCTGAGCGTCCTTTACCGTGAGTATGACCACGTTGGCAACCGCCAAAAATACCCCGACCAAAAAATAATAGAGTTCGGATGGCCCGGCAAGGACGCGATCGACACCCATCCCCCTGCTTCTGGCGGTCTCAAGCGTCGACGTTATGCTGTCGACGAGCTCGGGAATGGCCGTGAGGGCCACCGACAACGCAAACGCGAGCTCAACGGGCAGCTTGCTCTTTGTCAGGCTGCGGAGCAAGTCGGAGGGAGAACTCGTGAGGACGAGTAAGAAGCTCGCGGCCAAAGCCGTGGACGTCCTCAGGGAGCTCTCCAAGCCTAGCACGAATCCGTTCAGAGAAATGCCACGCACACCCAGTGCGGTCAACGCCGGGGGAAAAACGAACCTAAGGCCTCCTCTGAAGGCAAAACCGAAAGTTATGGCGGCTAACCACGCTGAAGGTACCTCCACGGAAAGCAACAACGGGATCATGAACGCGTATTTCTGTCTGGGGTCAGGGGTGAAGGCGTAGAGGGCGAGAAGGGCTGATAACAAGAGCAACTGGTAGACTGGGCTAAACCCCTGAGAAACGGCTGGGACGACGAGTGCCAGCAACAATTTTACCCTCGGATCGAGCCTGACAAGCCAAGAATCTCCGTAGCTTACGGAAAACACCGCTAAAAAGCCTCCCAGGCCTATTATTATCCAGAGGAAATAGAAAGCCAGCAGTGGGGATAACAAGAGCATGAAAATGGCCAGCGGATATGCTAGCAACACGTCGCGCTAGGCTGTCCTTCGCTTATAAGGGCAGCCCCTTGGCGCGGCGGCCTTTCAAGTTTTATGCGTATCCAAATTTACTAGAAAGGAGCGCCGCGCATACCACGAAAACGCAGAAGCGCCGCATTTTGGACTAAACCTTCAAGCAGTTTTGCACGGCCCACGACGAGAGCGCGTCGAATCGCCGCCTGCACGCATTCCATTAAGACGCATGAACGAGGCGCGGCGCGGGGACATTTTTGAATAAGAGTTGTCGTTTAGTGAGGGGAAAGCCCACGCAAAGCGCGCCACAGGAAATTAATTCCGGATTCTCTCTAGCCGCGGTTGCGCGCCATTGGCGAGCTCGTCTTTAGTTTCCTCTGCCGAAGTTGATGGTGAACGAAGAGGGCCTTGCTGGTTTGCTGAGACCGCGTTTTGTTAACGAAGCGCGGTCACATCTCTTTGAACTTCGAACTTCGGTTACCCCATTCGCGCCTCGAAGGGCGAGGCTTGCCCTTCTATTCGCCAAGAAGCCGATCTGGGAAACAATCGTCAGCCCGATGAGCCAGCCCTATCCCTCCTCGCGTTTCTCGCTTTCCCCTCTGTCTGCTCTTCGGGTGGTTTGATGCCGTGGAAGAATGCCCAGTAAAGGGCGGCGTTAGCCGCCAAAAACCCCGCGCTCAAGAAGAGAGGAAGCGATTCCGAGACGTATTCCATCAGGTAACCGGTAAGGGCTGGGGCGGCGACCGTGCTGGCGCGGCGGCTTATTCCCGATATTCCCTGAGTCGTAGTACGCGCGTCTTCATCGACGACACCCAAAGTGTAGGATTGTCTCACAGGTACTGCCATGCCGTTTAAAACCCCCCTCAATACGTAAGCCACCGCGGCCAGCGGAAAGCTAGGACAAAGGGGTATGGCGGCCAAAGCAACCACGCCCGCAAACCTTGTGGCCGTTATCACTTTTATGGATCCGAAAGATTTGGCCATTTTTGCCGCTAATGGGTACGCAGCGGCGTTTATCAAGCTCGACGCGAAAAAAAGGGGAGTTAAGCCGTCCAGGTTAACGCCAAAGCGCACGTAGAACCAATACGGGAAGAAAGAGCTCATTAAGCCCATCCCGAACCCCGAGAAAACGCCTGCGATAGAAAACTTGGTAATAAGGGAAGCATTTCTCCTTATGGCCGCGTTCACGGCTTTCCTGCCGCTCGGAGGCCTTTCGCGCACGCTGCTCAGAAGCGCGGCTTGAATCAAGCCCATGAGCGCCGTTATCAGGAATAGCGCGTGGAAACCTTGCAAACCAAACATAGCTGGCAGGAATGCCAGCAACGTGCCAAATGCGGAGCTGATTGAACCAATCGTGGAAGTAAAGGATATGTAGTAAGTCCTCGAATCGTCGTCCGTTAGGTCGGCAAGAAGAGCGTTTTGCAAGGGCGCGTATGGGCCTCCTCCGGCGCCACCGCCGCCCCCACCCCCGACCCCTGCCATCATCGCCGCAAGCACCACAAGAGCGAAATCCCTCGAAGCGTAATAAGTTAGGCCCGAGGCCGCCATCACCAGCGATAGCAAAATGAGCAGTTTCTTCTTACCGTATACGTCTCCGAGGTAACTGAATGCCAACATAAAAACTGCGGAGGAAGTGGAAGCTAGCGTGAAAATCAAGCCTATCTTGACCGCATCGTATCCAAGGGTGGCGAAATAAATCGGTATGGCGACGTTCATGTAGCCAAACGAGAAGCTCCTTGTAGCGCGCCCCGCGATCAGCGCGTAAACGCCCCTTTTATCGGTAGCGATTTTCGTCTCCCCCGACTACCCTTCGCCTTACCATTAAAAACTAACCGCAAGTAAGGCCTCGGAAGGCCCGCGGCGGCGCCTTAGGATCGCGTCTTCGGGCTTTTCCGTTTGAAGCGCCTGGGCGTCCGAGAATTGTGCTTTTCCCCGAGGATTGCCCTGTCTAAAGCGAGTTGTACCGCAACGCTTAAGGAGCAAGGCTAGCCCATGCTCGTGGCCCTGGTGAGTGACATACCTAACGACGGCTTAACTGACGATGAGGTCAGGAGAATCCTAACTACCGCCAAAAAAATCATGGTGGTCGGTATGTCAAGAAACCCTGAGAAGCCCTCGGGCGAGGTACCGCTCTTCCTGCGTTCAAAGGGTTATGAGGTTATACCCGTCAATCCAAATGCATCTGAAATATCGGGCCTAAAGACTTACCCATCCGTGAGCTCTTATCCGGGAAGAGTTGACGTCGTCGAAGTCTTCAGGCCGTCGGCCAGCTTACCACCTTTGATAAAAGAACTGGTCGACTTCGGCCGCTTCGACGTCCTTTGGTTGCAGGAAGGGATTTATGATCCATCGGTTAAACTCCTAAAGGGGAAAA
>JAWDNK010000131.1:0-3347 GCA_046534355.1 Candidatus Martarchaeota archaeon | reverse complement strand
GTTGGCGGCGAGGAGGCTCAGTGAGGACCTCGTTTTCTGGAGGGATGGAGATGGAAGGGTTAACGCGCTCAGGGACCTATGCCCGCACAGGCAGGCGCGCCTATCTCAGGGAAAGGTAGTTCACGGAAACTTGCAATGCCCTTATCACGGCTTCGAGTTCGACGGATCCGGGAGGGCGAGGTTGGTGCCCGCTATGGGCAAGGCATCGGAGCCCCCCGATTACTTGGCGGTTAAGAGCTTCCCCTTGTACGAAGGGCACGGTATAATCTGGCTTTGGTACGGCGAAGGAAAGCCTGACGCGCCACCAAAATATTTCCAAGACATGGACGGCTTCAACGCGCATGCCGAGTATGCTGAGACTTGGGACGTGTCTTTCCCAAGAGCCGTGGAAAACCAGCTCGACGTATTTCACCTCCCGTTCGTCCATTATAACACCATTGGGAGGGGTAACAGGACCCTCGTGAACGGGCCGGTCGTCGAGCAGCTGGACGAGACCTCCTTTGTGGTCTACCCCTTCAATCAGGTCGACACCGGGCAGAGGCCGAAGAGGGCTTCGGAGGTCGACGTCGCGGCGGCCAGAAATTACCTCAGCTTCATTTACCCGAACCTCTGGGAGAATTACATAACCAAAAACATGAGGATCCTGGCGTTCTTCGCGCCGGTCGACGAGGAAAGAACCGTAATTTACATCTATTACTATCCTAGGTTCACGGGCTCCTCTCTCATCGACGGTATCGCGGCAAGCGCAGGTATGTACTTCAACGAGTACGTCCTCCACCAGGACCGCCGCGTCGTGCAAGGCCAAAGGTCGTCCGTTTTCGGCGATAAGCTCATCGCCGCTGACGCACCGATCCTCCTCTTCAGGAGGATGCTATTCAAGGACAAGGAGCTCACTGCATTGCTGAAAATCAGTGATTCCAAGGGCGGAGCTGGGTGGAAGGGAGAAGGGGATTGATTTCCGGTGAGGATAAAGGAAATTAGCGGACAATGGAGGGCCAGGTCAACCTAACGCGATATACGGGATTAGGCAAACCAAATCCGCAAATCATGAAGGACTGCGGTACGACTTGTAGAATCCGTTCTGCGAGTTCATTTATGGATCGATCCAAGCGCTTATCGTTCGTTTTAGGGCGCCCTTTCCCGCTCTGATTACGGATACTTCGTGAATCACTTAGCGGCCTTCCCCTCAACCGCTTTCCTGCTTTTCCTCCGTTTCACCTTTTTGTTGTCCTGTGGCTTGCGCGGCCGATTTGCGGTGCGAGGAACGGCTTCTGTAAAGGGCAAACGCCAATACCCAAACCACGTCTATGATTACGTAGCCTATGCCGTAGGCGTACAGGGGGATTGGCGCGAAGCTTCCCAGGATGGCCAGGGCCGCGATTGAAACGACCAAACCGAGCCCGAAGCCCAAAACGTCTTTGTTGCGCATCGGCCTAACCTGGCCGCGCCTTAAAAGTTTTTTGTGGCCGAATTGGTATGCGAAGGCGGGTAGGCTTATATGTACCCGGCCATATTTTCCGCAGGCGCACGAGGATTAGCTTACCTCTGCTTCGGCGGGGTGCGCTTTTTCTCTGTTACCTGTAAAAAAAGAAAAAGAAATGTGGAGGTGAAATGAATGTCTTTCAGAAGAGGCACAGGTGGATATTTCCAGAAGCCGGTCGAAGAGGGAAAGGAGTACGACGTCCAAATAACTGATACCAGCAGGAGAGGCGAAGGAGTTGCCAAGATAGAGCGCTTCATAATATTCGTCCCGGGGACGAAACAGGGCGACAACGTGAGGGTGAAGATCACCAGGGTCACGCCTAGGTACGCCACCGGTGTTGTAGTAAACCCACAAGGGAGCGATGAGAGTCCGAAAGAGGAGTAGGGGAGAGGAGTAGGGAACCTTAATAGGCAGCACCGGATTTCAATGGAAGAGTGAATTAATTGCCAACCAAATCTCAATCTGGCGAGGGAAAGGCAGAGGCCACCAAGGCTAAAAACGACAGGGATGCCGCGGGAGAGGAGAAGGTGATTTTCGTCGGCTCCAAGCCGCCGATGAGCTACGTAACCGCTTGCCTAGTGCAGTTAAACGCTGGGGCGCCATCCGTGACGCTGAAGGCGAGGGGAAGGGCCATAAGCGGGGCGGTGGACGCCGCAGAGATCCTGATGAACCGCTTCATGAAAGATGCTTTGGAAGTCAAGAGCATAACCACTGCCACCGAGCAGGTCGAGGCCGAAGGGGGAAGGATGAAGAACGTCTCGGCCATTGAAATAGTGCTTGCCAAGAAGTGATTTCCGAGCGACTTAAACGGGCTTAAAAAACCAGAGTAATATTTTATTTTTAGTTTAGCTTAGCTTATTTTTTCAGTCGGAATAAACATTACCTGTTATCCTGAAACATAAATGTTTCACGGCCTTTTATCATTCGGGTTTCGGATCGAGCCGTATTGGGCCCTGTTGGGCCCGATCAGGGGCTCGACCTGAGCGGTAAAAATCCGAGCTGCTCAATCCTGGGTGAACGGGTTTTTACCCCTTTACTGCCTTTATGTCCGCCAGTTCGTCTCCGCTCCAAGTCATCCGAAGCCTGCTCCTGCCCTTGTGAAGTCCGTCCTGTATGACCGCCGTAACTATGAGGGGAAGGGAGACCATGGGGTCGACGTAGGCGGTCGCTCTGGTCGCCTTTTTCGCGATCTTTCCCCAGCTCGTCGCTTCCTCGAGGGTGCTCCCGCTCAGTCCTCCCCAGTGGGGAGCATCGGTGGTTAGCTGGAAGGCGTATAGGTGCCCTCCCGTGTCCACGTTGAAGACGTATCCCATCACCACCGAGTCGTTTATGAAGTTCTTTGGGACCCCTCCTGCCACGTATATGGCGGCAGTGTTCTTGTACTTGACCACTATTTGGGTCAGCTCGTAGTTGTCCCGTATGGAATCTATGTACATCCTGGGCTTGCCGTTGAGCTTGGCCCACCTGTAATGGGATGTCAAGCCTATCCCTATGGAGCTGTCGTTGATCGCCGGGACGAATATGGGTACCCCGCGCTTCGCCGCCGTGGCCACTATGGAATTCTCGTCGTCCAGCTGCTTTCCGAGCAAGTACATGAATTCTCTGCTAGAATAGCCCCTCGGTTCCAACGAGGAGGCGAAGTCCCCTATCCAGGTGTCCGTTTCTATGAACTTTTCCTCGTCGACGTAGGTATCGTATATCCTGTCGACGTAGAGGTCCCTCAGTTCGGCGTCATCCGCGTTGGGGCTTCCCACGTAGTGCTTGTACCCCCTTGCCTGATATATGTCTTGGTACATTATCGCACCCGTGGAGACCACCACGTCTACCAGTCCCAGGTCCACCATGCTTCTTATCACCTCCCGAA
>JAWDNK010000130.1:0-3353 GCA_046534355.1 Candidatus Martarchaeota archaeon | reverse complement strand
GCATTCCTCAAGTGTACCGACGAAAAACTGCGTGACGCCCTCCTGAAGGTGCCTTACCTTTCGGGCGTGTGGCCGGCGGCAGGAAAGAGTCACGTATGCGTGGCCTCGTTCTACTCGCCTTACTCCCACGTTTTCACCCTGGCCAGACAGGTCGAGCAAGTAGCGCTTGAGTGCGACGCCGAGGACTTCACCCTTTACCTCTCTCCCTGGTACGCCGTCAACGAGCTTGGATCTCCCCACTCTACGGCCGGCCTGCACTCGATGTACGTGAACGGGGATTGGGTTTTCGACGCTGATGAGGTCTTCAGAGAGGTAAGGACTACCCTAAATATCCGAAGGGCTACTCCTAGGCCCTTAGCCGCATTGTAAAGCGCCCAATAACGCGCCGCCTCGCCATTGACCGGCCTCGAATGGCTAGGCCATACCGACCGACGAAAGGGGTGACCAACCAGAAGGTGGGTCAAGTTATCACAAGGCTTAAAGCCGTCATTTCCTGGGTTCGCGGTGAAATTGCCACCAGACGTAGTTTATGATTACTCGAAGTGCACGGGTAACGGCCAGTGCGTACAAGTCTGCCCCGTCCAAATCTTGGAGCTCACCGCAGACAAGAGGTGGTGTAAGGCCATCGACGGTTACGTCGACAACAAGGAGGCGGCCGAGGCCTTCCACTCGCAGGTGGAGGGCAAAAAAGACGCCGTCCCCATAAAAATCCACAACAGCATGTCGGCATGCTTGGGATGCGCGGCCTGCGTGGCGGCTTGCCCCGAGGGCGCTATAAACATACTGCCCGAATTTCCCGAAGGGCAAAGCGCGGTCGAGCAAGTAAAGTGACGCGGGTAAGCGCTTAAAGCAATTCAAGACCGGCCATATTTCGAGTAAATTTTTGTTAGATTTTTAGAGTGCCATTTTATCCTTAGCTTTCATCCGTTTGAAAGGGAAATCCAAATCCCTCGGCCTACCTACCTCAGGCCGTATCGAAAGAGGACCGTGAAAAGGCTCGCCAACACCATACCGACTATCAGCAGCGCGTAGACGGGGAGAAACAACTCAAGGGACCTGGGAAGCCCGACCGCGCCCTTTTTGTCAAGGACTAGGGCAACCAGCAGCAAAAGTGGCAAGACTAGACCCACCGACGAGATCACTCCCGAGGTGTAGGCGGCCTCCTCGAAGGCCATCGAACTCCAACCGGTCATCAAGCCCAAGGAAATGCTCGCCCCCAGCACCAAGGCCAACGTAGCCGGGACGAACTCCTCCCTGCGTAGGGGCGAAAAGCCGGCCAAGAAGGAAAGGGCCGATAGCCAGGGCCTGAGCGCGACGACGAAGGCCGCCACGCAAGAGGAGAAGAGGGCGGCCGGGAAGATTAGGTAGGCGTACCTGCCTAGGGTGGGCGCCAATGCGCCGGCGATCCGGGACAAGCCAGAGGGGGCCACCCCATCAAAGCTCAGGGCAAAAGTGACGGCCACGGAGAGCGAGATGAGCAAGGCCACGGCGTGACCGACCTCCACGCCGAGCATCCCCGCCCTCTCCTCGTAGCCGCTTTCCTCGGCGAAAAAAAGGGCGTCGGGGGCAACCGTCGCGCCCAGCACCGCTGCCACGTCCCCGCCCTTGAACGCGGGGAGGCGGACGAACACACCTCCCGCGACCGACGGCAGCAGCGACGGATTCCTGAAAAGGATAAGGGCGGCCGTGAGGGGGAAGGCGAGCATGGGTATCGAACCGGCCATGACCACCAGCTTCCAATGCCTACCGGTGACGGTTGGGGCTAGCATCAACACGGAGAGAGAGAAAGGTAAGAAAACCGGCCAAGGAAAGCCACTCAACATAGATAGGGCCAAGGAAGCAGCAACGAGTTCGGCTACCATGGCCGAGACGTTGCTAGCCATGAGAGAAAGTGCCGTCAACGCCGCTGCCGCGTCCCCGTACCTGGCCTTCGTCACTTCCAGGAAATCCCTGTGGGTGCTCTGACCGAGGACCGACGCCGAAACCTCTATGAGAGGCCACAGCAAGAAGGGGATGACGACCACCCAAAGCATGGAAGTGCCGGAGGAGCCGAAAACGTAGGCGTACGTGCCTATCATCGAGGCCTCCACGCAGGACAAACCCTCTATTATGCCGGGGCCCAGCGACGAGGTCCGACTCAAAGCTTGTCCCTCGAGGCCTTCGCCTTTATTATGAAGCTTGGACTGCCGTCATCCGACGAGGTCAGAACCTGGCTCTCCCAAACGGTATTCAGTAGCGAGCTTTCCACGGAAACCTCGGGCTCGAGCTTTATGTCCTCCGAGGGAGTGACTGCGGGGCCGACGCTGGCGCTCATGGTTACGAAGCCGTCTTGGCTGGAGATGACGAAGAACGGCGAGCCCCCTTCGCGCTTTCCCCTGTCCGGTTTTTGGGTATCCTCCTTCTTGACCGCTCCGTTGTCGGCGACCTCCACTACCCCCTCCACTGCCCCCTGGGCAGCGACTCCGGAGGACCTGCTCTTCTTCCTGACCTCCAAGAAGTACAGCACGATGGGTATGACGCCAGCCGCCACGTAGAGTCCGGCCATCAAGTAAGGAGAAAAACCAGCCAAGTAAGACCCGGTCAATTCGAGTCCCAAACCGGAGCGGGGGATTATTCGCTATCCCCGAAAATAAAATCCCGCCCCAACCCTTCGGCTCAGCTCCCGCCGGTTACATCGGAAATCGCGTCCCTTCCGCAAAATCACCGCGCAAAAGTGAAGGGAGACCTTAGAATGGTACCCCTTGTCCCTCAAAACCGGGCAAAGCACCGAGCCGCCGATTGAAAAACGCCTTCGGAGGCCAACATTATGACCCCGTCGCACTGGGTGCACGTGCTGTTCTGATTGAAAAACGCCTTCGGAGGCCAACCGAGAAATTCGATAAAACACCAAAAATTCGCCTCAATGGACCCTCATCACAGCGTCAAAAGCACCAAGCCTAAGGGAATAGATTTTTTTAGTGGTGGACTTAGCACGTTATGGTAGAGATCAACGAGGTCGCAAACTTAACTCCCGAGCAGAGGGAGAGGAAAAGGGAACTGCTATCCAAACCCGTCGAGGCCATCGACCCAAAGTCAGTGAAATCGGTATCGGAATTACTGCACGCGTACTCGGCCATGTCCGTGCAGGCTAGGAACATGGGCAGATGCCTTGAAGTATACGAAAACATGCTCACGGATGAGAGGAGACCCGCCATATTCCTGGGGCTGGCCGGCCCGCTGATAGCGGGCGGACTTCGGGAGGTGATAAGAAGCATGGTGGACCTGGGACTGGTAGACGTGGTGGTCTCCACGGGTGCGATAATGTACCAAGACATATATCAGGCAAGGGGGTACAAGCACTACGTGGGAAGCCC
>JAWDNK010000129.1:0-3376 GCA_046534355.1 Candidatus Martarchaeota archaeon | reverse complement strand
GTCCAGAGGATCACCAGAGGTGGTGATTGGCCAGCTGGAATCGCCTGGGGCTACCGCAACTGCGTTTTCCGCTATACCCTTGAGGGCGGCGGTAAGTACTGTGGCGCTAAGAACTTCTCCCAAAGAGACTACTTGGGCTATTAGGTAGGGGTCGGTGATACCGGACTGTTTAGCCAGGGCCAGTAACCTGTCGGTTTCTCCCTGGAGCGCTGAAACTACCACAACCGGCCTGAGGCCCTCTAAACGGGTTGCTTTCACGATCTCGGCGGCGCGCGTCACGTCGTCGCCGCTGGTTAGGGTAGAACCACCGAATTTCATCACTATTACGTCACTCAAGACGCATCACTTTCGGTTTCGACTCGCGTCCCCTTAAAACTTTACACCTGAATCACCAAATCACAAGGGTTAAATCCTGGCGTTTCCTCTAAGTCCGCTTGAAATCAGAAGCTGCCAAAAGGCCCGGCAAATTAACTCCCAGATAAAGCAATCCTCATAGCGAAAAGAGGGAATGAATGCCATGGCTGCTAGGGCTTCTAATTCATTCAGAAGAATTTATCGATAATAGTGCGTGAGGCTTAATCAGTTTGCGGCTTACCCCAATACAATATCACCGAAATGAATGCCAGCCGTTTTCGTCGTCCGTAAAAGGTGCTGAAGAAACCAGCTCATGTGAAACCGTTGATCTTTGTACAAGGCAGGAAAAACGCTAACGCCTTTCTTCTTGGACCTGACGCTTTTGTTGCATTCCTTAGAGGGTTTGGAGATGCAGCGGGTCATAATTCCGAGTGCACCAGGCAAAGGGCAGCCCTTGCTCTCTTTTAATCGGAACCGGCGGCTGGTGCATGCACAACCGTGGGCGGAAATATTTAAAAAATGTTGTTTTTTGATATTAAGCGGACGAGCGAAAAACGCTTTCCAAATTTTGCCTATTTGCGGCGAGCATGAGAAAGCCCTTACCGATAAGCCGGAGCGCGAAGGGGCTCTAGTAGCAGGGACATTTTAAACCTCTTGGCTATGGGATTTTGAATTGCACGGGTTCCAGGGCCTGCTGGTGAATTTTTGCTCCTGGCTAGTAGTTTCGTCGAGTGTTATTAAGTTATTAAGTCGTTCTTGCCCTATCGGTAATAGCGTAACGCGAGCACCGCTTCATCGCGCGCTGAGGCTGCGGGAGATATACTTGCACCCCCTTCGAGCAGTTAACCCTGCAATGGTGGTACCAAGCGGCTTAGCTCAATCAAGGACCAGGGGAAAATCCCCTTTGTGGAAATCTCCCCTGCACCCCAGGCGTAAACGAGATATCAGCGACCCCGGGGAAAATCCCGCCTGTGGGAATGGATATATCTCTACGGTAGTTTTTGTGGCGGGAAAGAAGGTGTTCGCTGTGGTGGCCCTTATGAGGGTGGCCCGGCTTGCCCATGAAGCGCAGGCGGAACGCCCGGGGGTGGCCGTTCTCCCGTCGTCGGCGTGGGCAACGCTCGTCATATTCCCGTCTCGGCGTATGCACGGCGGTGAACCGGGATGTCCCGTCCGCAAAGGCTGGATAGTTCGGTCTCCTCTGCTGACTTCTGCTACTCAGATAGTCTGACCGGAAAGACAAGGGCGGCTCGAGCCCGAAACAACTTACTGCGCGGTGAACTTTGCCTTATGCCGGCGTTTTTTATTTCGGCTTGGAAAAAAAGAGCGCGCCCTCGCCATCTATCGGTTGGCCACATCATGATCGGTCTTTTTTTGAACTGCTTCAGAGCGCGAAGCGGCAACAGCGGGTCACCGTTCATTTCGAGCCCGCCGTTCAAGAAGACGCGGACCGGATCTACCTCCCCCGCAACTATCCTCAGGAACGTCGATTGGTGCAGCTTCACGGACGCTGAGGGTTTGACATCGCTTTCCTGAAAGTGAAAATTTACGTTGAGTGGCTCAAGCTCCTCGACGTCATTATAAAGGCGTAACTGAAAGGAGTCTTTTGACTCCTCGTAGCATCCCTCGATGCTCAGTGCTTTCTGCAGGGCTTGCAACAGTCCGCGGGGCCTCCTTACGCTTACTAGTAGCTCAGAGTTGCTAATCCAATACATCTCTGCTAGCAACCTCTCAAACGCCTCCTGACCTTCTGGTAGAATAATAATTACCTGGTTCACGTCCTTATGCGACGATAACGCGCCGTAAAGCAAAGAAGCAAGAGCGGCGGTGTCCCCAGGCATGGCCAGTACCTCCCTAATCCTCATGGTATTGGCTGGCAACATGTCCAAGTAGGCGTACGCCCTACCCGGGACCACGAGGACCTCGTCAGGATTGAAATCCCTGAAGGAGAACGTATGCCAGAAATTCCTCTTGAAGAGTTTCTCGGTCCAATAGCGGTGGCTCCGGGCAACCGAATACGAGGTTATATCTGCCCAGGCCGAATATACGCGCTCGATCGTTTCTTCGTCTCCCGTTTGGAAGGGCCTCACGTCGAGCGACGCCGATTTCGCGAGGTGGTCAATGGTCCTTTCAACATCCCATTTCTCCCCTGAGTAGGCGTGGAAGAAGTGTAGCGGCGAATAGCCCGTACTCCTGTAGATCCGATGGGCCGAGGAGGCGTAATCCGTGTATAACATCGATACGTCTTCCTTGATTTCCTTTGAGACTTGTTTCATCATTTGAGTGGCGATCCCTCTCCCCCTGAACTCTGGCTTAGTACAGACCGCCGCCACCCCAGCCACGTTTACGAAGGAGCCAAGGTTAACCCTTCTTTTTATGGACATCACGTGCCCCACTATTTGTCCTGCTTCTTCGGCTACCCACACCGAGCCGAGATCGAAACCCTCATCCAGCGCCCCCGCGTTGCGATAATCCTCGGGGTTGGCTTGGGCTCCGAAGCAGCTGTTGAGGAGGGGGACTATCTGGTTTTCATCACCTTCCCTATAAAGCCTGATATCCATGTTTAACTGACCACTCCGGCACATAAGGGTGTACCTGGTCTTTTCGATTGAACTGCCTCTGGCACGTCAGGAAAGTGCCGTCGATTTCAAGAGAAGGAGATTGATACGCGGTTTTATACGACCTCGTGGGTTATTAAGCCTTCGGCTTTACCTGCAATTCTTCGCCAAAACGGTCGCTATAGAAGTAACGCTAGCCTCAAGGCATCTTTTCTTTTCTTCATTTCTAAATCCGAAAAGGGAAAATTTGGCGAGGGATTTGTTAGAATCGCTGACCCGGTTTGGGATCTTCTGCTTACCTGAACTACTAGGGCCTTCTGTGCAAAAAAGCTTAGAAACTGCTGGACTTAACTCAAAATGAACCCCCACAGATTTCTCTCCGCTGCCTTCGCGCCACAAGTATCTTCGGCATATTGGTTCTCATTTCTGTACTTTGCTGAGCAAAGGGCCAGTAATGCCTTCAC
>JAWDNK010000128.1:0-3381 GCA_046534355.1 Candidatus Martarchaeota archaeon | reverse complement strand
GGCCTAATGCTGGTTAAGCCCAGCCAGGTTGAGGCCTACGCAACGACGATGTACGACGAATCAGTCCTTAACAACGAGAGGAGGAGGAAGTACTATAACCTACTCGTAGTTAAGTCGAGTTTAGGTAGCCTAGTGGCCTCAAGCACATTAGTCAAGTCCTACGGCCTAGGCGGCGAGTACGTTAATGAGATTGAACTTGGGTGTGGGGAGTTGATATACTGCGCTGTGAACACCATTGTCGTAAAGTGCGCCGAGGCCTAGGTTAAGTGGCCTTAACCTTCTTTAAGGAAATGTCTTTAGACTTAATGCGAGCAAACCCCTGTGGGGTATAACCCGTATAGGGCGTTGATTAAGGAGTTTAGGAGGATCGCGGAAGAGATTACTGGTTCTGGGGATTTGCAGGTGATTAGAGCTAGGGCTGGCTTCGGGTACCTTTCAATACCCCTCCACGATTTGATTAGGAGTAAGCCGGAGCTTGCCAGGGAGGTTAATGATAAAACTAGCTTGGTTAAGTCACCATACCTGGCCAACCTAAGGTTCATCAACGGCTTCCTTAACACAGACGTCAACCTGGTTAACTACGGTAAGCTTGTCCTAGACTCAGCCCTCGCGCTCCTCAGCACCAGCTCCTTCTTTTTCTCGTCGAGGTTTTCTGCCAGCTTCTCGAGGAGCGCCTTCGCCTCGGCTTCCCCGTAGGCGACCTCAACCGAGCCCTCCGGGGGCTTCAGCACCACCCGCTCGTGCCCGATGATGGACTTAAGGTGCTCTACGATCCACCTTAGCTTGCCCGTCGGATCCCCCGCGCTCGGACCCTCTTCCCGCCCTTCGATGAAGTGGAAGGTGTAACTGTTGCCCTCTATGGCGAAGGGCGCAACCGCGCTCATTGTGCTGAGCCCGTCGACGAACCGCCTGAGCAGCTCCCTCAGCTCATTGACCCTTTCCTCCGTCGCCCCGCGAAAGTAGAGGCTCTTAGGGAGCTCGACCGCCACCACGACCCCTTCCTTTATCCTCTCATGGACGAAGCTGATGCCGCGATCGGCGTTATCGAGCACCGGCGGCGCCTCCTCACTCCTATCATCCTTCAGGACCAGTTGGACCTCCGTACCTCCCGCTATCGGGTCGGCCTCGGCGCGGAGGAGCACCATGTCCCTCTTCAGGCGGCCCGCCGCCTCCTCCAGCGCTTTGCTCTTCCCGGATTTCGGATGGCCCGTGACAAGGACCGGGCCTTTCTTCCCTTTGCCCTGCGCCTCTAAGCGCTGCGCGAGCTCCTCGGAGAAGTCCCTCGCTTCACCCGCCGAGCCCCCCGGCGGCACGCTATACGCGAAGCGTCGCGTTAATAAGGGTGTCGCTGGGGCCTGAAGTTCAGGCGGGGATGGGAACATGGGGGTCGGATCCCTTATGCGCCTCCCGGCCACGCGGTGACGTGGACGCCCGCGACGCCACCGTGGTTTCGGCCGCGCTCGCCTTGTGGCGCGCTCACCTCAGGTGCGCCGAGCCCAGGGAGGGCTCACCCGGTGGGTCTGACTATATACCGACCACTGCCACTTTGCCCGGTTGGGGTAAAAGGGCTCACCCGGTGGGTCTGACTACCGGCCGCCGGCCGGCCGCGAGGCGCCGACCCAGGTCCGCTGGGAGCGCGGCGAGTGGGCCCTCGCGTCGACGCCCCCCGGGGCGCGCCCCCAGCCCCGCTAGCTATCCGCCTGGCGCCCAGGTCGACCACCACGCTCACCGCGGACCCGGGCCCGGAACCGGGACCGCGCGCACC
The DNA here is from genome assembly GCA_046534355.1 of Candidatus Martarchaeota archaeon. Lineage (GTDB taxonomy): Archaea > Thermoproteota > Thermoprotei_A > Marsarchaeales > UBA168 > UBA168. The sequence continues at coordinate 1,616 of JAWDNK010000128.1, read as the reverse complement.
CCTCACCGCATCTACGAGCGGACATCGACCACACACGCGGAGGGCCACATTTGACGGCGATAAAGGAGCCGCGAAGGCAGCGCCGCGCGCGCCCCGATTAGGGGCGAGGCCGCCCGGGGGGATAGCTCAGGCTTTCTTTATCCCTTGCCGAGGACTTCGCCGACGGCTACGACGTGACCGTCATCCTAGGCGACAACGTGATATTCGACGACGTCTCTTCCCACGTCAGGTCCTTTTCGGGAGGGGCGATGGCCTTCTTCAAGAGGGTCAGGGACCCGCGCAGGCTCGGCGTCCCCGCGTTCGAGGGGGAAAAGCCGGTGGCCATCGAGGAGAAGCCGTCTCATCCCAAGAGCGACTACGCGCAGGTCGGCCTCTACGTTTAGAATCTCGCGAAGAGAATTGAAAGTTTCAAGTGCCCATGTTGTAAGGCTGTAGCAAGTCCCATGAATCTCACAAAGAGAATTGAAAGTATAACCTTCCAACCGGGCGAAAATCGGAGTGGGGCGAATCTCACAAAGAGAATTGAAACTGCTTATTTCGCCCCATCTGAACTTTTAAGGGCTCCTGTCCCGTATGCCTGCAGTATTGCCCAAACCGCGAGCTTCCGCGCGACGTCTGGGGGGAGGGCGCTTATGAGCGTCGTGACCATGGTCTGGAGCGCGGCGTTGCTCTTCTCCAGCTTGCTGGCGTAAATCTTGTAGAGGTCTGCCGTCACCTGGGCATCGCGCAAATCTTCCTTCAACGCTAAAAGCTTTTGCGCGTCTTTCTTCGCGTCGTACAGGGCGGACAGAATGGACGAGATGTAGTCCACGAACTCCTGCTCGGTCTTGAAGCCCGCGAGGCGCTGGTTCACGTCTTTGTCCGACTCCGCGGTGGAGATAGCGAGAAAGATAGCCCTCGAACCTATGTCCTGGACGGCCTGTTGCCACCAGCTCATGTTTTTGATGACGGCCTCCATGAGCGGGCGGTTGGTCGGGACCATGGTGACCAGTGCCTGGTCCTGCTTCGTCATCTGCTCTGAGTCGACGGGGGGTGGCTCGCCCCCATTCGCCCCTTTCTCTTGTTGAAGGTTTGCCTCTTCCTTCTTGACTGGCCTAGGGTACAGCGCCGCCCTTTTGCGCCCGACGGTCCCAAGGGATACGTTCATGATCTGAGCGATCTCCCTGTTGGTCCGGCCCTCGTCCACGAGCTTCTCGAAGGGCTTTTCATCAAATTCCTTCTTCTCGGACGACGTAGCAAGGTGAATCAATGAGCATTTGGAAGGCGGTGGACCGGTGTGCGAAGTGAATCGATGGGGGGAAATGTATCGATAGGAGAAATGGATCATTGAGCAAATGACGCATTGAGGCGATAATGACGCATTGAGGGGCCAGGTTGCTCGAGAAAGTGACGGATTGAGGGATAAAATGCCAGAGGTAATGACGCATTGAGGGGATCGAAATGGCGTAATGAGGGGGGAATAATGGCGTAATGAGGGGGGAATAATGACGCATTGAGCAAATGACGCATTGAGGCGGTAATGACGCAATGAGGGGGGAATAATGGCGTAATGAGGGGGGAATAATGACGCATTGAGCAAATGACGCATTGAGGCGGTAATGACGCAATGAGGGGGG
>JAWDNK010000127.1:0-3387 GCA_046534355.1 Candidatus Martarchaeota archaeon | reverse complement strand
ACCCTAGACAGCCTATCCGTCAAAACCTCCGTGTCCTTGGCGTGAACGTGAAGAATCCGGGGCGCGTAATCCCTTGCAGCCTTAACGTAATCGATGCCCTGCCAAACCAGGTGAGACGGATCGAGCTCCAGTCCGACTTTTGGCACCCTCTTGAATATCTCATCCCATATTTCGGGAGAGTAGGCGACGTTCGTGCCCGTTGGGAAGGTCTCCATTGGGCAATTTTCGAAGGCAACCCTGACGTTCCTCTCTTCGGCGTAATCCACGAGGGGAGCGAACTCCTGATCCAAAAGGCTCAGGTTATCAGGTATGTCCTTCCACGGATCGCGACCCACGAAGGTACAAAACAGGCCGATCCCGTTTTCGGAGGCGAAGTCCACGGCGGCCTTGGCCTTTTGGAGGTTTGCCTCCCTCTTTTTTGGGTCCGGATCGAGGTAGTTGGCGTAGAAGCCCAGCGCCGATATGGTTATGCCGTTTTCTCTCGCGATCTCGCTGGCGCGCTCCTTGTAGGGGGCGTACCCGAGCTCCACGCTTTGAGCGCCGATGGACTTCGCGAAGGAGAAGACGTCAGTCAACGGCGCTTTACCCAAAGCACCCGTCAAAAACCCTACTTTCATGAAAAATGATCAGCGCTGGCATTTAAGTCCGACGAGCGCGGAAGAGCATCGTGCCGTGCTCGGCCTTTTAAGCGAACGCGGGATTAGCCCATGCGCGTGTTGGTTGTTACCTGCACGGCGGGTTTCAGGCACAACTACCTCAGCGCGGCTATCGAGGTCATAACCAGGCTGGGGGATAGAAACGGTTTCGAAGTCCGCGCCACCGAGGATTGCTCCGAGATCTCAAGGGAACTGTTGGGCTCTACCTCTTCAGTGATCTTCTTGACCACCGGGGAGATCCCCCTCAGCGACGAACAAAAACAAGAGCTGATCGACTACGTCGAGCGCGGCGGCGGATTCGTGGGCGTCCACAACGCGGCCGACACCCTTTATGGCTATCCCAAGTACCACGAGATGCTAGGGGGGACGTTCAACGGGCACCCTTGGACGGGCGAAGTCGGGGTGGTAGTCGAAGACGGCGATCACCCATCGACCAAGGGCCTTCCAATCAAGTTCACGACCCGCGAGGAGGTCTACACCTTCAGGGACTGGGACAGGAAAAAGACCCACGTGCTCATCAGTCTAGACGCGAAGACCGTTGACCTCAGCAAGGGGAACCGCGCTGACGGCGATTACGCGCTGGCCTGGTGCCACGAATTCGGAAAGGGTAGGGTGTTCTATACCGCCTTCGGGCACTTCATACCGACGTGGAGGAGCGCTTGGTTCCAGGGGCACCTGCTCGGCGGAATCAACTGGACGGCAAATCGGCTCGACGACGGGGCTTTTGCTATCTGACGGGAGCGCGAGGCCGATCTCCTCACCACGGCCGAGGCTCCCCGATCACCGGCGTCCCTGTGGGCTGGCGGGGCGAAAGAAAAAGAGATGCCCGCACTCAGAGCGCTTTCCCTCAGTAGCGGCTACTGCGGCTACGTCCAAGTACATTTTTCACCGCCAGCCGTCTCACCGCTGGCTAACTCATGAGCAAGGTGTAGAATAAAAATAAAAACGTCGGCGTGTATATCACATGATAAAGGTTTCCGTATTGGGGCACGGCTTCATAGGTAAGGCTCACGCCCACGCCTACCTGACGGCCCCTGAGTTCTACGACGTGCAAAGGCCGGAATTGGAGGTCGCCTACGGCAGGAACGAGGCGGCACTGGCCGATTTCGCCCGCAGGTTTTCCTTCAAAAGATACTCCACAAAACTCGATGAGGCAATACGCGACTCCGACATCGTGGATAACTGCCTGCCGAACCACCTGCACCACGGCCCAACCCTCGACGCCCTAGAAAGCGGGAAGAACGTCCTCCTGGAGAAACCCATGGCCGTCAACGTCGATCAGGCCGAGGAACTCGCCAAAGAGGCTGAAAAGGCGGGGGTTAAAGCAGCAGTGGGCTTCAACTACCGCTTCCTGCCCGCCATCTCGCTCGCGAAAAAGTTGATCGACGAGGGGAGGATAGGCAGGGTTCACGAGTTCAGGGGGGCCTACCTCCAAGGGTACCTCGCAGACCCGAACACTCCGGTGGCTCAATCGGGCACGCTCATAGGTTGGAGACAAAGGAAGGAGACGGCGGGGAGCGGTTCCTTGGGCGACCTCGGGTCCCATCTCATAGATATGTCTCACTACCTCTTGGGTGAAATCTCAGAGGTCTCGGCGCAGGAACAGATCCTTTACCCAGAAAGGCCAACGGAGACCGGAGAAAAAATAAAAATAGAGGTAGACGACGCCTTTGCCTCCCTAGTGAGGTTCAAGGGCGGCGCGATCGGGGTGATAGAGGCCTCGCGCGTGGCACCCGGCATGAAAAACCAAATGAGGATAGAAATTCACGGAAACAAGGGCAGCATAGCCTTCAACCTCGAGAGGCCCAGCGAGCTCTCCGTCTACTTCGAGGAGGGCGCTCAAACGTCGGGCTTCAGGACGATACTCGCGCACGACCCTCACTGGTGGCCACCTGGGCACGTGCTCGGTTGGGAGCACTCGGTGGTCATAGAGATAGCCCACTTCTTGGACGCGGTGGAAAACGACAAACCCGTCTATCCCATGGCTACGTTCCAAGACGGCCTCTACGTGCAGAAAGTCCTCGACGCCGTAGAAAGGTCTTCGCGCAGCGGCAAGTGGGAAAGCGTGGGATGAAGGTCTTTTTTGTTTTCGTCTTTGTGAAAAAGCGCAGGAATCTCTTCAAGCCCCTCCGCTGACGCAATAAGGTGTTATCGTTACCAGAGAGTAAATAGTGCTGGAAAAGGGCGCTACTGTCCAGCTAGCCCCCCGCAAAACCACATATCGAACTTCGCGGCTGGGTTGAAACGCAGGCCGCAACCCGCTGAAACTTCAGAGTTCGACAAACCCAAATTCGATGGATGTCTCTTTCCAAAGCAAAAACTTCCCTTTTAGGCAAAAATTGGGCAACCAATGACGTGAAAGGGGCGATACCGATAAACCACGATCAGGAAATGAAATGAAATGAAATAAAATAAAATAAAACAAAATAAAAAAGAGATAAGTTGGGAAAGTGCTGGCCTCGACCAAACGCCCATCAACCGTTCTCCATGTAGAGGAGCGCGGACTTCAGGTCAGCCATGGCCTGGTTCAGGTGTGCCCTGCAAACCGAGGCCTCGCCGGCGTTCAGGGCGTTCTGTGCCATGTTCAGTTCGGCCTTGGCGCCCGTTGGACCGTAAATGTAAGCGCTAGCCGCGGAGTTGGCCGGGACCAAAGATGACGTCGCGTTCTCCAGCCTCCACGCCACCTGTATTTGGGCCTGAAGTTGGGTCAGCTCTCCCGTTTGAGCCGCGT
>JAWDNK010000126.1:0-3389 GCA_046534355.1 Candidatus Martarchaeota archaeon | reverse complement strand
TTGGCTTTTGCGCCCTTTACGTGGGTCCTTGGCTTCCCATGCACTTGACGATGCCGTCGATCGTGTCCTGAGCTATCCTCTTGACCATCGCGTCTATGTCCACGAACTTCGCCATCATGCCGAAAAGGCGGCCCAGCGACACCTCCGCTACCCATTGGACGGTCGAGCCCGCGTCCCCGGGCTTAACCGACAGGTCCAGCGACACCTCCACGCCGCTCCCAGCCGCCCTTCCCTTCATGGAGTACTTGGCCCCGGCCTCCGTCGGGGTAACCTTAAGCTGCGAGTCGGCCGTCACGCGCCTCAGCTCCGCTATGGGGACCTCGTCTCCCAGCTCCACCCTGAACTTGACCCTCGCCTCGTCGCCGTTTACAGTGTAGGACACGACGTCAGGTATGCAGGGCGCCACTTTCTCCAGGTCCCTAACGAAGGCGACCACCCGTTCCACGGGGGCGCTCACCGCGAAGGAACCGCTGTACTTCATGTCTGCCACCTTCACCACCCCAATCTCTCCCTTCCCTCCCTCGAGTACTCGGCTAAAAGGGCCAAGTAGGCCGCTACCCTCCCGTACTCCGCGTCGAGCGCGTCAACGAGCGAGCTCACCGAGGACCTGAGGTAGGGATAGGCCTCACCGGCCAACCCGTAGGGGTCGCCCGGCAATTCGTAGCTCCTCGTTCTCGACCCCTTGTTGGACCCCAGCACTTGGGCCGCGGCGTCGGCCGCCCTTTCCCCCACCAGCCTACCGGTAGTGAACTTCCCCCCTATCACCGTGACGGCGTTGCTCGGGGTCTCGTGCCTTATAACGGCGAAGTCCCTGGTGGCCTCCCTGGTGTCCACCCCCTCCATCCTGATGAGAGGCCTGACCGAGGCGTAAGACCTAAGCACCCTTGCCTTGGCTATGGCCGGGATCAGTGCTGAGGCCTCCCCGTTTATCAGGTCGACGTCGTCTTGGCTTATCTCCGGTTGATCTGGGTCGTCGGTGAGCACGGCCGTGGTCCCCGCTATGGAGTGCCCGCCGTAGGGGAGCACGATGTCGCCGTCGGAGGGGGGCCTGAGCCTGTTAATCACCGCGTGGTTGAACAGCCGATCGTAGACCACCATCACCCCCATGGTGGCCATCACCTCTACCTTTACGCCGGCCATGGCTGCCACATGGGGTGCCCAGGGGCCCGCCGCGTTGACCACGGCCCTCACGCCCACCTTCTTCAGGCCACCGTCGACGCGGTCCTTGATCGTCAAGCCGCTGACCGAGGCCCCGCTTAAGTCCACCCCCACCACCTCCGCGTCCTGGAATATCAGCGCTCCCTCGCGGTGCGCCGCCACCGCCACGCTTCCCATGAGTTCCCTAGCCCTGACGACCTTATCCGGGACGCCTACGACCAGCTTGGCGTTAGGGTTGAGGAAGGGTTCGGCCTTCAGGGCCTGGGCCAAGTCGACTTCCTCGTGCCTTATCCCGGCGCGCTCCAGCCCCTTGAGGAAGGGGTCGGCGTATTCTAGGTCCTCGCGATCGATCGCGACGAACAAACCCCCTGTGTCTTCGACGGCTTGGGGGGCTATCCTGCTGAGCGTCTCGTTCTCCTGAGCGCACTCCACCGCGGCCTTGGGGTCGGATACGGCGTACCTGGCCCCGCTGTGGAGAAGGCCGTGCATCCTATCGCTGGCCCCGCTCCCCACGGAGCCGCGCTCGAAGAGGGCAACGCCTATCCCCCTCAAGGACAGGTCCAGCGCCGTGAAAAGGCCGTTTATCCCACCCCCTATGATTGCCACGTCCACCTCCCGAATCGCTTCGGTCACTTCAATCGAAGCCGCCGTTCGCATTTAGGCGTTGTCACCTTTCCCGGATTGGAGGCATCGCGGGCAACCGGCGTCTTCGCGTCCTCGCCGGATAGGGGAGGATCCCCGGCCGCTCACGAGGCCTTCGCGCCTCGTTTCCACCCGCGCTCTGCGCCCCCTCGGAAGCGCGAGCTTTCAGTCAAGTGAGTTTCGAGCGAGGTCTTTCGTCGTCGATGCTGGCCCTGATATAACGAAAAACAAATCAACTCTCGCGCGTAAACCGGTATGTACGTTTTGGCGATAGACCAAGGGACGAGCAGTACCAGGGCAGGCATAGTAGACGCCCAGGGGAAGGTCCTGGGATGGGGCAGCAGGGGGCACTCTCAGATATACCCGAGGCCTTCTTGGGTTGAGCACGACCCAATGGAGATATGGGCCAACGTGAAGGCCGCGATTAAGGAGGCCGTGGCGAACAGCGGCGTCGAGCCGAGCCAGCTCGCTTGCATAGGCGTGACCAACCAAAGGGAGACGGTAGTGGTTTGGGACCCCAGCGACGGGCGCCCTCTTTACAACGCTATAGTTTGGCAGGACAAGCGCACCTTCAAAATAGTGGAGGAGCTGGCCAGGGAAGCCCCCGAAATAAGGGAAAGGACTGGGTTGGCCCCCGACTCCTACTTCACGGGGCCGAAGATCCGCTGGCTTCTGGAGAACGTCGGTGGGCTCCGCCAAAGGGTCCGCGAAGGGCGGGCGATCTTCGGCACCGTGGACTCTTGGATAGCTTGGAACCTCACCAGGGGAGGGAAGGACGTGGTCAACGCCAGGGGAGGAGGGGCCCACGTGACCGACTACAGCAACGCGTCCAGGACAATGCTTTTCGACATACACAAGCTGAGCTGGGAGCCGGACCTGCTCGAGCTGATGGGCGGGATCGACGATTCTTCCCTTCCCCTGCCTCTGCCCAGCGGTTACCGGGATTTCGGCTTCACGGGCCCAGAGGTGAGCGAGCTGATAGGGGCGAGGGTGCCCGTCACGGGGATTATCGGCGACCAACAGGCCGCGCTGTTCGGCCAGGCTGGTTTTGATCGGGGGATGGTCAAGGCCACTTACGGGACGGGGACGTTCGCGTTGATGAACACGGGGACTGACGCCCTTCCCTCGAGGCACGGGCTGCTGACCACCGTTTTCTACTCGCGGGAGAGGGGAAGCGCGTCCTACGCGTTGGAGGGAAGCGCGCTGGCCAGCGGGGCGGCCCTCCGTTGGGCCATAGACGTCGGCATAGCGCGCGACGAAAATGAGTTGGAGAAGATGGCCTCGGCGGTTAACGGGAACGGGGGAGTCTACTTCGTGCCCGCTTTGGCCGGCCTGGGGGCACCGTACTGGGATCAGTACGCCAGGGGCCTGATAATAGGGTTGACCAGGGCGAGCGACGCCAGGTATTTGGCCAGGGCGGTGCTTGAGTCTGTGGCCTACATGGCGTCGGACATAGTTGGGGCGCTGAGGCTCGACTCGGGGGTCGAGTTCAAGGAGGTAAGGGTGGACGGAGGGTCGTCGAGGAGCGACTTCCTCATGCAGTTCCAGGCCGACGTCATGGGGACGGAGGTGGTTCGCCCGCTCAACGC
>JAWDNK010000125.1:0-3412 GCA_046534355.1 Candidatus Martarchaeota archaeon | reverse complement strand
ACCTAATGCCGCTCCAGCCAGCATTGAGATATAGCGGGGTCAGCTTTAATCCCTTCAAAACCACCATGGGATATCCTGCCGTTCAGATTTAAGGGTTCTCGGCGGGCCGCCCAGCTGAACAACATTTTCCCCGACCAGGGAAGAGGCTGGGACATGCTTTGGCGTCACACCTAGTCTGCGAGCGAACTACCCCGCCCTCACGGACGGGGCTTCCCGGTTCATCGGTACGCTTACGCCTGGAATACTTGCAAAGTATTCCACCATCGCAGAGGCGTGTTCATCTCCGGCCGTCTACTCCGTCCCTCCTACCCTCCCCCGCCCGCCCGCTCCAGGGAGAAAGCCCGACCGTCCTCATAGTAACCGAGACACCAGCTACCGTTCAAACCGCCTATAAAGACCTTTCGTAAGGGGGCTATCCATCCCCTCCCTCACAAAGGACTTTCGCCCCTTAACCCCCCATAGAGCTAAAATTAAATGGTCGTGGTTAAGGTCTTCGCCGCCTCTTGATCCGAGTGCCGGCGCATTGAACGCTCTCTAGGCAGCTGATGAGAACCCCTTGGGTATGATTCCCGCCGCCTCCAATTGCTTAACTTCTTCCTTGGAGTAAACGGTCACTATATCTCCCCGGGTGTCGGACTGAAAATCCCAAGGGGTGACCAGAACGAAGTCCCCCTCGTGGATCCAGCTTTTCTTTTTCATCTTTCCGGGTATTCTGCACATGCGCGTTTTACCGTCTGTGCACTTGACGCGTATCCTGTCAAAACCAAGCAATTGCGTCACAACCCCGACCAACTCCCCCTCTTGTGGCACCCTCAAGCCACTGGGAACCTTGGACAATCGAGGCCACCCCCTGGGGGTTGACCATCCCCCTTCAACCGTGAACGTATCCATTGGCATCAGAACAGCGATAGTGGCGCATTTAACCCTGTCGGGGGGTTAAGCGGGCAAAAGCTCCCCGCAAGGGGGTAGTTCAACCCCCTCGGGTAGCTGCCGCGATAAACCCGATCTGCTCGCCAAGCAAAATTAGGAAGAAACGAAAGCCAAGCGCATCAAAAACGAGGATCGCTGGAGAGCTGACTGCAACCCGAGGCGCCAACCACACCAGTTCGCTTTCTCGCCGCAAAACTGAAGATCGAAAGCCTTGGCCCATCAAAACTGGCATGCTCCCCGCCCCGAGGGGCGAGGGTTCCCCCTTTGAATCTCCCCACTTATAAAAGGCGCAATTAACCAAAAAGGAACGCATGAGAAAATCCACACTGCTTAAATCGGGCGCAACACCGTTTGTTATGGATAAGCGCCTCGGAATTGGAACGAGAGCCACCAAAGCTTACTCTGGGGATCAAGAGGGAGCTTTCATCCCGCCGATCTATCAGTCAGCCGTGTTCAACTTCCCCAGGGAAGGGGCACGCACCATTCATGGTCACCCCCTGAGATACTCGAGGGAAGATAACCCCACGGTTAGTGCGCTGGAGGACGTGCTGAGAACCATCGAATCTGACGATGAAAAAGCTCAGGCCTTGGCTTTTTCATCGGGAATGGCCGCCATATCTTCGCTCTTCTTCTCAAAGCTCAAGCCAGGCAGCAAGCTGATCGTCCCATCTGAAGTCTACAGCGTTACCTTAGCCCTAGCTAACAGGATGAAAGAATACGGCGTCCAAGTAGAAAAAGCGAAAACCAAAGAACTACCGGAACAGGTGGACAAGCATACAACTCTCGTATTTGCTGAGGTGATGTCCAACCCAACCCTCAATGTCGTTGACGTACCTGAACTGGTGAAAGCCTGTCGCGAAAACGACGCCGCGCTCGCACTGGACAACACTTTCACGACTCCCTTGAACTTCAGGCCCCTCGAAAACGGCGCACAATTTTCGGTTTCAAGCGCCACAAAGTTCATCGCCGGCCATAATGACGTGGTAGCTGGGGCTTTGATAGGATTCGACCTGGATGACGCCTGGGAGTGGAGGAGGATGCTAGGTGGCGCGCTCGACCCGCACGCCGCATATCTGGTCATCAGAGGCATAAAGACGCTTCAGGCCAGATTGGAGCACGAGCAGGCATCCGCCATGGAGATCGCAGAAAGGCTTGAGGGACACCGCGGCATCGCCCGCGTGCTTTACCCTGGCCTAGAATCGCACCCGACCCACGTTCTTGCCAAGGGTTTACTGAAGGGATTCGGTGCGGTTCTGTCATTTGAGGTGGAAGGCGGCTCCAAACAAGCGCTTGAATTCATGAAGAGACTTAAGGTAATTCAGCCGGCCCCAAGCCTCGGTGGCACAGAAAGCACCATAATGCACCCCGCTTCCGCGTTCAGCGGGGCAATGAATAAAAAAGAGTTGGAGGAGGCGGGCATAAGCGCCGGCTTACTCCGGCTTTCCGTTGGTTTAGAGGACGTAGGCGATTTGATTTGGGACATAGAGCAAGCCCTAGCCAGCACTGCCCGAGGCCTAATGCCATTATAATGGACTACGACGGTACCCTGTCGGCCAACGGTACCGTGGATCACGATCTCATAAAACTCATACAGTCCGCGAGAAGCAAGGGAATAAAGGTGGTGATCGCCAGCGGCAGACCGCTGGATCGCCTACCCGTAGACCTGATTCGCGCGGCCGATGCCGTCTGTTGCGAGGGAGGAGGGGTGATAAGCGTCGGAAATACCGTTCAGGTAATCGCAGACGAGAAGTGGTTCCGGTTCCTGGACGCGCTCGAGCGCTCGAATATCCCACACGCTAGGGGGAAGGTAGCGGTGTTAGTGGATGCCCCGCACCTGGAGCCAACTCTTTCACTGGCGCGCGAGGTGGGCGCCCCCTTTAGAACGGAGCTGTACAAGGACTATTTCTTCGTCCTCCCAGAAACCGTCAGCAAGCTTGCCGCCGTACAACGCTTGCTCCAGCTTCTCGACGTTGACGGTAACGCGCTAGTTGTGGGCGACGAACTCAACGACCTAGAATTGATGAAGTGGGCAAGGTGGTCTGCGGCCGTTAAGAACGCAAGGGAAGAGGTCAAGGCCGTAGCCACCGTGGTCCTAGATCGGGACGACGGAGAAGGGGTTAAGGACTGCATCGCTGCGATCATTGAAAGCCAAACGGGGACAAACGGGCTTGCCGGCAAAGCGGCAAACCCCCGCCGAGCCAATGAGGCATTTACCCCGCATCTCAGCGGCAATGGGATCCCCCGCGGGTTTTTAAAAAGCTTTCTACGGAACGCGAATCGACTGCAAAACAAGACCCAACGGCGCCCGAAGAAACACCTAGGCTTTCGCGGCTGAGAAGGTTAGAAGAGGTAATTCGCGCGAACCACTTCGATTTGTTTTCATGGTTCATTCCATTGCGCTCGTATCTTAGGTACCTCGAGCTTAGCCTTAGCTGGCTCTGGCACCCCTTGCGCGGCCGATGCCAGTGAACTACCCCGCCCT
>JAWDNK010000124.1:0-3441 GCA_046534355.1 Candidatus Martarchaeota archaeon | reverse complement strand
TCAGACACTCTTATTAGCTTTTCGCACTTATTTTTGTGCGTCGCCTTTCCAAGGACTTCAAGCTAACGGTCGCAAACGCGGGCCTGTCTAGGCTGGGTACGTCGGCCTTTGACCTCATGATACTGTGGATAGTTTTGGAAGTGACAGGATCTCCCTTGTTGGCAGGACTTGGTGAGGGCCTCTTGTCCTTACCGCTCTTCTTCAGCTTTTTGTTCGGCGCCGTGATCGATAAGTCCCGTCGGAAAAAGCGCATAGCGCTAGCTTCCGGTGCGTTGAGGGCGGCATCCTTGCTGGGCGTTATGTGGGCAGCCTTCATCGGTTCCCGCATAGCGCTGGTGATCGCCATCTATTCGGCCGCGCTGATAATAGGGCTCACGTCGGATGTATTGAACTCCATAAGGACGTCATGGACGAAAGAATTTCTGGGCGAGGAGCAGTACAAAACGGGCAGTTCGCTTTCCAGCGCCGTCTCTTCCGCTTTCGACGCGGCCGGCTATGGGTTGGCCGGGCTGATGGTCACCCAGGGTTACGAGATCTCGTTCCTGACGCTCCTTTCCGTTTTCATAGTAGCGTTGGCTCCGTTGTCTGCCATAAGGGAATCGGATGTCCAATTGAAGCGTTCATCGCCATTGGAATCGATGAGGGAAGGGATAGCATTCATAAGGGCGCATCGGGTCGTTACGGAGGCTATGGTGGTAGCGGTGGTCGTGAACATGGTTTTCGGGATGTCCGGCGTGATGATAGCCGCTTTGGTCCAGCAGAGTTTAAGGCTACCAGCGGTGTACATGAGCCTGCTAATAGTGGCCATCATGGGAGGGGGCGTTCTGGGCTCGGGTTTAGCTTCAAAAATAAAAGGCGGGCTCGGGAAGATCTCTTTTGCGTCAACGACGGTTGCCGGTTTCTCTTCCTTGATGGTGGGTTTCTCAGGCAGCGTGCTGGCAGATGCCGCGGCAGCGCTTGTCATGGGCTTGAGCATTGGTGTGCTTTCTGTGGCGCTCATGACTGCCTTCATCAAAATAATTCCCTATGAGATGATGGCTAGGGTTCAGGGGGCGTTCAACACCTTTACGTTGTCCGTAACCTTCTTTTCGGGCGCGGTCGGCGGAGCGCTTATCACCCTAGCGGGGGCTAGGGGTTCTTTTCTGGTAGTCGGAGGACTGGTGATCCTTTCGTCGACTCTTTGGTTGGCGTTTAAGGAGCTGGCGCGGCTTACCGTTTAATATTATCACCTTATTAGTCGTCCGAAACCTTTTGGTTTTCCAGAGGGCCGTACCTTAGGACGCTGCGCCCGACCGCGTTTCCCGAAATAATCGGCTGAATTGCAGCGAGCTACGACACGGGGTGGAGAGAAGCATAAGAATGGCGCGGGAGAACCCTGCAAAGGGTTATAACCCCCTTAGGTGTACGTTCATGCTCACCGGTACCGTCCAAGTCGTTCTCAGCTCAGATGTGGCATCAGCTGAAAAAGCGGCTTCCAAGCTCGGGAAGAAGCATGAAAGCGATTGGGTTCCCATATACTATCAAAAGACGGGGGAGAAGCTGCGGTCGGTGTTGGTCCCTAGGCCTGATAAGCTACTGGAGCAGGCGCAGGTCGTGTCCATCTCAGATTTTGCGTACTTGGTCCTGCCAGGTGCGGTTGGGTGGCAAGACGGCGAGCTGGCTTTGATGATCGAGGCCGGGGGCGTGGATGGCGAATTGGTGGGAGATCCGGCATCCTACAAATATTTCTCGGAGCTCTCGATAGGTGGGAGGGCTTTCCAAGAGGTCGTGCCCTTCGCGGGGAGTCCCCGCGAGAGAGGTTTCGTGTTCGTGGACAGAGTGTTTCCGGTAACTGGGGTGGGAACTGTTGTGCTGGGTTTTACGTTTACCGATGTCTCCGTTCACGACAGGTTTACCTCGTTACCGCAGGGGAAGGAGGTGGAGGTGAGGAGCATCCAGGTCCTGGACGAGGATCAGGATCACGTTGGGGTGGGGGTTCGCGTTGGGTTAGCCCTCAAGGGGGCCTCCGCGGAGGAGCTGAAGGGGATCTATGCCCTTTCCAAGGAGTCGGCTTCTTTTTCGCAAGAAGTGCCAGCGGAATTCCATCCCTTTAAGTGGGCGCCTTCCTTGCCGGCTAGGTTCCACGTTTTCACCGGGGGCGTAAGGGCCACGGCAACCCTGGATGGGGGAGTGATGAGGTCAGACACCCCGATACCGAGGAGCGGCAGGGGCTTGGTGGTAGACGTCAACGCGAAACCCAAATCGCCCAGGGTGCTCGGCGGGCTCCTGCTTAACGGCTAAATGGATGAGCTGGGTGGGCACTCTGACGATCCTCGATTTAAAACGGCGCCTTTACTTTTCCCATAACTCATGGGTGTTGGCTGCGAGCTCCGCTCTTTGGAGCATTGGAGGCGGACTTGTAAACCCGTTCCAATCTCTTTACTTTTACGCCCTCGGCACACCTCTTGCGTTCATTGGCCTTATGGTTGCGGTCAGCTCCGTGACCACGGCCCTGGCATACGTGGTGGGAGGGGCCATAGCGGACGCTTACGGTAGAAAGAGGATAATAACCGTGTTCAGCGTGGTGGCGGCCACTTCTTCTTTCCTGTACGTTTTCGTCTTCTCGTGGCCGTGGCTGTTCTTACCCATTATTATAGGTGCCCTCTCCGGTATATACTCTCCTGCCTTTCAGGCAACCATCAACGATTCCATAGAGCCGGACCTTAGGCCCGTTGGTTTCGCGTCCTTCACCCTCTTGACCTCAATACCGTCAGTCTTCATGCCGTACTTCGGTGGGCTGCTGGTTAGCCGTTTCGGTGACGTGGTCGGCCTCAAGATTGGCTTTTTTATCTCTGGACTACTGGGCGTTATCGCGACGACCTGGAGGGCGAGGAACCTGCAGGAAACCCACGTGGTGGAGAAGAGAGGGCGGGTCGACGTGCTTTCTTCTTTCAGGGGAATGCGTGACGCTTACAGGGCGGCAAGCGAACCGGCCAAGAAGCTCCTGCTGTTCACGCTGTTGAGCAGCGTCGCCACCGCGCTTTCCACGATTTTCATATCCATTTACGTCATAAATTCGCTGAAGCTTTCTCCTCCCGAATACGGGATTCTCATCGGTTTGAGCTCCTCGGTCACCGTATTGCTGATCATGCCCGCCGCTGGTTTGGTTAGGAGATTGGGTTTGAAGAAGGCGGCCATCCTAGCGGCGTTGTTTTCCCCGCTCAGCATGTTGGCTTTCGTGTCAGCGGTTGGCATGACCGACCTAATAGCTTGGAGCGTCACCGGTGGGATAAGTGGTGCGCTGTTGTCTCCTTCCATTCAGACGTTGCAGGGAAACCTTACCAGCAAAGAGATAAGGGGCAGATGGATGAGCATGTACGCTTTGGTACCGCTTTTGGTTTCGGCCCCGTTTCAGGTGCTTTCGGGCGTGCTTTACTCGCTTACGCCAGCCCTCACCTTCGT
>JAWDNK010000123.1:0-3458 GCA_046534355.1 Candidatus Martarchaeota archaeon | reverse complement strand
GGTATTCTCCTGCGACCGCCAGGTGTTCTCAGGACCCCGATTTTGCCTTGCTTATCCCACCTATGGATTGTCCTTGGGTGAAGGCCAAGGAGCAAACATGCCTCTTTCAAGGTATATAATCTTTCAGGCACAGAATATTATATGACGAGCACCTATATAAAACTATTTATTTTGAAACTGTTTGTGATGGCGTAGCATATGCGTTGGGTTATGCCCGTACTCGGGGGCGCGGGGTTAAGGCGGCCATCGGTGCCGGTTCGTTGGGGGGCGCGTCGCGATTTCTTCTTGAAGGCCACGACCACGTCCGAGACGTTGGTCCCAGTGGGCCCCGTGATCATTAGGTCCCTTTTCTTCTCCAGGTAAGTGTAAGAGTCGTGCCTCTCTAGGTATTCCCTAGCCGAGGGCTCGAACGTGCGGGCGTCAACCATGGCACCTGCGGCGTCCGTGGGGCCGTCGATACCGTCGGTGGCCAAGGACGCGAGGGCGTCACCCTCGCTCAGATAGGCAGAAGCGGATAGCGCGAACTCCTGGTTTCTTCCCCCTTTACCTAGCTTTACCTTTTTGTCGCTCAGCGTCACCGTCGTCTCACCGCCTGCCACCAAAAAGCCACCGAAGCGCCTAGCGGCCAGCTGGCGCGCAGCTTCGCTGGCTTCTCCTGAGAGTGCCGTCTTGATCACGGGGAACCCGAGCTCCTCCGCGGCGCGTTCTGCCCCTCTGACGGCGTCGGAGTTTCCACCCACCAGGAAAGTGGGCACGTATCCCTTCTCTGATTCCTTGCCTTTCCGAAGGAAATCCAGAAGGGCCCTCGGTGCCTCGCGCAAAAGCCCCTTGCGCGAGATGAAGTCCGCGACCCAGTTAAGGTCGGTTTTAGAGGGGATGGTGGGGGCAGACCCGACCGACGCGAGGTCGTCACCGGGTACGTCGGAAAGGACAAGGGCTACGGCCTTCCCCTTCATCCGGGCTGCCAACTTGCCCCCCTTTAGCGATGAGAGGTGTTTCCTGACCTCGTTGAGTTGGTCAATGGGAGTTGAGAGCGAAGTCAGCGCATCGTATACCCAGGCCATATCTTCTAGTGTCAACCCATCCTCTGGCAATTCCATTAAGGCGGACGATCCGCCCGAGATCGCCAAGAGCACGGAGTCCGCGGCGGAGATCTCCTCTAGTACGATCTCGGCGGCCTTAAGCGAGCCCTGATCTGGCCTCGGATGCCCGGCCTCCACGAGACGGAACGGTAGGTTGGGCCTGGGATACCCCCTCGGTTGCACCACCACACCCTCATCCAACCCGGCGGCGAAGGCAGCGTAGGCCATGCCAGCCGCGGCTTTCCCCACCGCTATCACGGTTGGTTTCCCGAGATTTATTCCGGCCGCGTAAACTTCGCGATCCTTAACGGACAGAAAGCGCGAGGTCAAAACGAACGGATCGGCGGCCCTTAGCGCGGCGTTCAACACCGTCTTTACCAGCTGCCTCTCCTCAGTGTCCGTCCTTACCCTGATTTCTGGAGGGAATCTCCACATCTCTATTCCCCTTGGCGCGAGCGGCGCCGGGGACGGGATTCGAACCCGCGAGGCCCGGAGGACCAACAGCTCTCAAGGCTGCCGCCTTTGTCCACTCGGCCACCCCGGCAGCGATTTATTTTTGCCGGAGCTTTTAGTCTTATCGGGATATCGCTGACCTCCCCGCCCCGCCCTCTCCGCCCTAAGGGGCAAGGCTCGTCGTCTTTCGTCGATTAGCGCGAACTGCTGCCTCAAGATCCACCTAGCATCTCGCTAACGGCTTTCTTAACGGCCGAGGCGCTGTCAGCGTAGACGGGCTTCCATCCGGCCCTTTTGGCCTTTTCAACGGAGAGCCACGCGTACTTCACGTCTCCCATCCAACCTCTGCCGTCGATTCCTCCCGCTATCCTTATCTTTACGCTTTGTGGATTCATTCCCATGGCTTCCATGACGACCCTTGCGACCGTTAAGACGTCGATTGCGTCGTAGGAGCCTAGGTTGTAGGCAGTATTTTTGCCCTTAGTGCCCCAGTTCAAGGCCATGGCAAAACCCTTAGCGCAGTCCTCCACGTGAAAATAACTCTTGGTTTGTGTCCCGTCCCCCAGCACCTCTAGCGACGTCGGATCTTTACTGAGCTTTTCCACGAAATCGTGGACCACTCCCCTGCTCGCGTCGCCCCCTACAACGTTTGCCAGCCTAAGGGAAACGGCGCTGATGCCGTAATAAGAGGCGTAAGCCGAAATAAGCCCCTCTGCAGCCATTTTCATGGCCCCATAAGTGGAAATGGGTGCAAGGGGGAAGTCTTCGGGCGTAGGGGTTAAGGGGGCTTCGCCGTAGACGGTAGAAGAAGAAGCGAACACGAAGCGGTCGACGTCAGCTTTTCTCGCTGCCTCGAGTACGTGATAGGTGCCCAGCACTCCGACCTGGGCGTGAAGCTTGGCATCACCTACCCTCACTTCTGGGTTCGCGGCCAAGTGGAATATTGCCCCTTTTCCGCGGGCCGCCCTTTCGAGCGCGCTCTCGGAGGAGTCAGAAGCTATGTCCACCAAGTACTCTTCCTTGACCAAGGGGTTGCCGCTTTTGACCAGGTCGACCACGGTAGCCCCACCCAACAGTTTTATCAGGTGTCTTCCTATGAACCCTGAACCGCCGGTCACGAGGTAATCCATGAATACACGCTTTCTTCCGCAGATAAGGTTTAGCGCGTTCTTTTTTTGGACAAGCCTTTTACGGGTTGATTCTTGGATTATGTCAAAATGGCTTCGACTGACGCGATAAAGAAGAAAAGTGCAACAGAGGTCATGAAGGAGCTAAACACTTCACCCTCGGGGTTAACCTCAGAGGAAGTAGCTAAGAGGCTCAAGGAGTACGGTTACAACGAGATCGAGGAGAAGAAGGAGAACCCGGTGCTGAGGTTTCTGAAGAAGTTCTGGGGTCTTGTCCCCTGGATGCTTGAGGTAACCGTCGTGCTGACGTACGTGTTGCACAAATTCCTAACCATGTATATCATACTCGCGCTTTTGGTACTCAACTCTATCATCAGCTACGTTCAGGAGTACAAGGCAGGGAACGCCGTTGAGATGCTCAAGAATAAGCTGACGGTCAACGCTAGGGTACTCAGGGATGGAAAATGGCAGACCGTCCCGGCCAGAGAGTTGGTCCCGGGCGACATAGTTAGGGTTAGGCTGGGTGACTTCGTGCCCGCTGACATGAAGGTTATAGAGGGTAGCCTTTCGGTTGACCAATCCGCGTTGACGGGAGAGTCCTTGCCGATTGAGGCGAACGCGGATTCGATGCTTTACTCGGGTTCCATAATAAAGAGGGGAGAGGCTACGGCCGTGGTGGTCGCTACGGCGGGAAAGACGTACTTTGGAAAGACTACGCAGCTGGTCCAGGTGGCGAGGCCGAAGCTTCACATACAGGAGGTGATCATGAAGATCGTGGACTACCTCATCGTCATGG
>JAWDNK010000122.1:0-3523 GCA_046534355.1 Candidatus Martarchaeota archaeon | reverse complement strand
TTGGGCAGCGGTTCAATAGTGGCCACGTTTCCGCCCCAGGCGGTGGAAGGGGTTCTGCGTTCGTTCGGCGGAAGGGCCTCCTTCATAGGCACCGTGAGGGAGCCCTCGAAGGGGGAGAGGGTCGGGAAGCTCGTAGTCAAAGAGGGCGAAGGCGCTGCCGGCCAAACGGGTACGGGCGAGCTCGCTCCAGCGGGAGAGGAAGAATACTTAGAACCACCGCAGGACGAAATCCTCTCTTTGGAGGACGAGATCCGGGGATAAACTGGTCTGTCGGCACGCGACTCCCGCACGACAGCTCCGTTACCTTAAGCTCACCTCCTACCCGAGCGAGAAAATCGGACGCGTCTCGTTTAGTCACGGGGTTACCTCCCTCTATTTCCATTCAGGCGGGGGCTTCTTCAAGTGCTCGTTCTTGAACGCGAAGCCCTGCATGAAGGCGAGCGCGGACGTGGGTTGAGCAGGCGCTCGAAGGCGCGCCCGGATGTGAGCCTGCGCTTCCCCACCGGGAACAGGTCGTCGAACACCTCCGTTATGGAGAAGCCCCACCCCTCCGCCGCCTATGCGTGCAGATTGAGCTACGCGGATGCGACCAGCCTAGCGAGCTCCTCAAGCCGAGGAAGTCGAGGATAGGCTCCCCAATAGATGGTCAACTTTTCTTCGTATGCTACAGAGGAGTTTTTCTGCGTGTCGTTGTGGCAATTGAAGGGTATTTTGCGGTGTCGTCGTTGCAGTTAGAATTCGCGACGTGGTAGAGGCTTCCATGCCCCATTTTGCGGGGAAAATCGCATAAAAAATGGTCGCTAAAGTGGATCAGTAGAAACGGACTCCGTGCGGATCGCTAGAAGTATTTGTCAAGGTTGATTTGTATCCGCCAATTCCGAAATCTCGCTATCGTCCTTTTCTGCCGGTGGGGTCGAGACCGCGCGCAACAATCGCAAAAGGGCTTCACGAGGAAGGGGCCGGGGGGAGGCCTCTTTCCGGTGGTTTGACCTATTCATCTGGGCGGATAACCAACAGGACCGGCACTTACGTAATGCGCGTTTACTACGCCCCGCAAGTTCAAGCGAACGAAATCATAGGTATGCAACTCTCAGCGATCGCGATCTCAGTGGCGCTCGTGGGCTACGGTTTTCCAACGCGCAAGCGTTTAACCAAGGGCTTGTCTAACTTTCCGGTCAAAGGTAAATTTGGCTACGGCGCGTCTAGCGGCTTTGGGAAGGGCGGGAATCAGCATCACCCTCGTGAAATGGAGCAAATGATGCCACTGGTAAGGTAAGAAAGATAGCCAACCGATCAGATCGCCTGTGCCTAGCGTATTCAGCCTGGGATCGTCCAATTGCGGGCGCTCAAGTAGGGCCAACCAGGCCAGCTTGTGGTTGAGGAACAAGAACTTGATCGCGCGCTCGTAGGGCGTCCCGCTACAGAGGCTTGCAAGGTAAGCGACGTCAGAAAGCCCCCTTGAGCCGCTTTTGAGCACTTCCGCCTGCATCGCCTCAAAAGAACTCAGGTCCGCGCCGGCGTGCTGAGAGTGAACGCGGTAGAGGGTCAAAGGACGGGGGTCGTCGGCTATGGCACGGGCCGAAAGCAGGGCTGCGGTGAATATAAATACGTCAATGCTCAGGTCGCACTTTTCCAGATCTAATGCTTCCGATATTGCCTTCCTGAATGATATCGAGCTGCTATAGAACCCGGCCTTATGCACCATCATCTCAAGGGCATATTTGGCCTTCTCCTCCTCTCCTTTTATAATCGCGCTGTAACCCTCTACCCTAAGTACCTTTCCCGCTTCGTTCACCACTACCCGGCCGTTGTGGTAATAGTCGACGCCGTCCCTGAAGGCCGCGTAAACCCGCTCGAGCTTTTCGGGCAGGAACTCGTCGTCATCATCCAGGAGGGATATGACGTCCCCCCTTGCCACCCCGAGCGCGTCACTAACTTGCCCCCCTTGTGAGACGTCGTCCGAGTATAGGTCGACGATTCCCCACTTTTCCAGCTGCCGGTCGATGGCTTCGTCCCGGAAGTTCTTGACCACGATCACCTCGTAGAGGTCCTTGGACAGCGTTTGATTGAGGGCCGACCGCACCGCACCTAGGAGGTACTTCTTGCGGTTGTAGGCTGTTATTATGACGGAAATGTACGGCTTACCCACGTTATCACTCACCGGCAACTGAATATAAGATTTTCACGCATTTCGGCGCCGTATCATTAAGCGGAAGGGTAGTAGGGGGTCTAGGTCGCGGGATTGTACGCCTTAGATGGCTCCCGATGAATCAGGTCGCGTGATCCATCGAAAAAGTAGGTGCTTAGTGGTGATTCGAGGGTAATGTAGCCGGAGAATTTTCAATCAAATACGCCAAGGATTTGTTGGGGGTGCAAGTGCATTGAATTCAGCATGGCCGCAGCTGCGATTCGTTCTAAAATTAGTAGGACGTGTTAAATTTAAGCTACGAACTAAACCGAGCTAATCGTTCGAGGGATCGCGTCGCCGTGGCTGAGTAGCCCGAGGGCAGGAGCGCGGTTTTTCACGAGCTAAACATAGGGCCCACAGGAAGGGAGGAGTTTGGCGTCCTCCCATGCTTAGTAACGGAAGAGCGGCCTCGGAATCGGAAGAGGTCCTAGTTCAGCGGGTGCTGCACCGTCTTCTTCCGCCACCTCCACGCGAAGACTCTTTAGGGCCGGCTCGGTGGATTGAGCTGGCCGAGCTAGAGTTGCACGACGAGGGAGAACTGCGCCACCGTCAGCGAGGCCCTGAGCGGCTTCTACCTTCGTTCCACCCAGGCCGATTGATGAACATAAACCCGAGGGGAGCCCTCCGCCCACTCCGCAATAAACACAAATCCAATCCGGATCACGAGTAGGACTCCCCTTCCGATCATTGTCTACGCGGTTTACTTGCTTTACTCGAACATTTCCCTCAGGTACACCGCCAAGTCCCTGAGGAACATCATCGTGAGGAGCTATACGTCGATATGGAGGTAGGTGCAGAGGCTCGGTTCCCCCCTTGGATCCTTCGGCGCGGACCCCGGGGGATGCACATCGCATATTCGTCGACGAGACCATGGTGAACGTGGCAGGGACCACCGTCCTGATTTGGATCACCTTCGAGCCGAACTTTATGCGATGCTTGGCTTCCACGTGAGCCCGCGCGGGAACTCGATCGACGCGCACGCGCTCATCAGGATGCTCCTGCATAAGTACGGCGGGGTCCCGATCTACACTCACGGCACCGGACGGTACGCGGACGCCTGCAGGTGGGCCGGCGTGGAGCACGTGGTCTACGATCACCCCTTGAAGAACCCCATGGAGCACGTGTTCCAGTACGTCAAGGACAGGAGTGAGGTGTTCGACGACCTGTTCCCGGTGGGGAAGCGCAGGCTCACATCCGGGCGCGCCTTCGAGCGCCTGCTCAACCCACGTCCGCGCTCGCCTTCATGCAGGGCTTCGCGTTCAAGAACGAGCACTTGAAGAAGCCCCCGCCTGAATGGAAATAGAGGGAGGTAACCCCGTGACTAAACGAGACGCG
>JAWDNK010000121.1:0-3549 GCA_046534355.1 Candidatus Martarchaeota archaeon | reverse complement strand
TATCAAATAAGGTCTTACGCCATACAGATGATATACAACGCCAAGTCCGGTCACCCCGGCGGAGCTCTCTCAGCGGCAGACATAATATCGGTGCTCTACTTCAAGGAGATGAGGGTTGACCCCAAGAACCCCTCTTGGCCCGATAGGGATAGGTTCGTTTTGAGCAAGGGTCACGCCTCGGCTGCCCTGTACGCGGCCTTGGCCCTGAGGGGTTTCTTCGACGTGGGCGAGCTGATGACCTTCAGAAAGTTGAACTCGAGGCTCCAGGGTCACCCCTACACCTCAACCCCAGGGGTTGACTGCACTACCGGCTCGCTTGGCCAGGGGCTTAGCAACGCCGTTGGGATGGCCCTGGCGGGGAAGCTGGACGGGAAGGATTACAGGGTTTACGCGCTCATAAGCGATGGTGAATGCGAGGAGGGTACTACGTGGGAATCCGCGCTCTTCGCCTCGACGCATTCGCTCGACAACCTCACCGCCTTCGTCGACTTCAACGGCTTACAGCTCGACGGCAAGCTGCTCCTCGACCTGTCAAGGATTGAATCCATGTGGGAATCCTTCGGGTGGAACGCCATAAGGATAGATGGCCACGACATACCGAGCATAATAGGAGCCGTGGAAAGGGCTAAGTCCACGAAGGGCAAGCCCACCGTCATAATAGCCAACACGGTCAAGGGAAAGGGAGTGTCGTACATGGAGGGAAACGACCATTACCACGGAAACCCGCCCGAAAACGATCAGAAGTACAAGCAGGCCATGGAAGAGCTATCGGCGAAGATCTCCTCAATACGCGAGGAGATCAAGAGGCTGGGAGGTGAGATCAAGTGAGCTCAGCTGTCAAGGTCAACGCTTTGAGGGATGCCTTCGGGAACGAGCTCGCGAGGCTTGGCGCCAGGAAGGACGTGGTGGTCCTTGACGCGGATACCTCTTCCTCGACCCGTAGCTCGGTCTTCGGGAAGGCCTACCCGGAGAGGTTCTTCGACGTGGGGCTTATAGAGAACAGCATGATGGGCATAGCGGCGGGCCTTGCCTCGACGGGGAAGAAGGTGTTCGTGGCTGGCTTCGCCACGTTCATGTCGGGCATGGTTTACAACGTCATAAGGCAGAGCATATGCTATCCCGCGCTGGACGTCAACATAGTTGCCACGCACGCGGGGATAACGGTTGGAGAAGACGGCGCCACGCACCAAATGCTGGAGGACATAGGCCTGATGACGGGCTTGCCCAACATGAAGGTCGTGGCCCCTGCCGATGCGCCCGAGACGATCAGGGTGATCGACGCGGTCATGGAGGGCAAGGGGCCCTTCTACGTCAGGTTGAGCAGGGAAAAGGTCCCCGACGTAACGGAGGGTTACGAATTCCGCCTAGGAAAGGGCTTGGTCATCAGGGATGGCTCTGACATCGCTGTCATCTCCACCGGCATCCTGCTCAGCGAGGCCCTTGATGCGGTTAAGGCGCTGGAGAAAAAGGGCATATCTGCCTCTCTGGTGGACATGGCAAGCCTGAAGCCCATTGATTCCGAGCTGATTAGGAAGCTTGCGCGGGAGACGGGCCTAATATTGACCGTAGAAGAGCACAGCGTCTACAACGGCCTGGGCTCTAGGGTCGCTGAGGTCGTGGGCGAGGAAGCGTCGGCGCGCGTGCGCAGGATAGGGATCGATGACGTGTTCGGGGAATCTGGCACCGCCTCCGAGCTGTTGGCGAAGTACAGGCTTAATAGCGAAGCTATAGCGGAAGAAGCGGAGAAACTCGTGGAGGCGAGGAGAAAGTGAAGATATTCTTGGATACGGCAAACGTCGAGGAAATAAAGAAAGGCGTGGACATGGGCATTGTGGACGGGGTTACCACCAACCCGACCATAATATCCAGGGAGAACAAACCTTTCGATGACGTGGTTAAGGAGATACTCTCCCTAGTGAAGGGGCCCGTCAGCTTGGAGGCCGTGTCCACGGAAGCCGAGGGGATAATCGAGGAGGGGAAGAGGCTGGCCAAGCTCGGCAATAACGTCGTCGTAAAGGTCCCGATAACTGCTGAAGGGCTCAAGGCCATGAAATCGCTTTCGTCCATGGGTATAAAGGTCAACGCCACGCTCATATTCACCCCGATCCAGGCCCTTCTGGCGGCCAAGGCTGGAGCAGCCTACGTCTCGCCGTTTGTGGGCAGGCTGGATGACATATCGGAGGACGGCATGAGGGTGGCCGAGGATACAAAAAAGATATTCGCGAACTACGGCCTCAAGACTGAGGTAATAGTGGCTTCGGTGAGGAACCCAATACACGTTTACAGGGCAGCGCTAGCGGGGGCTGACGTGGTCACCATGCCGTTCTCGGTCCTTGAGAGGTTGCTAAAACACCCCAAGACGGACGAAGGGCTTGCTCTCTTCGCCGAAGACTGGAAGAAAGTGCAGCAATTACAGGAAAGAGGCAAAGCGTAAAGAAAGGTAAGGTCCGTCGTGGCCTTAGGGCTGCCTTAAACCTAGTTAGCAGGTATTTTGTTTTTGGTACCGATGCTTCTAGGCTCTACTTTGCTCATTAAGGCGAGATTATTTTTTGATTTCGCAACGATTGGGCGCGATAGAGCAAAGTAGGAGGACATGAAAACCAAGCTGGAGTCAGCTGACCTCCTCCCCGCCCTAAAGGGCGAGGTTTGTCGTTCGCTTTATCATTAGTGGAAACGAGCTGCGGGGCGCTAAGCTATTGGCCGATCTTTCAAGTGGCGGAACTGGCAGGTGATCGTCGATTCGGGAACTTTTCCGAGCTAGTCGTGGGTAAACGTAGTCGTTGAATCTCGTCAAGACAGTTAGCTCGAACTGAATTAAATCGAATCGAGTAGGCTGAGCTGTCGGAGATGAGCTGAATTGGTAGAAAGGGAGATGGGGGACGTGAAACCTTGACCACGCGTTAAGTTCCAATTTTTCTTCGGAGGGCCGCTGAGGGAGGGAGGAAGGGAGGAAGGGAAAGGGAAGGGGAGGTAGTTAGTTTTGAATTCCTGGGTGCTTTCTCGTGCCGGATTTTGTCCCCGTAGCATTAGCTCGTCCTCTTCGCAGAGGCGGCCGGTGTTCAAGATTTGGCTGGGCCGTTTTCGCCCTCAGGGCATCCTCTTCCGCTAGAATCGGGGAACGAGGCCAAAGCGGCCCAGCGATGCAAACAAGGGTTTTCTGTCTCATAGGCGAACGCGTTATGCGGGCCCACGCTATCCGTATTTTTAACCGCGGTCTGCTTCGTTGGCCCGATCTAGGATTTCCTTCATGCTGAGGAAGCTCTTGACCGGGTCCGGGCTCTTGAAGATGGCTGAGCCGATCACGAATATTTCGGCGCCCGCTTCGATCACCTGCTGTATGTTGTGCGATTTTATGCCACCATCGGCCGCTATGGTGAAGTTGAGCTCTTCCCTATCCCTTACCTTTCTCAAATGCCTTATCTTCCTAACCGCCTGAGCTATCATTTGCTGATTTCCGTAACCGGGCTCGGTCAGCATGACAAGGACGGCATCCACCTCGGGTAAGAGGTAGGAAACGGTTTCCTCGCTGGTCCGGGGGCTGAGCGCAAT
>JAWDNK010000120.1:0-3604 GCA_046534355.1 Candidatus Martarchaeota archaeon | reverse complement strand
TTATCAAAGGGCCGTAGGTGCTGACCTGGTTCGGCTGAAGCACGGCGCTGGCGGCCAGGGCCGGCAACGCCGCGCTAGACAGAAATATGGCGAAAATTAGCAAAGAGTATATCTTTTGCAATTTGCCTCATACAACACGCCCATATTTAAGTATTTTGGCCAAAACAAACCCCCGCTTCACATCTTTACCCAGCGCAGCCATAGTTAAGTCGGAGAAAGAAGAAAGAAACGCGTCACGACCCAAACCCTCAAAGAAACACAAGAATAAAGAGGCAAAAGTGATCCTCTATTTTGCCCCCGTTACTCGCAATGCACATCTTTTTCTGGCAATGCTACGCTCTTATCCTTCCGCTCAAGTCCTTTGGAAGGCGAGGGCCGAGCTTCGGTATGATTCAAGGGCGTTGCAGGGCCGGCAAAATGGACGGAGAACTAAGACCTCGCGCCTTGACCTCGGCATAGATTCGAGCCATCGCGTTTAAAAGCCGCGTTCAGCAGCCCTAGTCGCGCAAAACCCAGAGCTTAACTACAACTTTTTGCCATTATTCGTGGAGTATTATCCAAGGAAACTAGAAGAAAAATTGGACCCGTGGATGCCTCCGAAGGAGACCCTCCTGATCAGGGGACCAAGGCAGAGCGGAAAGACGACGCTCCTCCTGCACCCAAAGGAAACGTAAACGACCAGAGGAACGGTAGGTCCCCCGCTCGAAAAACCTATATG
The DNA here is from genome assembly GCA_046534355.1 of Candidatus Martarchaeota archaeon. Lineage (GTDB taxonomy): Archaea > Thermoproteota > Thermoprotei_A > Marsarchaeales > UBA168 > UBA168. The sequence continues at coordinate 2,886 of JAWDNK010000120.1, read as the reverse complement.
GGGTTTCGCTACCAGCTCAATGAGTAAACTTCCCGAGGCCAGAAATCCTCCGCGCGCTTTCACGAGATCGAAACTGTTCGCCGTGGCCGCCGCATCCGTTGCGCTATGCTACATATTGTTGGACTACTTGGATTTGGACGACTACCTCACTTTCTCCGCCCTGTCCGGCACCACCAACTTCGCGATTTCCACAGTTTCAAGCGCGGGGCCGATCGGCATACTGCTGCTGATGTTGATGGAGAGCGCATCGCTCCCTATACCAAGCGAGGTCGTGCTCCCCTTAGCCGGCTTTCTCGCATACCAGGGAAGGATGGACCTGGGGGAGGCCCTGATCGCATCAGTGATCGGATCGATGGGTGGCTCTTTCATAGACTACGCCGTGGGTTATGCTCTCGGTGCGAGCGCACTCAAAAGATTCCACTGGTGGTCATCCAAACAGGTCGAGCATTCTATCTACTGGTTTCAGAAATACGGTACCCACGCGGTCTTCTTCGCAAGGTTCGTGGTAGGCCTGCGCACCCTGATCTCCTTCCCAGCCGGTGCCTTCAAGATGAGCGTAGTGAGGTTCTCGCTAATCACGCTCTTGGCCTCATGTATTTGGAACGCCGCGCTCCTCTACGCTGGCTACGCCTTGGGCTCACGCTGGGTCTACGTCACCTCGCTTTTCAAGGTATACTTACTTCCGGCTTCGGCGGTAGCGGTCGTCGCGATTGCAGCCTCGCTACCACCAATACTCTTGCTCCGGAAGCGGAAAACGCGTCGACAGGACGGCAAAGCCCTAAGGCGCCGTCCTTACCGGGGGCCCTGACGAGATGAACTCGCCGAGCTTTATCCCCATCTTCTCGTATAAGCTCAAGTAGTTCCAACCGGAATCGGGAAAAATCACGACCGCGTTCCCCCTTCTGCCCTTCAGCTCCCTGAGGGCCGCTGCCAGTGCTGCAGCCGAGGACACCCCAATAAAGAGGCCCTCCCTTTGCAAAACGGCTTCAACCAACCCCATCGCGTCCGAATTTACCTTCACAAAAGAATCGAGCACGTCGAAGTGCCTCTGGAGCAACGGGGACATGCCGCTGCTCTCCACGTTACGCAATCCTGGTACCTTGAATGCCTTCTTTGGCTCCACGCCGATCACCTTAGCACCCCTATCGGAGAGATATTTGCCAGCCCCGCAAACAGTTCCGCCCGTACCCACCCCCGCAACGAAGAAATCCACCTCTACCTGGGACCAGATCTCCGGTCCAGTGCCCTTGAAGTGCGCCTCAAAATTCGCCTCGTTTTCGAACTGGTTTGGCACGAAATAGCCCTTTGAGTGCTCCTTAACGTATCTTAGGGCTTGCATCGTTCCCTCACCCTCATCCGGATAGGTGCCCTCCTCAACAACTAACACTTTTCCGCCCAGCGCCTCTATCTTTTTCTTGACGTCTGGGGAAACCCTTTGCGGTACCACAGCAGTGAACTCAAGGCCCATTTCCTTGCACATTCCGGCCAACGCCACACCGGTATTGCCGCTTGTCGCCTCCATGACCTTCCCGTACGATAACTGCCCATCCCGCTCGGCTTTGTCGAGCATGAAGTAAGCCGCCCTATCCTTTACCGACCCAAATGGGTTTTCCCATTCAAGTTTCGCGTAAACGGCCGGCTCGTCGCCGAACGACCGAAGCCTTACCAACCTCGTGCCTCCAACGCGGAGCGCCATTCTCCGGGTTACTATAACGTCGTTATATAAAAATCTATTTATTTCCAATGCCCAAAGCCGCAGATGCGTTTTTACGCTCCCCCGGTTATACCGCCATGAAATTCCCATCTACCTTTAAATTCGGATGGTCTCAAGCGGGCTTCCAGTCGGAAATGGGCACGCCAGGATCCGAGGACCCGAACACGGATTGGTACGTTTGGGTCCACGACCCGGAAAACATCATGGCCGGGTTGGTGAGCGGCGACCTCCCGGAGAACGGCCCAGGGTACTGGGGCAATTACAAGGCATTCCACGATGCCGCCCAAAGAATGGGCCTAAAAATAGCCAGGTTGAACACAGAGTGGTCAAGGCTTTTCCCAAGTCGGATGCCCAAGTCCTTGGGAGCCGGCACGGAAGAGGATCTAAGGGCTCTTGACAAGGCCGCTGATGGGCAAGCCGTAGCTCATTACCGCGAGATCTTCTCAGAACTAAAAAGCAGGGGCATGTACTTCATAGTGAACTACCCCGCCCTCACGGACGGGGCTTCCCGGTTCATCGATACGCTTACGCCTGGAATACTTGCTAAGTATTCCATCATCGCAGAGGCGTTTTCATCCCCGGGCGTCTCCCCTACGTTCCATAGGGAAAGCCCCTCCTTCAATATGACGATCGCGGAAGCCACATCCCTGTCGAACGCCGAGTTGCAGGAGGGGCACGCCAACTCCCTGTCCGACAGTTCAAGCTTAACGCGCCTTCTGCAAACCGGACAAACTCCCGTTGTTTTAACAAACCTTCCGACCTCCACAGGAGTGCTAGCCTTCCTCTTCAAGGCTTTGCGGAGTCCCCCTATTGAGGTCTCGTAGATCTTTTTGCCGAAGAGCTTTTGCCACGAGCGTATGTTGTCACCCTGAAAGACCACGCGAGAGTAATTGTTGGTTATATAGTGGGCTACCTTGTTTATGATGTCTTTCTTTTTGTTGTTCTCTTTCTGGTACTCCTTCTTGATCTTCAGGAGGAGTTTGTCCCTGTTCCTTCCTGGTTTAGAGCGTGAGAAGAAGTGATAGAGCCTCCTCAGGCGTTGGCTCATCGGTACTGAATATTGAATTTTGACCCCATTGGAGAAGGCTAGTTGGTTCTTCACGCCTAGGTCTATGCCTATGGCTTTCCCGTTCTCGCTTTTGTCCTCTTTAGGCAGAAAGCACGTAACTAGC
>JAWDNK010000119.1:0-3631 GCA_046534355.1 Candidatus Martarchaeota archaeon | reverse complement strand
TGCTCAGGGTCGCCAACGTGAAGAGGGCGAGGATGCTTTTGGTCACCGACTCAGAATTCATGCAGGGTTACACCATACCTTGGGACGGCGGAGCTGCGATCGTGGAGACTTCTTTCCTTTTCGCCGAGGGGCTTTGCGCCGCTTATGCCGAGGAAAAGGGCGTTGACGCGAGAATAGCGCGTGTATGCGACGTCTACGGTCCAGGATACGGTAAAATTGCCGAAGTGGTGAAGGCGATAGCGCGGGGGGAAGAGGTACGGCTAATAAACTCTGACGTTTACCCCGTAGAGCTGGAGGACGCGGTGAAGGCATTGATCGCCCTCATGGAATCCGCTGGCGAAGGGCTGAAAGGTAGGCCGATAGACATATGCGGAGAGAGGACGGACCTAGAATCGGTGGCCAAGCTCGCCAAGAGATTGCTCAACTCGCCCTCGAAGATCTATTCCGAGAAGAAGATAAAGAGAGTTTACAGACCAGACCCATCGCTGGCGAGCGACCTGCTGGGGTGGAGTCCCAAGTGGGATTTGGGTGCTGGAATAGCGGCAGTCGCCAGGGGCGAAGGTGAGTCTCGGTGAGCGGAGAAGCGGATTGGGAAACGCTAGATCAAGAAGTGACGTCCTGTACCCGCTGTCCCAGGCTGGTACAATACAGGGAAATGATAGCGAGGATAAAGAAAAGGGAGTTTTCCTCTTGGAATTACTGGGGCAAGCCCCTGACGGGCTTCGGGGACCGGACTGGAAAACTGATGGTCGTTGGCCTGGCCCCAGCAGCGCACGGCGGTAACAGGACGGGTAGGATGTTTACGGGCGACAGCTCCGGGGAGTGGCTTACCCGCGCGCTCTACAGGGCAGGGCTGGCCAACCAGCCGACAAGTCAAAGCCGCGATGACGGGCTAGTGCTGAAGGGAGTGTACGTTACCGCGGTCGTCCGCTGCGCTCCCCCTGGAAACAAACCGACCCCGCAGGAACTGGCGAACTGCAGACCTTTCCTCAAGAGAGAAATCGAGCTTATGAAGCCTAAGGCTTTTCTTGCCCTTGGCGGCATAGCCCTCAAGGGCCTCGGTGAGGCCTTGGGGGTAAAAGGGTTGCGCTTCGAACACGGGGCGACCATAAAGGTCGGAGAAAAATGGATAGTCGTTTCATATCACCCGAGCAGGCAGAACACGAATACTGGGAAGCTCACCGAAGCCATGCTTGACGACGTGGTGAAGAAGGCAAAAGAGTTAGCCGGCATCGCTTGAAACGCTTATTAAGGAACCAAAAGGTCGATTATTCAAGGGGCGAAGGCTTTGTACGAGCGCGGCGCTGAGGAGCCTGGTGACGTCTATGGAGACGGAGCAGCTAGGCACGTCACTCACGGCTCGGCGCTTCTCTACGCGCAAAGCCTGATCATGTCGGCTTGTGGTTTCGTTTTTTGGTTTTATGCCACCAAGATCACGTCGACCACCTTCGTCGGAGAGATCTCCTCACTATACCTCTTGTCCAGCCTGGCGACAACCCTGCTAACCTTCTCAATACCTTCTGTTGCCCAGCGCTACATACCCCTTTACGAAGCGAAAGGGAAAAGGGCAGAATCCGTTTACGTAGCCCGCCTTCTCGTGGCGGCCGGGTTCGCTATATCCCTCGCGGTCTGGGGGTTCATATACTTTTTGGCTGGTCCTCTCGCGCTTTACTTCCTGAAGGGAGAGGGCATGGCGCCCATCATAAGGTCCTTCTCTTTCGCCGTCTTTTTCGGCCTTTTTTCGGCCTTCTTCTCCGGGCTACTGATAGCGCATCAACGCTTTAAGTTGTACTCCGTCGTGAACTCCGTCTACTACGTCGCCTTCTACTTCGGCGCATTGCTGGCTCTATCAATGGGACTTGGCCTCCCCGGTGTGATATGGGCCTGGACCATGGCAAATGCCGCTTTCCTCTTGACCTTCGCCTTTGCCTCCTTCAAGCACCTTTTGGGTGAAGCGGGAAAGGCCCCAATAAGGGAAATGCTGAGATACGGGGTCCCCCTCTACGCCTCGAGCATCATTTCGTATGGATCAAGCCTGGTGGACAGGTACGTCGTCCTTTTCCTCAGTACTCTGGGAACGCTTGGAATATATAACATAGCGATTTCTTCCTCTGGCGTAGTTAACGGCTTCTTGGGCGCCGCGATGAGCGTGACTTATCCATTTCTCTCCGGTATGTTCGGGAAGAGGGGTGATCAACCCCTGAAAGACGCGGTGCGCCTCTCGATCAGGTACCTCACCTTCGTATTCGTGCCTTTAGCGTTGGGCGCTTCTTCCATTGCCGCCCCCGTGCTCTCTTTCTTTGGAAGCGGGCAGTACAGGGTGGGTGCACTACCCTTGAGCACCGTACTCTTGTTTTCGGCATTGACACTAGCCGGTGGCATTTACGCCAACGCGCTCCTGGCCAAGGGCAAATCGCACACGGTCCTCGTGGCCTCCTCCGCTTCTCTGGCGGCAAACGTAGCGCTCTCCTATGCTATGATAAGACCGCTCGGTATGGAGGGAGCTGCTTTGGGCCTTTCCTCGTCGTCCGTGGCTTACTTCATAATAGTCGCATATTACGCGCACAAGGAAGGAGTTTTTGATTACGATGCCGCAATAGCAATGAAGAGCTGGTGCTCATCCGCCATCATGGCGGCCTCCGTCCTCGGGGTACAGGTTCTTTTTCCTTCTCCTTACTTCTTACCGGTTTACATAATTGTCGGGGCCGCCGTGTGGATAGGGGTCTCTCGCTTGCTAAAACCTCTCAACGCGGAGGATGCCCGCCTCATACAGGAAATAACACCCTCTTGGCTCAAGGGGACATCATCGCTCCTGATGAAACTCCTGGGCACAGAGAAGTGATAGCTAGCTAGTTAGGCAAGTAGTCCTGTCCGCGAAACGCCCTCGGCCCTTGAGGTCGCCGTTGGCCTCTTCGATATCCTTGAGGGAGTCAACGCTCCTCCAATAACCCTCTATTTTGAACCCCGCCATTTGATGGGCCCAAGCCAGCTTGGGGAAGAGAGACCTTTCCAAGTCACCGTTTTTAGGTAGTAGGTCGACTATGTCTGAGGTCATGACGTAGATCCCCGCGTTTATCCATACCCCCTCGAGCTCAGGTTTTTCCATGAAAGCGTGGATTACGTTGTCTTCGTCTATCAACGCGACGCCGTACGGGCTCCTTTCCCTTTTCAGCGCTATCACTGCCTTAACCTCCATCGCCTTCCGTTCGGCGAAGAATGCCGTCATCTTCTTCAAATCCGTGTCCGTCAAGACGTCTCCGTTCACCGTAACGAAGTCGCCGTCGATGTATCCCCTTTCGATCGCCTGCCTTATTCCTCCCCCCGTCCCCAGGGGTTCTTCCTCCACGGAGAGGGTCACCGGCAGGGGAATGCGCTCCCTGTTTTCCTCGAGGTATTGGCTCACGGCCTCGTGCTTATAACCCACGGCCAGCACTGCTTCCTCAATCCCGTTCTTCGCCAACCAGGACAGTATGTGGAGAAGTATGGGCTTTCCTCCCACTTGGACAAGGCACTTGGGCACCTTCTCCGTTAGGGGCCTCAATCTAAGGCCCTTACCGCCGGCCAGGATCAGCGCTTTCATGCCAACATTCCGCGGGTATTTTTAAGTTTTCAACCCAAAATGGCGTTTTAC
>JAWDNK010000118.1:0-3768 GCA_046534355.1 Candidatus Martarchaeota archaeon | reverse complement strand
TCGAAGAACTCGAAAAAAAGCACGAGAAAGGGGCCATCCAAGAGGAGGAATATACGGCTCGGAAGAAGGAGCTGGAGAGGAAGATCGTAGAGGTTATGGATAGGATAGTGCAGATGGAGTTTCTGCTTGGGCAAAGATAGTTCTTCGCATGGGTCCTAGCTCGGGTTTTTGGCCGGGAGATACAGGAAGCTGGGAAAGGCCTTGGGAGAGGTTTACTTCTGCGCCCGTGCAGTAGACATTGAGAACTGGTACTTTGGGTTCCGCTAACAATACAAAAAGGCCCCTCTGCGGCAGGCCTGAGGAGTTCCTGCTTGCCAAGGGCGCTGAGCGAGTGACTCATCGTCGGTTATTCTGTAAATAAATAAGGAGAGAAGGGGGGACGGTTTGGCACTTTTTACCTGGTTTTCCTCGCGCCGTCGCGTCGTGAGGACGCGCATGAGTTTCCCGTTTTGTACTTTATGAAGCTATTAAGGTTCTGGAAATACCAGTGCAAACGCTAGAACAGCGATTCTTGGCCCCAAAGAATGCCCCGAGGCGTTTTGTTCTTAATTTAGCGCTTTTTTACAGAGTGATAGGAGTGGGAGTCGGCAGGATTGCTGCAGGGTGCATTTTCTGTTACTTTTCTGTTGTGAGAAGAGACGTGAATAGCTGTTGGTGAAGAAATGGTGGTGGGTGGCGGGCAGAACGGGGATCTGACTCCTTATTTTGGGCTTAAAATGATGCTTGAACCTTGTTATTACGATACGACTTGGCCTTCCCGGAAAACTCTGCTACCTAACCCTTAGGGTCAATCGGCGAAAGCCCGACTGACTACCCGATGCCCGCATCGCCTTCCGGCGTCCGCCGTGGCCCTTTCCACCGCGAGCTGTAGGAGCTTTACTAGGGAGGGTGCTATCCTCTCCACGGAGAGAGAAAGGGCCCTCTCCCTGGCCAGCCGCCTCACCTCCGCGGGGTAGCCCTCGCGCACCAGCCTGGTCGCCTCTCTCAGCAGTTCCTGCCGCGTGCTAACCAACCACCCAGCTCCAAGGGAATTGGCGCCCGGTGCGGTTTCGCCGGCTTCAAAGACGCCCTGCGGCGGGCTGGCCAGCCCAGATATCAGCTCCGCAAGCCCTCCATGGGCATAGGTCAGCACCGGCGTCCCGCAGAGCATCGATTGGAGCCCGGCGTAGGAAAAGAGACCGAAAGGGTAGTCGACTACCGTGAAGCTCGCCCCAGCGTACGGACATGGCTCGCCGCTCACAACCCCCGGGGCTTCCGGAAACTCCACATCACCGGTCTCGGTTCCTGCCCTAATCTTCCTCAGTTCCTCGGCAATGTCGCGTTCATCCCGGTCACCGACGATCAGAACGCGGCCTCCACTTTTTTCGACCTGCGGGTCCGGACACGAAGCCGGATCTACCGGCGGGTAGATGACCGCGTCAGTTACCCTGCCCGTGGAGTACCTGAGCAGGACGGCGCACGCCTCGCTGTTAGCGGCCACGGCATCGTAAGCCCTTAGGTGGCCGCCGTACTTGGACGCGCAGCGGGCCAGCCCAATTTCGAACAACCTAGCCGCCAGCGGCCCGTATTCCCCCAGCCTACCCTGAAGCGCCGAAAGAAAAAAGGGTCCCTGCGACCAGAACGCGGTTGGACCCCTTTTGAAAGCGGAAAACATCACTGCTTCCTCATCCAACACTAAACAGGCATCGGCTTGCCCCACGAGCTCGGACGCCTTCCTGCTGGTGGCCGCGAACTCGTGCTCTAGTGCTTTGTCCTTCGGTGAATGCGAGAAACCCAGGCTCACTACCTCGGCGCCCATCCCCTCCAAACGGCCCCGCGTGGAGTCATCGACACCCTTGACCAACGCCCTCACTCCAAAGCCGGCATCCCTCAACGCAACAGTGGCGTTGACCAGGAGCCCGCGCTCGTCCGCCCTACCGAGGTCGTAGGCCACAAGGGCGACTTCTTTCATAGGCGCTGTGGCATGCCGCTATTAAGCGTTAGTACAATCCGCGTGCCCTCACCCCTCCCGCCACTCTTCCTTAGGAAGTTCCGGCCTTTCCTCTACCCGTCTCCGGCCAGCCGTCAGCCGGGAAACCCGGGAGCCGCGCGGCCAGACTCACCGATCAGAAGAAGAGGCTGATCGCGTAAACCGCGCCGAATACCAGCGATACCCTCCCCGTCTTCACGGCTATGTGCGGATTGACGTTACTAAGGCGGGTGAGCAAATTGAGGAAGGTCACGGGAAGCGTGATGAACGTGAGGAGGGAAATCGCCGGCACGACGTGGACTCCCACCAATACGGGGATGATGAGGTAAGCCGATATGAGCTCGGCCGTAGCCCAAGCCTTGGCGAAGCGAACTCCGAAGCGCACGGGTATGGTCTTCACCCCCTTCGTTGCATCGAACTCGCGATCCTTTAGGTCCCCCAAGGAGTGTATCTCGGTATTCACCAGCGCAACGGGCAGCGACGCCAGCACCGGCGCCCAACTCAAGTAGCCGGCCTGCACGTAAAAGACCCCCAGAACAAGCAGAGGCCCCTCCAAGATGCCCAAGAAAAGGTTGCTCATCGTCCTGTACTTGGCCTTGATCGGTGGGGCGGTGTACTCAAGGCAGAGGAAAGCCGAAAGGAGGCCCAGTGGTATGACCAAGGGCCTGCCCAACGCGACCAAGAGCACCCCCACCCCCAGGGAAAAGAGAAATAGAGCGGCGCTTTCCGCCTTGACTTCCTCGAGCGTTAGGTCGCCGGAGATTATCGGGTGCCGCCTGTACTTGGTAGTGGGCGAACCCGGGACGTCTGTCCCATAGCTGTAGTCGAAGTAGTCGTTCGTCAGGTGCGTGAAGTCCTGAAGGGCTATGGCCACCGCGTAAGTGAGCAGGAACAGCCATACGTTGATCGAATGCGTGTCGTAGTAAGCAACGCTGGTGCCCACCAAAACGGGTATGAGGGTCACCAGCGTGAAATGCCGACCCGGTTCGATCAGGTAAGCGCGCCACTTCATGAGTTATTCGAAAATACGTTATTAAGGATTTTCATATTTACCTCCATTGAGCTGATGCGCCCCGTTCCCGCCTTGCCCGGCGATAATCGGGCAATAAATAGAAGGGCCACCTGGGGCCCCGCGATGTGAATCGAGCGACCCGGAAGCACGCAGTGAAAGGAGATGAGGGAGAAAACCTGGAGGGAAAGTATAACGCAGAGGAGCTGTTCACCGACGCGCGGGCGGAATGCGGCATCCGTCGATTCCACAGGAAATGGGAGGTAGGGAGGGAGAGCTCCGCTTTCTTGGACGGCGTACAAGGCCGCTGTACTCTCCTCCGAGTACCTGGAGCCCAGGGAGACGCGCTCGTCATAAATGACGAGGAGCCTGTCGAGTTCTAAGTTACCGCGGATAAATGGCACGTAAAGTAAAGCATAAGTTGCGCGCTCCAGTACGCGATGCCAAGATCAGAGAGGCGCCGACAGCCCCGAAGGCTCGCTTCGGGCACGACTTAAACTTAATTAGTGCAATTACTGCCCACGCAGGATCAATAACTAAGAACCCTGATGGATCGGCTAAAGGTTTCCTCACCTAGCCCTAGCCAAGGAGTTTTTAACAATGCCAGGGACGTCGTTTCCTCTGACTAAGTCCTCAAGCCCTTCCCTCCGCCTCGCCAACGCGTGCTCCCCCCCTGATACCACGACCTCGGCGGGCCTCGGCCTCGCGTTGTAATTACTGCTCATCGAGTAGACGTAGGCGCCCGCGTTGAGCACGATCAATAGGTCGCCCTCTTTGGGAAGCGGTAGCT
>JAWDNK010000117.1:0-3849 GCA_046534355.1 Candidatus Martarchaeota archaeon | reverse complement strand
CCCTCCTCCCTCTCGCAGACGGGCCTTCCGAGTCAATCGGGCCTACAGGCGAATAAAACAGAAGTGTTCCGACACCGCAGAGCTATTGCCATCTCCGGGCATATCGCCTGCGTTCTCTAGCCGACATCCTCTCATCCCCGAGGGATTTGAGGTTCCTGCTTCATCGACGGTGCCCCCATCATCTTTTAGTCCGGAGGTCTTATTCCATCTCTCACCCCTTTTTATGGGCTTATCAGGCGTTAATTCCCCACTGCCCGTGGGTACTGACTTTGATATCGTCATGATTGACAAACTTTTCGGCTGGCAATTCATCTCCTCCCTAAAGGTCGCAGCTTTATTGCCAACATGCTGTAACCAAATGAAATCCGACTTCAGGGGAACCTTCCATCCCTTCATAGAAGGGGATTTTTGCCCTCCTTGGCCCGAAGAGTTAAAAGCGGAAGCAGTTTAGTTTTATGGGATTTGCAAAGGACCCGATAGAGCTCTCTCGCAGCAAGCACATGAGCAGGGAAGAGATAGCCGTGGCCATCCGCGACGACATGCAAGCCGAGCTAGACGCCGCCAACCTGTACCTTGAGCAGGCGGACCTCATATCTGACCCTCAGGTCAAGGCCGTACTCCAAGATATCGCGAGGGAAGAGAAGGTGCACTTCGGGGAGTTCCTCACTCTCCTGAAGAAATTCGACGAGGAAGCCGAACCTTCCATGAAAGCCGGCGAAAAAGAAGTCAAGGAAAAGACGTGAATGTCAAAGACCGGGCATCAACTTCAGAAGATTTTTTCAAATGCGCGAAGTTTGCCTACTCATTTGGCCGTTAGAAATTCGACAGGCCAAGTCCGAGGTCACTCTGCCGGTTTAATCCGCCCGATGACTTATAGTCCACTCACCGTAACCAAAACGGACCTTCTGCCCCTCTCCCGCCCCGCCTTGAAGGGGAAGGCTCGTCATCCTTTTGCCAAAACGTCAATCTACGTTTACTCCGCAAGACCCTCGTGATTTAAAATGGAGGCTTTCCCTGCGCCTTTCCGGTGCCCAGCCACTTCGCTCTAGCTGATCTGGAACGATTGATCCCTCGCCAGCGCATCAACGCTACAGCTCAAAAAGCACAAAACTGGGACTGTGGCCCTCGATGCCCAGCTCCCCCGGATGAGCAAGCAACCTCGCAAGCCTCGAGCAAAAAATCCAGAAGGCCGTTGAAGGGAACGCCCATAGCCACGTTCACATAACCCATGATGGATTGTTCTATCACCACGCGCAATCCGAATTCCCCCCTTTCCTTCAGTAACTCGCAGACCGCCTCGAAGCCCCGCTCAGAGCTGAGCTCCATGGCAATCCCTTCAATCCCCAGGTCGGTCAAGTGACGTTGTACCGAGCTCTCCCTTTCCCACTGCTCCGCCTTCCTTCTGAACAACAAAGCCACGTCATTGGGATTCGACATGCGCGATCGGTCCCCGTCGCATTAACGCCTATCGGCTTCTCCTTCCGATGGGGCAAAAAAAGAACTCATCAGAAGATCGACCCTCAATCTTCCCGCCACCTTTACGCGCCCAGTTCCCTCTTCAACGATCGTGAAGAAAGCGGCAGAGAAATCCCCCAGGTCCACGGCGTAGAAGCCTTGGGCCATCAGGCGGGCGAATCCAGTATCCCAGTGCGTCGGCGGCAGAGCATCCGCGTTTATCCCTTCTAGCGACCCTTGTTTCACTTCGTAATAAACGGAGCCGCCATACCGTATCGCGTCGTTGTCTTTCCCGTTTGCCGCTTCATCCCGCCCATACACGGTAGGGGGGACGGGAGCGGAACCCAGGGCTAGGTCGACGTCCTTGGGATCTGCCCCCAAAAGCACGAGTTTGTGAAGGCCGGTTTCGGCGACAGAACTCACCAGGCGTATCGACATGGTCCTCGAAGAGGTGCGCGCTATCACCACGTGCATGCCTTGCGGAGAAGAGATCCCGCATTGAAGCCTGAGGAATTCCAGTTGATCCTCTGAGGGGACCTGAGATGTCTCGAGCAGCAAGTAGGCCTCGTCGCTTACCTCGCGGTGCGCTATTAAATCGTATATTTGCCTAGGCCCGTACAGCTTATAGCTAGATGGATAGCCCCCTTCCCTCGCCTTTTCGGCCACGGCCTTCGGCAAATCCCTGTCCAAGGCAAGCGCCCTAGCCGGGCCGGACCCAATGGCCCTAAACCCACCGACGGCGATTTCCCACTGACCTCCTCCCCGCCCTCAAGGGCGAGGGTCCCCCGAGGTCTCAAGGGTTACACCCCTTTACGGGTGCTACTGTGTTGTGGTCTACGATGAAGGAGAGCGGTTTCTTTATCGTTGAGATTACCACGCCGGTAGCCTTCTTGAGGATGTTCAATGCACCGTTTAAGTCGCTGTGCAGTCTATGTCCTTTAGGACAAGTGATGACTTCCCTCGGACTTCTCTTGACTTCCACGTCGTGGTAAGCGCAGTACTTCGAGGTGTTGTACTCGACGACCTCGAAGGCCTTCATCCCGTACTCTTGGGCCTTCAACTCTATGACGTCCATCAGTTTGCGATAAGACCACATATTCGACGTGAACTTGTTGCCCTTGTCTTGAGCGATGTTGAAGGGGTAGCCCAAGTAGACCGTTGAAACCCCTAGTTCGTGGAGTTGTCCCAATAAGTGAGAGGCAAAATTTCTGTACAGGTGAAGGAGCCTCCTGGTCAATTTCTCGAAAAGCCTCCTCCTCTCTTTGTTGAGCTCCTCGTACGCTTCATATTCTCCAATGTTTTTCGTCTTATCTGCCAGGGACTGTACTTGCGCTATCTTCTTCTCGAAGTAGAAGTAGTCCTCCTTAGTCCTGAGGCCTTTGTAGAGCAACCAAGTACCGTCGTCGATGACGACGCTCGCTAAAACGTTGACGCCTAAGTCAATTGAAGCCACGTCATTTCCTTTGGGAGATTCAACTTGAATGGTTTTCCTTTCACCGTGAAGGATATACTTGCTCTTCTTTCCCGTTTTAGTTTCTTCAACACCTACCTCCACGGGGATGGAGGCGTACCACGCATTTCTTGTTTCGTCGTAGTGTACCTCGAGCCTACCTTGTTTACCGTACCACCTTAACCTGCCTGCGAAATCGATTTCCACGTTGAAGTCCTTGAGGATTAACTTGTGGGTTTGCTCGTCCACGACGTATCTATCTCCTCTGACGACTAGAAGGAGTTTTCTCTTCTTTGTCTCTCTGCCCTTCCAGTAACGCGGTGGACTGACGCGATTCGCGTGAGGCGGAAGTTTTCCTTCCTTCTTCAACTTCAGCAAAGAGAAGAAGGAGTTCCAGGCTTCGTTGTTCTTCTGCATGACGGCTTGAGCGTTAACACCGAGCACACCCTTGTACTTCTCGTAGCATTTGTCCCACGTCTCCTCGAAGCTTACTTTCTCCCCGTGAAAGAACTGTTGTCTCCTCTCATAGTTGATCTCGTTGAACAACCCCGCAGAGGCGTTCGCTAGCCTCCTGAGCTTCCTTTCCTGGAAGCCGTTTGGTAGAAGACGGACTACACTTGTCCTCTTATCCTTGTACTTAACTTCGTAGACGCCCTCCACTGGTATTGCGGGAGTAAGTGTCGGCTCCCGCTCCTCATGTTCAGAGAGTTGACCAGAGGAGAGCATCTTAAAGGGAAATAGTCTTCCTGATCTTAAGCTTTTACCTCGCCCTAAAGGGCGAGGTTTGTCGTTTGTTTTATCACCGTACACCCCGCCAAGAAAGGCCAACGCTGGTCTGTCGCTGTGCACGTTCACGCATGGCAACGCGTAACCCGAATACTGGCAGACGCCCAACGAGACATCCATGAGTCCCCCAGCGCACATCTTTGATACGAGCACTCCCG
>JAWDNK010000116.1:0-4028 GCA_046534355.1 Candidatus Martarchaeota archaeon | reverse complement strand
GACGGTCGAGCAGTTATTCTTCGTTGAAATGGGGTACATGCCGGCCATAACTGAGGTTTGGGATCCCCTAATAATCGCCGCTAGGCAGTTGATGAAGGCACGAAGCCGTTTTCCAGTTCGAAGTTGAACCCAGCGTCTTCTTGGGCAATGCATATATTTATGCCCACATAATATGTAGCGTTGATCGCCGACATCTCATTGGGTTTGGGAGCGGTAGCCTTGGGCGTTTCCCTGTTTTACAGCATGTTGGCAAGAAAGCTCCGACCTTAAGGGAGGAGATGAATTGCCAGCCGAAAAGTTTATCAATCAAGACGATATCAAAATCAGTACCCACGGGCAGTGGGGAATTAACGCCTGATAAGCCCATAAAAAAGGGTGAGAGACGGAGTAAGACCTCCGGACTACAAGGGCATGATGGGGGCACCGTCGATGAAGCAGGAACCTCTAATCCCTCGGGGAGGAGAGGATGTCAGCATAGTCACCGCGATGGTGCTAGGGGAGCTCCTGAGGGGGCTTCCATCTCAGATAGCGAATTGGCTGTGCAACTGCCGTTGCTCATAGGAGGCGTTGCGGCCATCGCCGCCGTCCTAGGAGTTCCCTTCGTCCGCGTGGGCGCGGGCAGGATAATGAACGCCTTTTACAAGGGGCTGGCGGTATCTTCGGTCGCGGCCATTATCCTCGACTACGCCTTTTTGAAGTCCTTTCCTGGCTTGTTTGTCTCGGTTTTGGTGGGCGTTGTCGTGCTGGTTAGTATGTATGTGTTCGCGGAATACTTTACATCGTATGAATTTCAACCGGTGAAGCGGGTTGCCGCGAAATCTCAAACTGGTGCTGCTATAAACATAATAAGCGGGATGGCCAATGGGCTCAGGTCAACGGCCGTGCCCGTTCTGGTGGTGGCAGCGGCGATAATGGCGGTGTTTCTCGCGAACGGTGGGTTTGCTCCCTTTGGCCCGTCCTTTTATGCCGGTGTTTACGCCGTTTCGATTTCGGCCGTTTCGATGGTTTCTTTGGCTGGTATGGTCATATCAATTGATAAAGCGAACGACAAACCTCGCCCCTTCTAGGGGGGGTAAAAGCTTAAGACCAAGAAGACTATTTCCCTTTAAGATGCTCTCCTCTGGCCAATTTCCTAAACATGAGGAGCGGGAGCCGATTTCTCCCGCAATGCCGGAGGAGGGCATCCACGAAGTCGAATTCAAGAATAGGAAAGCAAGTGTAGTCCGTCTTCTTCCAAACGGTTTTCAAGAAAGGAAGCTCAGAAGGCTAGCGAACGCCTCTGCCAAGCTATTTAACGAGATTAACTACGAAAGAAGGCAACAATTCTTTCATGGGGAAAAAGTAGACTTCAAGGAAACGTGGGACAAATGCTACGAGAAGTACAAGGGCATGCTTGGTGTTAACGCACAAGCAGTCATGCAGAAGGACAACGAAGCGTGGAACTCCTTCTTCTCCCTCCTTAAGCTGAAGAAGGAAGGAAAACTACCGCCTTTCATGAATCAAGTCAGTCCACCGCGTTACTGGAAGGACAGGGAAACAAAGAGGAGAAAACTCCTTCTAGTCATTAGACAAGACCGTTATGAAGTAGATGGGCAAAACCGCATCATCCTCAAGGACTTCGACCTTGAAGTGGAGTTCGCGGCTAGGTTGAGGTGGTACGGTAAACAAGGTAGACTCGAAATCCGCCATGACGAGACTAGGAACGCTTGGTACGCCTCCATCCCAGTGGAGGTAGGCGTTGAGGAAGCTAAAACGGGAAGGAAGAGCAAGTATATCCTTCAAGGTGAAAGGAAAACCATTCAAGTCGAACCTCCGGAAGGAAACAAATTGGCGTCCATCGATTTGGGCATAAACGTCTTAGCGAGTGTTCTTATCGACGACGGCACTTGGTTGCTCTACAAAGGCCTCAGGACTAAGGAGGATTACTTTTACTTCGAGAAGAAGATAGCAGGAGTGCAATCCATGGCAGATAAGAAGAAAAACACCGCGGAATATGAAGCATGCGCTGAATTATCAAGAGAGAAGAGGAGACTTTTTAAGAAATTAACCAGGAGGCTCCTTCACCTGTACAGAAATTTCGCCTCCCACCTGATGAAGAAGCTACACGATCTCGGCGTATCAACAGTCTACTTGGGCTACCCATTCAATATCGCTCAGGACAAGGGCAACAAGTTCACGGTAAACATGTGGTCTTACCGCGAGTTGATGGACGCCATCGAGTTGAAGGCTCAAGAGTACGGGATGAAGGTTTATGAGGTCGTTGAGTATAATACTTCACGTATCTGTGCTTATCATGATGTGGAAGTAAAGAGACATCCAAGGGGAGTCATTAGTTGTCCTAAAGGGCATAAACTGCATTCAGATCTAAACGGTGCATTGAACATATTAAAGAAGGCTACCGGCATAGTAGTTTCGGCAATTGGGAAGCCGTTGTCTTTCATCGTAGACCACAATACAGTAGCGCCCGTAAAAGGGGTGTAACCCTCGAGGCCTCGGGGATCCCTCGCCCCTCGTGGCGGGGAAGAGGTCAGACCTTCGGGCCAATAGCGGACAACGCTGGTGGCATAGCCGAAATGGCAGGACTGCCTCAAGAGGTGAGGAGTAAGGCAACCGATCCTCTTGACTCGGTCGGCAATACGACGAAGGCCACTACCAAGGCCTACGCCATAGCCTCCGCTGCCTTGGCAACCATTTCTTTGTTTGCGGCGTTCGAGCTTGAGCTTCCCGCCCGCTACGTCTCAGACATGTTCATTTTTAACCCCCTTGTATTGGTTGGGATGTTCATAGGTGCCATGGTGCCCTTCCTTTTCACGTCGATGCTCATGGAGGCCGTGGGGAGCACCGCTTTCGACGTGGTCAATGAAATAAGAAGGCAGTTCAAGTTGGAGGGCGTCATGGATGGTTCGGTCAAGCCGGACTACGCCGCATGCGTAAGCATATCCACCAGGTCGGCACTTAAGAGGCTGATGGCCCCAGCTCTCCTTGCGGCGGGGGGTCCGCTGGTCGTGGGCTTTCTGCTAGGGCCCCTGGCCTTGACTGGCTACATCTTCGGTGCCATAATAACGGGCTTCCCGATCGCCGTCTGGATGACCACTGGAGGAGGGGCTTGGGATAACGCTAAAAAGTACGTGGAGATGGGAGCTCACGGCGGCAAAAACTCAGAGGCGCACAAGGCCGCGGTGGTTGGGGATACGGTTGGGGATGCCACGAAGGATACCGCGGGGCCAGCGGTTAATCCTCTAATTAAAGTTATAGTCACCGTATCAGTGTTATTTGCGCCCCTTATCATAGCCTTTAACCTCTTGTAAGTTTGGTTTCCCCAAGTTTTACGCTTGAGCGTCATCTTTTTCCACCGGAGATGCCGTCCGTAAGGGCGGGGAGTTGCTTATAATAGGTCGTGATATAAGGCCGTAGGGTATGTTCCCTTTCTTTGAAAGCCGGGGCGGTGCTGACCGCGCAACGCAGGGCGAACGCGTCCAAAAACATAGCCCGTGCCTTGACGAGAGGTAAGGGTTGGGGATACGTAAACACCCCGAAGGGGGATGAAAGCGCGCTATGGAGGTCGCTGGAAGCCCTAAAGCCCCGTCCGTAAGGACGGGGTAGTTTACGGGCTGAGTAAAGCAGGTGCCGAGCGGTCGAGTACGCCCATCCGGGTCGATGCGGCGGCTTAATTCGTTGTGCAATCCTTCCGGCTCAACTCCTTCCGGCAAAAACGCTTTTTTGTTCATAGGTAATAATTCATATGAAAGTACTTGTGGCGGAAGCGGATGAGGATGTGCGGAAGGCGCTGCAGGGGTTAAGCGAGGAATTGAACGCGGAGGTGCACTTCGTCGAAGATATCGTAAACAAATCAAACGCGGCACGCCTTTTGGCTGGCGTGGAAGCGCTTTCCGTTTTCATATACTCTAAGCTCGACTCGGCCGTTTTCGACTCGGCCCCGGGCCTGAAGTTCGTGTGCACGCGCTCCACCGGTTACGACCACATAGACCTGGCCGCGGCCGCGGAAAGGGGGATAACCGTTTCCAACG
>JAWDNK010000115.1:0-4055 GCA_046534355.1 Candidatus Martarchaeota archaeon | reverse complement strand
CCGATGAAGTAATAGGAGAAGACGGGCAGCAGCCAACCGAGGACGGTGAAAACTACCTGCGTTTTGTAGCTTATCCAAACGTAGAAGCCCCTTATGACCACGAAGGAGTAGAGCTTCTCCAGGACGATCCTGAGGCCCACGCGCGGTCGCCCCCTCTCTCTCCTCTGGCCGAAGCCCACCCTTTGAACCGGCCCTTCCATCTGTATCTGCGTCCCCGCCAACTTGACGAAGACGTCGTACAGGGAAGGCTCCTCCATTTTCACCTGCGTTATCTTCACCCCAATATCGATGAGAGCCTTTATTAGGTCCGGTACCTCGTCCAAGCTTTTCACGACCACCCTCAACGTTCCCCTCCCGGTGGGATCGCCAGCCACGCCATTCCACCAAGCCCCCTTAAGGCCCAGCTTTTCCGTCACCCATGGTCCCCCGTTCTCCAACTCTATGACCACCGCGTTCTCGGTGCGCATGCTTTCTTTCAGTTCTCTGGGGGTTCCCACCGCAGCAAGTCTACCCCTGTTCATGAAGGCAACCCTATCACAAAGCTCCTCGGCCTCCTCCATGTAGTGCGTGGTAAGCAGTATGGTCTTACCCATCTTCGCCTGAACGTGGTTCTTGAGGAAATCCCTGACCTGCTTCGCGGAAATCGGGTCCAAACCTATGCTCGGCTCGTCCAGAAGGAGTATGGGTGCGTCGGTCAGGAGCGCGCGCACTATGGCGAGCTTCCTCTGCATGCCGGTACTGTAGTTCATGTACCTGGTATCGGCGAACTGGTAGAGGCCAACCATTTTGAGCAACTCTTCTGCACGCGCCTCCGCGTCTTTTAGCGGTATGTTGTAAAGCGACGCGAAAAACAGCAGGTTCTGCATGCCCGTAAGCCTCCAGTAGAATATCCTCTCGCCCACCCCAACCAGACCGATTGAATTCCTCACCTGCCTTTCTTGCTTAATTATGTCGTATCCCGCGACCTTTGCAGTACCAGAAGTGGGGATCGTCAGAGTACTTATCATCTTTATCAGGGTGGTCTTGCCGGCCCCGTTTGGGCCCAGAAGGCCGAAAAACTCGCCCTTTTCTACCCTCAAGTTTACCGAGTCAACTGCCCTGAACTCCTTGTGCTTGATAAAGCCGCTCACGAACACCTTGGTTAGATCTTTGGTAACGATGGCTGCGTCGTCGCTCAATTTCGATCTACGTTAGGAGGTCGGACGATATAGGTTTTTCGAATGACATATATCCATCGAGCGAGCCAGCTACCCCGCCCTCACGGTAAGGACCTTCGCACGCTTAAGCCCCGATGACGATTAGTCGATTCGGCAAGTCCTTAAATCTCGCTCACCACACGGGCTGGGGCAGACGCGATCCGCCGATCTTCTCACCTTCAACAATTGAACGCTGCCGGGGCTTCCTCGGAAACCCCCAGATTATGACCTTCGTTAGACGGCTAGCCCCTTACAAGAATTCATCGCCAGTAATGCATGACAACACCAATACCCAATGAACCCGCGGTTCACGCATGCAGGCAGCTACCCGATGCTTTAGTAAAAGAACATTGATGCGACGCTGCTCCGCGAGCTACTTTCCCTGAAGCGACCTCAAAACCGACCCTCAAGCCAACGAGCCTGGTACTGTACCGAGAGGGAAACATTGGGACCGCGGTTTTACCCTTTCTTTTACCGCCCTCGCCTCTCTCTCGGGCCCAGGTATCAAACGTCGTTTTCGGCTCCTGGCTAGTTCTCTTTTGGAGTTGCAGAACATCCCCAAACCCTTTAGCTCCATATCTCTTATGCACGACTTCAGGGGAGCTATCAGGGTGAGTGATGATGAAAACCATAATGTTTCAAGCCACGGCCTCAGGGGCAGGTAAAAGCACGCTAGTTGCCGCGCTTTGCTCTGCCCTTAGACGCGAGGGCTACTCCGTGGCCCCATTTAAGACCCAAAACATGTCGCTCAATTCTTACGTCGCGAACAGGGGCGGGCCAAACGACGAAGGTGGCGAAATGGCCGTAGCCCAAGCCGTCCAGGCCATAGCTGCGGGCGAAGAACCATCCGTTGACATGAACCCCATCTTGTTGAAGCCGAGGGGTAACCTGACCTCTTCCCTTGTGATCAACGGGAAATGGGTCGGGGATTATTCGGTCAACTCCTATTACGATGAAGTAGTGAAAACCGGGCTCAAGATAGCTTCAGAGGCAATCAATAGGCTGAAGGGCCACGACTTCCTCGTCCTAGAGGGCGCCGGCTCGCCGGCTGAGATCAACCTTTACGACAGGGATATCGCGAACATGAGGACCGCAGAGCTAGCCAACTCGCCCGTCATAATAATTGGCGACATAGAAAGGGGAGGGGTTTTCGCATCCCTTTACGGCACCTATTCTCTGCTTCGGGAGGATTGGAAGAAGTACGTAAAGGGCTTCATAATAAATAAGATGGGAGGCGACCCCTCCCTCCTGGGAGACGGACCGTCAAAGCTCACTGAGATGACGGGAGTCCCGGTGCTGGGCGTTTTACCTTACTCGGAGGGGCTACAGTCTTGGTGGGAGGACTCCTTGGATGTGAAGGGCTGGGGTAAAGGACCCATAGAAGTCGCGGTCATCGACTACCCGGGGGCCTCGATCATGACCGACCTAGAGCCCCTGAGGTACGAAACCGACGTCAAGCTGAAATTGGTCAAGGACCCCCGCGAGATCGGAGAACCGGACATCGTCGTTCTGCCCGGCTCGAAGTCCACTCGTTCAGACCTGCGCTGGATGAGGGAAAAGGGCCTAGACGAAACCGTAAGAGCGCTCCACCGCGAGGGGAAGGTGGTCGTGGGCATATGCGGCGGAGCCCAAATGCTCGGTAGCTCGCTGAACGATCCCATGGGATACGAGGGAGAGGCACCGGGTGAGAGTCCAGGATTGGGCCTTCTCCCCCACACCACCACCTTCTCCGATGAAAAGGTGGTCAGGAGGGTAAAGGTGACGTACGCTTCAGGGCTTACTGTGACCGTCGACGGCTTTGAAATTCACAAGGGGAGGGTGGATTGGAACGCCGATTGGAAAGTCGGAGGGGGAAGACCTCTCTTCACAATGGCGGACGGATCTCCCGAGGGTTTCGCTGGTCGCAACGTCTACGCGACGCTAGTGCACCACGCCTTCTTCTACAACGACGCCCTCAGGAGGGACCTACTTAACGAAATCAGGAAATCCAAGGGCCTGCCGCAGGAGAACGCGGCCCCACCCACAAACCCCCTAACCGGGGTCATAGCCTCCGTGCTGAAGGCTGAACAGTTGCTTAGGGAAAGCGGCACCCTTGATAAGATAATGGAGGTAATCGAGGCTGGACTCCCCCGACATCCTTCGGAAATTGAAGGCTGCGGTCGGCTTCCTCACCATAATTCCGATAGCTGCCCCAGAACTCGACTTCACCGGGTTCTACCTGTTTCCGCTCGTCGAAGGCGCGCTAGGCTTCGTAGCCTTTCCCTTTTTTTATCCCGCCCTCGGAATGCCACCGCTGGTGGCCGCTTCGATTTCGGTCTTCGCCCTCGAGGTTCTGGAGGGATTTAACCACGCTGATGGTCTAATGGATTCGGCCGACGCTTGGATGGCAAGGGGGAGCAAGGAAAGAAAGCTGGAAGTGATGAAGGATAAGTACACTGGCGCGGCCGCCGTGGCCACATTTGTAATGACCTCGCTGGTCACGGTAGCCTCGTTGGCTTACTTACCTTACCCGCTCTCGGCGCTGGGCTTGGCCTACGCGTCGTCCACGGGATCGCTCGGCATGTCAGTAGCGGCCGAGCTGGGCAGGCGTTCCGGGGGTGGAGGCCTGGGAGATCAATTTCTGACGGCGGTTAAGACCGGAAACGGCCCAAAACGCTGGCTTCTGCTAGCCCTGGCGATCTGCATGGCAGCGATCCCCGCGTCTCCTCTTATGATGGCAGCCCCGCGCTCGGTCGCGGCTTTCTTGGCCTCGATAGCGATTTCCGCATGCGTCGGAGCCTGCGAGGACCGCTCCTTCGGCTTCACTAACGGCGATGTCCTAGGCGCCAACTACGAGCTGGACAGGATGCTTTCATTGGT
>JAWDNK010000114.1:0-4138 GCA_046534355.1 Candidatus Martarchaeota archaeon | reverse complement strand
AGGGTACCCATAACAACCAAGGTGATCTGCACGAAGTGTATCTCCTACTACGAGGATAATCTTCATTTTTTCGCTCAGCGGTAGTGAGCCTGGGGCTAAATGCCTTTCGATATCAAAAGACATGGGTGTTTTTAACTGAGCGGCTCGCTCTCTGCGAACAACGTAACGCACCATATGCACCCTTTTAGCCGCTATCGTCAAGCAATACCTCTTGACACCAACGCCAGTATAACTGGAATGTCATGGCGGTCGCTTCCTAGCGTGCTTGGCTTCCTTTTCCGCATGTCGAGACAAAATCCGGCGGGCATTGTGCCTTCAGGCATGGCGTGAAATCCGGAGTGCCCCCATTACTAGACCCGAAAGGCGGACCCAAATACAAATCTAGCCCACCTCGCGAGATCCCGAGTAGAACAGGCGTCGCTCTAATTCCCCCTCGTCGCTGTGAACTACCCCGCCTTTGCGGACGGGGCTCGCCGGTTTGCCGACGCGCTTATGGGGGGAATACCTCAGGTATTGCACCGGCGCAGAGACGCGTTCATCCCCAGGCGCCTTCTTCATTTCCTCCCTTATTTCTCCCTTCCCCGCCCGCTCCAGGGGAAGGCCCGACCCTTCTCATAGTAACCGAGGCACCAGCTGCAGTTCAAACCGCCTATTAAAGACCTTTCGTAAGGGGACTATCCATCCCCTCCCTCACAAAGGACCTTCGCCCACTTAATCCCAAGAGTTGAAACGCTCCATGCCAAGGCCGCTGGTTCAGCAAAAGGCACTCGCCAGTGGCGATCACAAAGTTTATTTCTTTATGCCTGGAAATCAACGTTTTCGGTTGAACGACAGAATCCATAACATCGTTTTCTTGCTGGTGTCTCGTGCACTCAGGAGCTTCGTAGCGGGCTTCGTCGCCATAGCGTTCAGCCTTTACCTTTACGATGTACTGAAAATGCCCATAGTTCAAGTCGGCCTAGTGTTCGCAGCCGGAGCATTGGCCACGCCCCTCATCTCGTTATTGGTAGGGATAGCAGGAGATATATATGGAAGAAAACTAGTGCTTATCATTGATCTCCTGACTTTACCCGCGGGGCTGTCCATACTGCTGGTTTCCCGCGCCTTTCCGCTCTTATTGCTGGCCAGCGCCCTGGGCGGATTTGGCGTGGCCGGAGGACTTGTCGGAGGGGGGGTAGGGGCATCGGTTGGTCCGCTGGTAACCGCGTTGCTCGCTGAGAACACGGAGGGGGAAGAGCGTACTAAGGTCTTTTCGATGAACTCGGCCATTTCGACCTTTTCAGGGGCGGCAGGCGCCATTTTGATTTCCTTCATTGGTTATGTCCCTCTGTTCGCATTGGGAGTCATCCTATCTCTCGCCTCAACCCTAGTCATCGTGCCGTTAAGGGAACAACAAAACTTGGCAGAAGAGCAGAGGCCGGACCAGCCTACTGGCGTTCTTTCTCAACGTGACAAAACGATAATAAAGGCCTTCGCAGTGACGGGCATCATTAACGGCATCTCACAGGGTCTTGTCACACCTTTTTACCCGATCATTTTCGAGCACGCGTTCGGACTTACGGTATCACAGCTTGGCTACTTGATGACTGGCGGTGGGCTGCTAACGGGCTTTGCGAATTTCTTCACGACTCCGTTGAGCAAGAGGCTCGGATTTTTGAAGCTGATAGTCGTTACAAGAGCCGCGTCGGCTACGATGGTGCTAGCCCTTCCCTTCGCTCCTAACCGGCTCGTCGCATCAGCGCTCTACTTGATGCTTACACCATTGAGAGCTGTCTCACTCCCCGCTCAGAGCTCCCTTCAGATGGCGTTGATAAGTCCGTCCGCCAGGGGTACTTCCGGTGGTATAAACCAAGCCGCACGGTTATTGGCAAGCGCGGCTGCCACGTATACCGGCGGTGCCCTGCTGGCCGCTTTCCCCCTGTTCGCGCCCTTCGTCTTGGCATCGGCGTTCACTTACGCGAACTCCCTATCATATCACTACTTCTTCGGAGGGATACCCGAAGCAAATGCCCCTCCTGCTAAACCAGAAAACAAAAATCAATCTCAACGGGCCGAGGGACGACGGTCAGGAACTTGAAAAGCATGCATAGTAGAGCGATCGCCACCGGGAAAGCGCCTCCACGTATTCATAGTTAAAATGACGAAGGCTCGTCCAAGAGGAAACTCGGTAGCGGTAATCTCTACCTCTACTTCTGGCTAATAGGAGGGATGCCGGTCCCTTTAGCCGCTGGCGACGTGATTTAGCTTGCCCTGATTCTTCCTGATCAGCCAGAGAAGTATGACCACGGGGAACACCAGCGAAAAGTAAGTCAGCCGCAATCCCACCAACGTTATCAATCCCCCTGCCAAGAAGGGGACGGCGACGCCTATGGCCATCATCATCGAAAAGAAGTAAGAGTTCGCGGCGTTCCGAACCCTTTCTTCGAAACCGCGACTTATGTAAATTAAAGAAATCGGGTAAGTGAGCCCATGCGGAACCCCCAGCAACGCAAAGGCTACCGCCAGCATGGCCAGCGACCTAGCGCCCGCCATAAGGGATAACCCGACCAGGGTCAAGGAAATGCCGAAGTACGTTAGGCCAAAGAGGTTTTCGAAGTGCTTCAAAGACAGCATTAGCCTCATCAAGAAAGACAAAGCAAAGAATACCGCGAACAGAAACTCAACCTGAGAGTAGGAAGCACCGAAAATATCTTTGGCGTAGATACCGCCAAATGCGGTAAGGATCGCAAAGGGCACGTTATAACTGAGTATGTTAAAAACCGCGGTTAAAAAATATGGGTTGGAATACATTTCAGAAAACTTGCCGGGCTCCCGCCCTTCTGCCTCGGGAAACCTAATAGTAGGAGACAAAGCTGCCGTCATCAGTCCCAACGGTGTGAAGAAAAGGAAAACCTGCCTAAGCGAGAACCTCATCAATATGAAGCCCTCCAGAGATGGGCCAGCTATGAGGCTGGTGCTCAGGCTCAAAGTGTAAATCGCAAGCACCCTTTCCCTGGTTTTCGGATCTTTGAACAACCCAGCGGACGTGACTATATTCGGCATGAGAAAGCCCAGCACGAAACCCGAAAATGCCGCCAACACCCAAAGAGTAATGGATGTCGCAAAGTAAAAGAGTGGTAAAGAAAGCGCAAAACCGGCGCTAGAAAGCACGAAGAAGAACCTTCTCCTCCTGGCACAAAGCTTGGTGTTTATGAAGGCCGTCGCCAAAAAAGTAAAACCAGAAAAGACGCCCGAAATAGCCCCTATGTAGGCCGAACTCAGGCGCAAGTCGTACTTCGCCAGAAGCGGCACGGTAGTGACGACCATGTTGTTGCTCGCTCTAAGAGCAAACGTCATGACCACTATTACCACAACGGCAATGAGTACCGAAGACTCCATACCGTGGTATCGGGCGGGAACGCATAAGTCTAGCCCCTTAGATCGCCCGCACGCTTGGCCTCGGGCCGCAGCCCAGAACGGCGCTTGGCTTTCGCAGGCATTTGATCTAATTCAACCCTTACCGTGAGCGGTGCTTGCCGGCCTCGGACGGGAACAGGCGCTATGTCCCTGAGCCCCGTGGCAATCACTAACGTCAAAGAGGTCACCAGCAAAGAGAGGAAAACCGCCAACGCGACCTGCCAAGGAGTGTGGGCCCTCGTCTTGACCCTTGAGTACCCCACGAGCAGGGCTAAGGCCATCAGTGCGAAGAACGGCAGCGCTCCAAATGCGTAAAAAATTACGATAGCAGGTCCAGAAATCCCCCAAACGTGGAGGCTTACCTTCGTAAACCAAAGAGTAACCAAGTAAGCGATTAAGGTGTTCACCGAGTAGGCCAGCATCAACAGGGAAGTCAGTTTCGGGGCCCCAATCAGGAATAAAGCTGCGAGCCCCGTCACGTAAAACACAATAGAAACGGCGAATACGGGACCCCTCCTTCCGCGTTCGCTAACGTAGACATCTACCTTTGCCGCCTTTACATATAACAACAGCACTAGTATCTGCAGTACGGATGAAAACCCCAGGGCTATCAGCAGTGCAGTGAAGGCATTACTGGCCCTTTGCTCAGCAAAGTACAGAAATGAGAACCAATATGCCGAAGATACTTGTGGCGCGAAGGCAGCGGAGAGAAATCTGTGGGGGTTCATTTTGAGTTAAGTCC
>JAWDNK010000113.1:0-4208 GCA_046534355.1 Candidatus Martarchaeota archaeon | reverse complement strand
CTGTTCGTGATAGGCTTCGTCGCGGGTTGGTTCGCCTGGTACGCGGTATATCCGAACTTGTTGCACGGCGGAGATTCACCCAGCTCGACGGGCGGCGCGGGTTGGTCGGGTACCAGCACGAGCAGCGGTAACACTACTACTACGACCACAGGTACCAATTCCAGCACGGGGTCAACGGCGAACTGGTAGCCGCGACGAAGTTTTTTGAGAGCCGTTTGCGCGGGCCGGAGAAAACAAGGAAGTGGAAAATGCGGGAGGCGGAGAAGAGAGTGAAATAAGGTGGGAAAGGAATGGGGCTCAGAGGAACCGGTCTTTTGGATTTTGTGAGTTTGAGCTTATGCGCGAGTTGTCATAGCGTAGTTCACCTCGTTTATAAGGCGCTGGGAAGGAGGCATGTGGTTCAGGCCAGCGTTTATTTCGACCGGATAAACGTTTCTTCGACGACGTGAAGGGCAACCTGAACAGGGCTGTGGAAGCCTTCGAGGGCTTCCCCAAACCCCATTGCATTGCGGTCGTGTTACCCGAAGCCCTAGACGTTGGTTGGCTTAACCCCCGGTGCGGCTGAGCTGAGGAAGACAGCACCGGGGCCTCGCAGCGATCTCTTGGCCGTAGCGGCAAGGGATAACGGCGTGTACGTGATCGCGGGTCTAAGGGAGGTGGACGGCGGCAATGTTTACGGATTGACGGTGGTCGTATCGCCGGAAGGCAAGCTACTGATGAAGTACAGGAAGGTCAACCTGCTGCCGAATGATCAGGGGATACACAGGTCGGTAACAGGCTATAGGCGGTGCATACCGGGTACTGCGGGGTAGGGACGGACACATGCCAAGACTGAGGGTTGGAAAACTCGGTGCTTGCCCACTGCATGGCACGGATGGAGGCCTCAATGATGCTTTCCCCCTCCCTCTTTTCGATTCTCTATGAGATTGGCCCCTCCCTTCTCGTCCGCGCTAAATGAATTTTCGCGTTTTGAAATTCTTCCGCAATACCTCCTTCTGCACCTCCCTCCATGCGGTAGAGGCTTTTCCGGCCTTTGCGCATCCGAACCCGGGGTAAAAGCCTTTTTCATCGGCCCCGAATAAGGAGCGCGAGCGAAGGGGACCGGCCCTGCCGCGCGGGGCGAACCGAATCTGCATAACTGCCCGTGCCGAGGCAGCCATGGCTTCCCCTGCCCGCGGCGAGAGGAGAGGAGATGAGATACCTTTCCCCATCATCTCCTACCCCGGCGTGTTCTCGGAGCCCGCCCTTCTTTTCCGCTAACTTTTCGAAGGGCTTGACGCGTTCCTCAGGCGTGCCGAGGGACCTTAGGAAGGCGAGGAACTCCCCGTGCAACCTCTCCACGAGGTCTGGGCGCTCTTTCGCCAGGTCTATCGATTGGCCTGGATCTTCCCCGAGGTCGTAGAGCTCGGTCTTGACTTCGCCGAATGGTTTCAGAACCCTTTGTTTTCCGTCCACTATCATGGTGTAGGCGATTTCTCCTAACGCCTGGTCCTGGGGAGGGAAGGGAGCAATTATCAAGCTCCAGTCGTCGAGAGAAGTCACGGTGGGCCTGAGGCCGCCGCTAACCCCGTGAACTATGGGTGGGCAGGTCACAGCTATCTTCCTCTTACCCTTGCGCCCCTGGCCTTCCCCTTCCCCTTCCCCTTCTCTCTCGCCCTCGCCAATCGCTTGAGGGAGGAGCGAATTCCCCTGAACGCCGAAATCGCCTGGGTTAAGCCCTGCCAGCTCCAAAACGGTGGCAGTGATGTCGGGGTGCTGGGCCAGCTCCTCCACCTCGGAGTGGCCTACCCCTGCTCCGTCGGGTAACCTTATCAAAAGCGGCACGTGCGCCACCTCCTCGTAAAGGGGCGCGTAGCCGTGGTACTTCCCCATCACCACGGATTTCCCGATCAGCCCGTGCTCGCCCAAATAGTGCCCGTGATCAGACGTGAATATCATCGAGGTGCGGTCGAGCAGGCCCAGCTCCACCACTTTCTCGAAAAGCCTCCCTATCCACTTGTCCACCAGCAGGGCCTCCGCGGCGTACAGCGCCCTGACGTGCTCGATTTCGTCCTCGCTCATGAAGTCGGAGGGGCCGTAGAGGGGGTAGATGACCTCCTCCCCGGTGTACCCGGGGTCCAGGGCGTCGACTAGCCACCTCGGCGGGTCCCACGGCTCGTGCGGGTCGAAGAAGTCCACGTAGAGGAAAAAGGGTTCGTTAGACCTATTCTCTTCGAGCCAGTGCATCGCCTCGATCGCGGTCTTGACTGGTATCCAGTCTTCCTCCTTCTCCCTCCCCGCGTTGTTCCTCAGGTGTTGAAGCGTCGTTTCGACGTCCCTCAGCTTCGCCGGGTCGCAGGGCAGCTTGACTTCCCTTGGGCTTGTCCTAAACCTGTCGTTTTCCTGGCCCCTGGTCCAAACCCAGCCGTCGAAGCCTCTGTCGTAGTTGAAGCCGTTTTGTAAGATGTGGGGCGTGTCGGCGATCATCATGCTTAGGTAGCCGGCCTTCTTGAGCATCGTGGGGAGGGTGACTTCCCCTCTGGGCAGGGGTTCCCAGTCGCTGTAAGTGAAGGTGAACTTTCCGGTGAGGAGGTCGTGCCTGTTGGGGACCGTGGGAAACGAGGCCGCGTAGGCCCTCTTGAACACCGCGGATTGGGAGGCCAGCGCGCTGAGGGATGGGGTTTTGACCTTTCTCCCCCTCACGCTGAAGCCCTCCAACAGGTCGTGCCTGAAGGTGTCGGAAACGATGAGGATCACGTTCGGCTTATTTGAGCGCATCTTTCACCCGAGTGGGCGAGTTGGGCTTTAAGCGTTATCTGCTTGTTTTCTACTTTTATAGGGTTTGATTTGCTTGGTTATTACCGTATTTTAGGCCCCGGGCTCGCCCTCCTCTAGGTCGCGATCTCGATCGATTTGGCGGGGTGATGGAGTAAGGCTAACCGTTCGCTTTCCTGCGGTGGCTACCCCCGTTCGCTCATCGATTTTATTTCTTTTTGTTTTTATTTTTGCTCTGTGATTTTTCCTACGCCTTTCTTTTTCTTTCCCAGAAACACTAAAAAAGCCTGACGATTCCCACTTATGACGTTACGCGTGGGCGTAATAGGCTGCGGCTTCATGGGGCAGGCTGTCCACATCCCTTCCATCCTGAGCGAATCCAGGGCCGAGCTGCTGGCCGTGAGTGATATCAGGCCTATCTTGGCCGCGGGGGTGGCGAAGCGCTGGCACGTGCCGCTCTGGTACGCGGATTACCACGAGCTTCTCGAAAACCAGCGCGTAGACGCCGTTTACGTCCTAACCGATAAGTTCTCGCACTACCAGATAACCATGGACGCCCTGAAGGCCGGAAAGCACGTCTTCGTGGAGAAGCCACTGGCTACCAAGTACGAGGAAGCGGTCGAGGTCGCGGAGGAGGCTAAAAGGCGCTCGCTGGTAGTCCTGGTCGGTTACATGAAGCGGTACGACGCGGGCGTGCAGCTCGCCAGGGACAAGATATCCTCAGCTGGCCCGCCGGTGTACGCGAGGGCAGCTTACCTCGGCGGCAACTGGACTTTTGGCGACCCCCAGATAAGGCCCCTGAGCACCCAGGAGCAGGTCCCGCCCATCCCCAGGTCTTATCCTGACATCCCCGGTCACTTGGTGGCGCTTTACGACGACCTGGTTGAGCAGATACACTCGGTTAACACCGTCCGCTACCTGTTCGGGGAGCCAAAGGTGATCTCGGCGCGCTTTCAGAACGGAGTGCTGCTTTCCCACTTGGACGCCGGCTTCCCCATCTCATTGGAGTTCGGTTGGATAAACACGGGCAGGTGGACGGAGGAATACGCGGCCTACTACAAGGACTCCGAGTTGATAGTGGATCTGCCCCCTCCCCTCTACCGCAACGCCACGGCGTCCGTCACGCTAAGGGGGGCTAGCTACGACACGGTCTACGCGAGGGTTGGGTTCAAGTGGGCCTTCGAAAGGGAGACCGAGTCTTTCGTGTCCGCGGTCTTGGATTCGAGGCCATACCCGTCCGGGGCGCAAGACGCCGCCAAGGACCTGGAGATAGCCGAGGAGCTTGTCCGCGCGGTCTCGAGGAGCGAGGGCAAGGGGGAAGGGGGGCGACTTAACTTACTTAACTTAACTTAACCGGTTTGCGGCGTCGAGCGGGCCGGGGGCAGAGGCAGAGGGGGGAAGAAGGCGGTGAGGTGGGGGCGGGGGGGGGAGAGAGCGGCCACACCGCTAACTAA
>JAWDNK010000112.1:0-4242 GCA_046534355.1 Candidatus Martarchaeota archaeon | reverse complement strand
GGAAAAAAAGTATGGCTTTTCAGCTTTCAAGGAGGTGTTTAGGGGCCCCGTCCGCCTCGGGCCCGGAACTGATGAAGCAGAGGCCTACAAGCTCGCGCGCCAAATAATCCTCGGTTAGAGACCCAGCCATCATTTGTGATCAATGGAACTTTCTACTCGGATGGAGCACACCGTTCTGATCGCGCTAGGGGGGATGCGCTTAAAGCTAAAGGGCCAATATCCGTCCGTCGCCGAACGAAAAGGGAAAATGCACTTTTACGTTCGAGAATTGTCATCAAGGGGTGGCACGAGCCCGTTTTGCCTTGTTGGCAACGCCCGCCAACGGATATAACTCATCGTCGGCTAAGTGAAAAATCGGAAACGCATAACGGACCTGACATCCTCTACCGACTGACTTTGAACGCGCTAATTCGAAAAGTGATTGCCAAACAGAAGGCGGCTCGCACTATCAGCCCTCCGCTGTTTGGTAAAGGCGTTGTCGAACACATCTGTGAGTTGGGAAATCGGAGAGGCGTTTTGTTTTGCGTTAGAGGATGCGAACCCAGCCTGTACAACCCTTAATTCAGGTGCTTAAAAAATTAACCAAATACCGATGAGCAACGCGAATAAACCTAGTTAGACTTTGATTGGTTTGTCTCAGTTTATGGACTTTTAAGCGCTGCCGATCCAAATTCACGTTGACGGAGATGAAAAGAAGGGAAAGCATTAAGCGTCAAGGCGACCAGTTTTATGGCCTACTCGTGGATGAATTCGAAAAGCCCCTTCGCAAAGGCCCGCACCGTACCCGTCGACTCCGTTACGCTGAAGGACGACTTTTGGAGGCCGAGGCTTGAAGACTTACGCTCGGTCACTTTACCTTCTCAGCTTACCAAGCTCGAAGAGACGGGCCATTTACACAACTTTCGGCGGGCAGCCGGATTAGAGGGCGGGAGTTTTGAGGGTCTAGTGTTCAACGATTCAGATGTCTACAAATGGGTCGAAGCGACCGCGCTATCCTCGGCGTATTGGGGTGATAAAGAGATGTTCCGCTTGATCGGCCCAGTGGCCTCGCTAATCGAATCAGCCCAAGATGAAGACGGCTACATAAACACTTATTTCACATTGGATAAAAAACAAGATAGATGGAGAAACCTCAGAGATAACCACGAGCTTTATTGCGCTGGCCACTTAATACAGGCCGCCATCGCTTACCATAGGGCAGCAAACCGGCTTGGCAACCCGGAAGAAGGGGGGCGGCTACTGGGCGTGGCCCTGCGGCTGGCAGATCACGTGGTCAAGACCTTCGGTCACAACCCAGGACAGACTGAGGGTGTTCCTGGGCATCCAGAGATCGAAATGGCCCTCGTGGAACTGTACAGGGAAACCGGAAAGCCAGAATACCTGCATCAAGCGGAGTACTTCATCGACGCGCGCGGAAAAGGGCTGATCGGTGGAAGCCCGTATCACTTGGACCACATCCCGCTTCGGGAAATGAATGAAATAACTGGCCATGCGGTCCGTGCGCTTTACCTTTTATCGGGGGCAGCGGATGTCTTCATGGAGACAGGAGATGCCGCGCTTTTGGCCGCGCTGGAGAGGCTCTGGGAAGACCTTCAAAGGAAGACGTACGTGACCGGAGGTGTCGGCTCAAGACGCGAAGGAGAGTCGATTGGCGAAGAGTATGAACTACCTAACGCCAGAGCCTACGCGGAAACCTGCGCCGCGGTGGCCAACGTTATGTTCAACCATAGGATGTTTCTGATCACCGGTGACTCCAAGTACGTGGACGCGGCCGAGCTAGCGCTCTACAACGCAGCGCTGGCGGGGATCTCTCTTGACGGGACACACTATTTCTACGCGAACCCGCTGGCGGATAGCGGCAAGACTAGAAGGCAGGGGTGGTTCGAATGTGCTTGTTGCCCCACCAACATAATAAGGCTTCTCTCGTATTTGCCCTCACTTCTTTACGCCACATCTGATGGGCTGATCTGGGTAAATATGTACGCGAAGAGCGAGGCAACTGTAACGGTTTCAGGGGTCGAGGCGGAGATGGGAAAAGCGGACGTAAGGATAATCCAAGACACCGATTACCCCTGGGACGGCAGGGTGAAGCTGAGGGTGAAGCTGGCCAGCCCTACTGCCTTCGAGTTGAGACTTCGCGTGCCCGCGTGGGCGGGAAAAGCTGAAATAACTTGGCCGGGGGGAAAGGCCGTGGCACTACCGGGCAATTTCTTCTCCATAAGGAGGACGTGGAGAGATGACGCAGTAAGTATCCGCATGCCGATCAGGGTCAGGTTGCTGACCGCACACCCGCGCGTAGCCGAAGACACTTGCAGGGTTGCCATAGCGCGCGGCCCTTTGATTTACTGTGTCGAAACGGCGGGTAACCGCTTCGACCCTCGGGACCTCGCCGTACCCGATAGGCAGCCTTTCCATCAAATCAAGCAGCGCATCAGCGGGAAGATGATCACTTCTGTGGT
This sequence comes from Candidatus Martarchaeota archaeon, assembly GCA_046534355.1. Taxonomy (GTDB): domain Archaea; phylum Thermoproteota; class Thermoprotei_A; order Marsarchaeales; family UBA168; genus UBA168. The sequence continues at coordinate 1,783 of JAWDNK010000112.1, read as the reverse complement.
CGGCGGCGGTTTCCTCCTGGAATCTCCCGCTAATACCTACGCGGAGCTCGGCAAGGCCATCAAGGCCGCTAAAACGAGGGTTAAATTCGAGGCAGTCCCCTATTACGCTTGGGGCAACAGGGAGCCAGGGCCAATGGCCGTTTGGTTATTGAGGTCAAAATACTTCCCATAAAGGCAGCCTCACAGCGCAAATTATGAGAGAAAACATGACCCTCGGAGACAACCTGGCGCTTTCGATTCTGCTTAATTGCGGCGCAATGCGTGAACGGCCATCCCATCTCGAGCTTGAACCCAAAAGGCGAATTTTATCGACCTAAAACTCAAACGACAATTCGGCGATTTTAAGTCACCGATAAAAATGCCACTTTACGTTCGCTTGGGTACGTCTATGAGGTTTCTCTGCTGTTCATAACTGGCCTCCTTATACCGCCTCAGCCCGTACTCCACCCACGCCCTAGCTGGCAGACCAACCTCCGTTATCTTTTTCAAGGGATCCGCTTTAGGCCCTAGCTGCTCCTGCTCCCAGCGCCTTAGCTCAAGCTCAAGCTGATCTCTCAGCTCTTTATCGGAATCAGAGAGATCCTTCTGCTCATTGGGGTCCGTGGATAGGTCGTAGAGCTCCACGGGGGGCACCGGCCAATATGACGCATCGTAGGTGATTACAACCTTGTACCGGTGACCTTCCAAGTCTTTTATCATAGTCCTTTTGGCCGTCCAAAGGGCCTGGTTCGAGAACGCTCTGCTCCTCGGCTCTCCGTTCACGGCGTTTAGAAGGTTTATCCCTTCTAAACCTTCCGCGGATAGCCCAGCAAGCTCAAGGAGGGTCCTAGTTATGTCGATGTTTTGAACTAGGCCCCTTACCCTCTTCTTGGGAAAGTGCCCAGGCCACCTTATGATTAGCGGGACGTGGATCGTGGTCTGATAGACGTCCGCGTGATCGAAGTAAAATCCGTGCTCGCCAAGGCTTTCGCCGTGATCGGCTGTGAAGACGACCAGCGTGTCCTCCGTTATGCCTAAGTCTTCGACTTCTTTAAGCAACTCCTTAAATGCATCATCCATATGTCTTATCTCTCCGTCGTAAAGCGAAACGATATAGTCGATATCGGTCACGTCTTCGATCTTCGTTTCCTTGAGCCAAGATAAAGCGTGATACCACAGATCGGTTTTCTTGAAAGCATCAAGACTATGGTTGGCGGGATCATTGTAAGTTCCCTGATAGAAAATCCTGTATTGAGGCGGCGGCAAGTAGGGAGTATGCGGGTCCCAATAGTGCACGAACAAAAAGAAATCTTCATTCGCGTGCTGCCTTATCCAAGGTATGGCAAACGAGTTTATCTCCTCCGCCTGCACCCTTTGAATCCTATCTGGATTGGAAGCCACAGGGTTCATATAATAGTGGAAACCACGCGCGAAATATTTCTTCATTATGTAAAGAGTGGAAACCGCCCCCGTCGTCATTTTGGCGCCAAGCCTTTGCTGCAGAAGCGGGACCGAGTCGTCAATGCTCTCAGATGGATGATGAGATATCACGCCGTTATGGATACCCCTCAAACCCGTCATCAAAGACGTGAAAGAGGGCTGGGTCGGTACATCGCTCGATATCGCATCCTCGAAAAGCGAAGAGTCGCGTGAGAAGACGTCAATTGCTGGACTGGTATTCTTAGGGTACCCATAACAACCAAGGTGATCTGCACGAAGTGTATCTCCTACTACGAGGATAATCTTCATTTTTTCGCTCAGCGGTAGTGAGCCTGGGGCTAAATGCCTTTCGATATCAAAAGAC
>JAWDNK010000111.1:0-4245 GCA_046534355.1 Candidatus Martarchaeota archaeon | reverse complement strand
CCCCACAAAAGGGATGAGGCTAAACTTCGAAAATATCTCCTCGCCGAGCTTTCCAACTATGAGTAGTGCGCTCAACGTCAAAAGGGCTAAGACGGCCTCTGAGTACATGTTCGATCAATCCACCGGACGTTTTTAAGTTCCTCGCCGAGGGATGCTGCATTTCGCCGAAACAGACGGGGGGTTGGCACGACGGTAGAATTAACGACAAACCCACTCCTCCCATGGGTAAGCCTGAGACACTGGCTTACCGCGATGTTACGCTTCTCTTGGTGGCCTTAACTTACAAGATTACAATAGCCGATTTCTAACTACCCCGCGTAAGATTGAAAATACGGCTGAGGCCCGCTTCGGAACTAGGGATTAAGGTGGTCTATTTTCTACCAAAGGGTCTCTAAGAGAGGTTTTTGGGAGTTAGCGAGCACATCAGCAAACCTTTGTAGCAAAAGACTGCAATAGGGTCCGCAGTTATTCAGGAGCGACCTCAATTTCGTGGGACATATGAGTACCTGGCCTTCTCCTCGCGCTGAAGGGCGAGGTTTGTCTTTTGCCTTATCATGGTCGCAAGGCTACATCAGCAATTGATGGCACGTGACGTAGGTTGGAACTCATGACGTGAAAAACCTAAAGAGGGCAAACTTTCATGCCAAGACAGGGCCATAGCCGGCAAAAGCCTCTCTCGCGTTGGCGATCAGGGCGACCAACGAATTTTGCATCCTCAACGTCACGCTGCAAAATCTTCGGTTTGCCACCGTTGATTTTTAGGTATTCAAAGAGGCGAGACCCGATTCGCCCCTTTTGCTCTTCAAGAAGAAAAGAAAAGAGGGAGGACGCGATCAGACCAAGCGAGAGATCACCACGCCGATCACTAGGACCAACCACGAAAGCATGCCGAAGTCCATGGATTTACCGATCTTTCCATTGCTCATGAAATCGTAGCTCTTGATTGAGAGCAACCCAAAGGCGACCGCAGAAAAAAGGGCCACTGGACCAAGGGAACAGTAAAAACAACCGGCTAGGGCCAAAAAGGTCGCTACGAGAAAATTGATCAGCACGAAATTCTGGGTAAACACGCTAGACTTCACGGCCGAGAATTCGGCGATCCCCACCTTCCTATGGATCTCCAGGTGCTGTTGGTTCGCTACCTCATCGAAGGCGGCCGTGTAGAGTAGAGCAGAAATGGCCATGAGCCAAGGAGCCGAAACCAGAAGAGATGACAGATTTGAGTAGAAGCTACCAACGGCGGCCACGTATCCCCCAATGACGTCAACCGAGACTATGAGGCCGAGCACGTAAACGGCCGCAGACAGCCTATCCTTCAGATGCGGGTAAACCAAGGTGATTGCCACTACGACGGGCGAAAGCAGGAGGGCCCAACGATTCAATAAGTAGGCGCTGCAAAAAAGACCTAAGATCCCCAAGGCGACCATGCACCATCCCTCCTTCAGGGATAAAGTGCCGGCCACGAACGGTCTCTTCACGGGATCATTGGCGTGCCAGCGTATACCGACCATTTCGTTGTAAGTTTCTCCGAAGACGTGCACTGAAAAAGAAGCCGCAATGATCAGGACCAAGGTCGCAATGGAGGGAACGTGGAAGTGATAGAAGGCGAAAGCGCCCAGCAACGCGGGTCCTTCAACCAGGGGCGCGTGTTGCAATTTGATCACTTTCAACAGAGCGCCCAGCTTACCCTTTACCTTCGGTTGCCAAAACGCATAATCGCGCTCAGCGCGTGACAATACCCATATTCACTGGCGTGAATATATAAATGTTTCTCGCTTTTTGACAACGCGTTTCTCCATCGCCTGCGATCAGAAGCGCGTTTTATTTCCTCCCGTAAACGACGGCCGATAGCATTCGCAGCGAAAGGCTCAGGAACGCGTTCCGCCGGCACCGGTCTCGGGTAGTATGTGATTGGTGCTACACCGATTTTGGTCCATCGGAGCGTAATCTCTCCGAATTCTTGAGTTCGCGCACCCAGAATTGTGCCCTGGGGATCGAGAGAACTCGATTTTGTAGATTAAATGCGCCGTAACCCCTCTTCCCGCGCGGTGCACTGCCCAAAGGGTTCCGTTAGATGCAATCTCCGTCACCGGCGGGGGAGAATAGAGGGCTGAATAAGAAGCAGGAAGTCCCTGGCGTGATGAGGGAAGCCGCATCACAGAAGGTTAGTTGTTCACCCACGAGGGGCCCCGATCCAGCAAAACGTTCAAAATGGGCTGGGCTAGCTCTTCCGTTGGCCTCGTACGCGGTAAAGCATTCCGACCAAGGTGGCCTCACACGTTCGCGTTTTATCGAGTGAAATATGAGGAGCTTCTGGCTCCTTGCTCGGGCATTAGAATCAGGGCTCTTTGTTTTACATATCATCCTTAATAGCTTGCGCCTTCACTTAAATCAAAAGTGCGCCGAAAGTGCCTCGCGCCAGTTCTGTCAAAAAGTTGAGGGGCATTGCCATGAGGAAAGTCGTACACGTCTTGCTTTCCACCGTGCTTTTGTTGCCTTACCTCGTTGACCTCTCAAAATACGGATTAACCCCGCTGCTCTACTATTCGCTTGCCGCGACTGGGGCTTCATTGGTTTACGCAGCTCAGATCAGGAGACCCACGCTGACTCAGGCTTTATTGGATGCGCTATTGAATGCCAGGCAGGTGTTTTTCCAACAGCTCGAAAAATATCCTCGCAACGTTAAGGAGCAGGTAGATGCTTTGAACGAGGGTCTAAACAAGCTCGAGGTAAGCATCAGGGAGTTCGTCAACAGCGTCGAGAGAGACTATGAAAGAAGGGGCGGTTACCTCGGCATGTTGATGGGCGCCATAGGCGTCCTCCTCGCCGACATACTCGCCGGTAACTACGTGGTTTACGGCGTGTTGTCGGTTATGGTCTACGATACGATGAGCGCTGTTGGCGGCGTGGCGCTGGGCAGGGTGAGAATCCCCTTCACGAACTCAACGCTCGAAGGCACTCTAGTTGGCATGGCGTGCCTGGCGTTCCTCCTATTTCTCTTAACCGGCGCGCTTGGCTCTGCATTGTTCATACCTGCTACCGCAGCTGTTACTGAAATGATCGGAATTGAGGATAACCTGTCAATCCCTTTGACGACTTCCATCGTGGCCATGGCCTTGAGGCTTCCTGGCTTTTGACCTCGGCAAAGACCGAATAGTTTTGTGGACGACGACCCTTATTTTTCTTTTCAGATGCGCAGACCCGATAGGGTCGGAGCACTTCAGAAGAACAATTTCGAAGCGAGGTCATTCGGTCACCGAGGCGAGATTTCTAAAGCACAAGGCCGTCGCGACGCTTTCTTTTTCTCATCGTATTTTCAGTCTCGTTCCGCTGCGCTTCAAAATCGCGATTCCCGCGCACAGGGGTATCACGGAAATGCCCATCGCGAGGAACGGACCATAGGGTCCGGAAAATAGGAGTGAAGAGATGTAACCCATCGCCATTGGCCCGAGTAGAGAGCCAATCCCCAGGGTTGACTCGAATATTCCCGCTCTCTTTCCCCTAGCTCCAGCGCTTTCCAAGATCGTATGTATAGAAATCCCGTATCCCATACCGCTTATGAAGCCCAGTAGCGAAGTCACGACCCACCAAACTGGCACACCAAAGGCGACGGCGGTCGGTATAAGGAAAACCGCCGCCGATGATGACACCACGAGGGTCCTTTTCCGCCCCTCAACGCGCTCCAGCGCCGAACCGGCCGCAAAAAGAGCGAATATCCTCCAGAAGCTGAGGTTCCCTTCGAAGGCGCCTATCAACGGAGGGGAAATGCCCATGCGCGTGGCCAGCACGGGGAAATAGCTCAGAAAGCCCGTTATTGAAAAGCCAACTGCGAAAACAGCCACTAGGTAAATCGGGTCTATTTCCATCGGAGGTTCTTCTTTTTCTTTCTGCGGTTGTCCCTCTGGTGGCATCAAAAGCAGCGATGCAGCTGCCAACGCAATCGTGGCCTCCGCCATCACAAGGAACGTCCCTTTTGCCGACAAAGCGGATATCACCAATCCCCCCGCCACGGGACCAAGCAGCGCGCCCAAGCTCCAGCTGAGGTTGTAGGTCCTTATGGCCTTTCTTCCTCCCAAAGAGGCCGAAAGGGCTTCGAGCGACGGCCAGTAGAAAGCCCAGGCAATCCCTTCTAAAAGCCTCACCATCATCATGACGTACAACGACCTAGTGATGAAATAAGAAAGCGTGATCAACGGGTAACCGAATAGGAAAGCCCTTATGGGCAATTTCTTACCCACGCGGTCT
>JAWDNK010000110.1:0-4344 GCA_046534355.1 Candidatus Martarchaeota archaeon | reverse complement strand
CGGTGAGGTGGCGGAGGTTTATTATCATGAGGGCGATCGTCCCGTGAGCGACCTGCGGGGTCGCCCTTCGGGTAACACGTTTACAGGGGGGTACCTCGATAACTGGATCTGGTATGCGCCGAACGAGAGGCCGATAGAAATATTCAGCGCTGAGGTCGAGGGGGAAGCGGTATTCTATCTCCCGACGAAGCCAACCTTTCTAGTTAAAGGCAGACTTCCCGCCGAGTATTCCTTCGCTTGTTCCGAGAAAGGCCAGCTCACCGGGGCTGAGGCTGAGCGGTACGTCGTGATGGAGAGGTCATCTTGACGAAAAAGTCCCGAGTTTTTGATCGTCCCCCTGGGATCGGCGTGGGCTCTGCCGGGGGGTTCGCGGGCTTGGGTTTCAGTATAGCTCCAGCCAAGCTGACCCCAAAGCCCGCCACCGCCAGGACCAGGCCGGCCAGCACCGAAAACGCGGCATAGTAAAGGCCCGACACCGAGGTGACCAGCGATGAATAGTTAACGGTAAGCGGGAGGGTGCTGTTGTTGAACGCGAAAACGCTGGCATTGAAAGAACCGGTGTTGTAGAGCTCAACGGCGAAGGTGCCGTTGGATTCCTGAAAAGCCATGGAACCGGCTGTGGCGTTAATCCTCAATGCCTTGTTAAGCGAGTCATTGTAAACGATCATGCCTAGCCTTCCCGGAGGGACGGTGCCTACCGTCACGTTTTGACCGGCGTTCAGCGTTGAGGTGTGCTTTAAGGGTATCAACTGGCTCACGTGGATGGATGGCTCGAAAAACACCGGGCCCCCAAAAAAGAGGATCACGCCTACCAGTACTAAGACGACTCCGATCACGAGTAACTTTCTTCTCAAGTCGTCGCACTGAGATCTTCCCTCAAAGGATTTTTTAAAGCTTTTTAAAATTTGGGTTTGCAGAGTTTCCGCGACGCCCTCGTATGGTGCGTATCGTTTACGGCTAAAAGCTCGGCGTAGCCTCATGAGCGCGTGACCGACGCTCGACGACTAGCACAGCGCCGTTGTCGCGATTACTCATCTCCAAAAGACAGACGCCTAAGCGCAGTAGCTTGAGGTGCCAACGCTCGTCTTATCGCGCTTCTCCCTTCTTTTTGTTCCTTTCATTTCCTTTACTTCTTGCTTTCCGCTGGCGAATGTTGCTAATCGCGCTAGCAATTGGGTTTTCGGTGGGCTTTTAGGCTTGGGCCTACTTCATAAAATGATCGCTTTCATGGCGGTCTCCCCTCACGGAGACGAACTGTTAAAACCAACGGATGAGGAGTCAAAGCGCCTGGCGTCGGCCATGGAGGAGGTAAAAACCTCGCTATCAGGGATCCCCATCGACACCACCGTCGTGATAACCCCTCACAACATACGGATACCAGACCACCTCGCGGTGGTGTCCACGCAATATCTTGAGGGACAGCTCAGGGGCGAACGGGTTTCCTTGCCCGTGAACAGGGAGCTCGCGGCCCAGATATTTGCTGGGGCAAAGGTGGCGGGTTTGCCGGTGGTAAGCGTCAATTACGGGGCCCTGGATGGCCCAGAGTCTTCCCTACCTCTGGATTGGGGCAGCTCCATACCTCTGGAGTTTTTTTACAAAAGTGAAAAATTGGTGATAGTCTGTCCGGCCAGAGAAATAACCAGGGAGGCGCTAGTGGAATTCGGAAGGGTAATGGCTCGCTGTCTGGAAGCCTACCAGGGCAACGTTAGCGTCATAGTGAGCGCGGACAACGCGCACGCGCACTCCCAGGATGGCCCTTACGGTTACAGCCCCATGGCAAAGGTTTACGATGATTTGGTGGTATCGGCATTCAAGAAAGAAAACCTCGGGGAGTTGATGGGGATCGCTGACTCGGTGATAGAAGAAGCGAAGCCCGACAGCTTCTGGCAATTCCTCATAATGCTGGGAATACTCGAGGTCAAGAGGATGAAGCCGAAGTTTTTGGCGTACGGACGTCCAACATATTTTGGCATGATGGTGGCTTACTTCAATCCCTAAGAGAAAAGAAAAAAGTGAGGATCACCTAAACCTAATGGGAACCCATGGCGGCGAGTTACGGCAAGGCGAGCCACCAGCTCGTCGGAGGTTCTACGTTGCAAATCGCGTGTGGCCATTACCGCCGATCGTGGAATTGAATTGCATGCCAAGCGGCGCGAGCGTGATTCGCTGAGTTTTGCCGATCTCACGTCGGCCTAGCGAAATGGCGCAGCGCCGACAACCGACCGCTCGGGTGTCAACCTTCTTTTCGGTCTCTCTTTTTCCTTAATCGGTCTCTGATCAGCGTATCCACTTAGATAGCTCTTTTATCTTTTCCTCGTTTACGTTGTAGGCCTTGCTGGCTATCCTAAGAGCGTCTTGTTCTGCCAGTTGTGTTTTTAAGTTGGAGTACTCCAGATAAGCCGCTCCGGCGCCCCAAGTATCGGGAAAAGCGTCCACGTTATCGCGGGTCAAGTAGGGTGACGCGGTGGGCATGAAGTTTTGGTAAACCGACCTGCCGATCGACATCAGTTTTTCCGCGTCTTCGCGGCCAAGCTTGCTCAGCAGGTACGCCTTGTACTTAGAGCGCCAAGCCTCTTCAAGGTAAATCGGGGGCTCGGAACTCAGGAACTTCAGTACTACCTTCCCCACGAAGTCAAGGGTGTCCGTGGAAACCTTGTCCGCGAAGTCCTCCGATGAATGGTAATACTTGTCGGGCCAATTCGTGAAACTGACCGCGGGTATGCCGTTTTGAACTAGGACCGCGTGGTCGCTTCCTATGTCAAAATCCACGAAGTCGTACCTGATATCGCTGGAAGAGCCCACGTCTCTGACGATCTCCTTCAGCATTTCTTCATAAGCGGATTTCTGGGATAAGGGGGTGTACGAGATCTGTAGCGTTGAGCCGGTCAACTTTTGGTTCTCGCCGACCATGTCTAGATTGATGCCGAATTCATACTTCGGTTTGTGATCCGAGAAAAAGGCCAGCGAACCGTAATGCTCTGGTATCCATAAAAAGTCAGCCTTCGCCCCCGAGTTCGCGAGTTCCAGCGCGAGCCCGGCCCCAGAAGCGTTATCGTTGGCTCCCGGGAAGGGATGGCACATGTGGGCGCTGATTATGAACTTACCCTCGCCACTCCCCGCGTATATGACGGGCATGTCCTTAGGCCCCCTCTTCGCTGACACGCTTATGCTGACGTTTTTGCCCCTTATCTTTTCGACGATGCTTCTGGGTATCGCCACAGCGGGTGCAGTATAGGATAGTTCATCGGACCTGAGGAAAAGGGAGCGGTAAGGGATCGCCGTTGCCGGCAATTCTTCGCTGTAAAATATCACTCCGATCGCTCCCGCGTTGACCGCCTTCAAGTAGGTCCTCTTGGCGTCCCTGGAATTGGTGAGGAGTATTTTTCCATCCGATGCCTCCAGGTCCTCGGTCACCAATCCCTCCGCTTGTCCCGGCGGGGAATGGACGACCACGAAGAGGGGGACATCATCGTATCCCAGCAGCCTTACTCCTCCCAATGAGAGGCTCCCGCCCAAAGGGTCCCAGCCCATGGGCGTCACGAAATTTCCGTAGCGGGTCTCCCCATCGTAACGGTATTTTATGAGTTTCTTGTCGTCGCGTTCCAGCCGATCAAATATGAATTGGGCTGCCCTCAGCAAGCCCTCGGAACCCTGAACCCTGTGATACCTCGATATGTTGTAGACGTTATCAAAAGCTCTATACTTATCGAAGTGTTGCACGACCTAGCGATTCGCCTTGACTTAAAAGCCGATCGGGAGCTGAGCTGTCACGCGTAGCGACGGCTGCGGGACGTCCGATTAAGCAGGTTATCTACATCCGGTGACGACTAGCGCAGCACGCCTAGCCCTACCCTGGCTTTTCTAGGCTTTTTTCTGGATTTGATCTAGCCCTCGGCCACATGCGTTGGGCCGCGATGGCGTGAGCTCACGCCTTCATGCACTTCTCGGTCCAAGGCGCGGAAAGGTAGGTAGCCGCGCGAACGCCCAGCGTTTTGTGGTTATTGCCTTGTGCGAGGTCCACGTCGTCCCGTAACACTGAATTTTCTCAAGGGGTTAAGGGTTTTTGTGATCCCTGGGTGATGTACTGCCATACGTGTTCCTTTGGCCCTTTCTCGCGAGCGATTTAGACGTTGAGCCGCGTTTCCAATTAATGACGTTCAAGGTCGCCGCTAATGCCCTCATTTGAAGCAAAGTTAGCCCGAGCTGACCGGTGATTGAAGGGGCTCAGTTCCGTGATCGCAAGAGATAAATCCACCCCCACCTCATAATGCATGAAGAACGTTCTCATAGCAGGTGGCGGCGTTGGAGGCGTGGTGGCGGCGAAAAGATTATCGGAAAGGCTCA
>JAWDNK010000109.1:0-4456 GCA_046534355.1 Candidatus Martarchaeota archaeon | reverse complement strand
AGAAACGAAGTCGCCTGCGAGATCACGTTTATTGGGGCTATGAGGTTCTTTTCCAGCATTTCCGCCATGGAGCCGGGCTCATAAACCGTGTCGTGCGCAAACCCTCCTATGCTAATGATCAGGTGGTCCAAGCCTCCCATGGTTTCGAAGGATTTTTGTAACAGTTGGTGGGCCCCCTCGGGGTTGGAAGCATCCCCTGCCACGGTGAAAACGCGCCCCCAGGGATCAAGGTCAGAGGCTATTGAAAGGAGCCTGCCCTTATCTCTCGCCGAGATGGTTACCAAGGCCTCTTCCCTTAGCAACAAATACGCCAACGCTGCGCCAAGCCTTGGGCTGGCGCCCACGATCAATACCCTGTTTCCCTTAAGCGACGTATCCAACTCGGTAGATGGCCGTGCCGCGGTCCAAAAACATGCCGGCCTCAGCTATCTGGCTTTGCCTTGCTCGCGCGACCCCCTTTCGAGCTCGGCGTGCCGAAGTTTGTCCGTTTCGCCGCAAACCGAGCAGGAAGCCAGTGAACAAATAAATAAATAGATCGGCCTATTGCTCTTCTCTTCTAGCGTTGACCGCTTAGGAAATATTTCGTCTCGACTACCGGGACGCGCGACTTCTCCAGCTGCTTCGCAGAGCGGGATCTCGCCCCTGTAACGCAACCATTCGTCGTCTAAAGAGAAGGTGAGTATCCTCGCTTCAACCCCTTCTTTAAGCGCGGCGCTGAAAGACGAAGCGAAGGCCGGGTCCGTTTGGGAGTTGGCCCTAAAACAAACCGCGTCATTCCTCATGACCAGGACCAAGATCCCAGCCGACATCCCCTCTGCTCTTATCGCGCGCAACTCTTCTACGTGCTTTCTTCCCCTGGTGGTGGGAGAGTCTGGGAAGAGGGCAACGCCATCCTTGACTAGGGTGCACCCCTTTACCTCTACGAAACCGTCCCCCGTGAAAAAGTCCAGCCTACTGGCCCCATGGCGTACCTCGGGTTTCGAGTTTTTCGGAAGGAACTCGGACGCGATCCGTGAGTGTATTCTGCTATCGCAGACTACCCACTTCCCATTCGATGAGAAAGCTGTGAGGGAGCAATTGGTCTTTCTTCCATGGGTTGGTCTGACGAGAACGTGCGAGCGTGGTACGAGTTCCGGCAACCTGCCGGGATCGTGAAGATGGCACATCACCTGTTGAGAGCCGATCAACACCCTTGCTAAGAATCTGTTTTGTCTTGCTAAGAAGAGGGCTTCGGTTAAGCCTTGAAACTCGTAGACCTGCTGACCGACTTCCACCCGACGCAGGATCAAGACTTCCCAGGTGTTTTAAACTGCCGTACTTACGGATATCTTATTTTTATTTTTGATGCTGCGTAACGATTTGCGTGAGCGCCATATGGCTTACGCGTAGGTAACCCCTTGTCAATCCTCTCCTCTCACGCCACGCCGGGCTGGCCAACGCGCTTAAGTTTAAGAGGCAAGCGGAACGGTTAACTCTCCCATTAGCGTGAGACTTGGGTAGGCGAAGCATGGAGATATATGTCCACCCCACTTGTCTTTCGAGCTACAAGCTCATAAAAAAGCTGAGAGCTGACGGTTTTCTGGAGGGCGACAATGTAAAGATAATCGATACTTCGCGGGCCGTTTACGAGTCCCTGGAAAAGGGAGTGATTTCTGTGCCCTACGTGTTGAACGGAGATGAACCCTTGGCGGTAGACCCGGTTTCACCCGAGGAGGTCGAGAGCCTTATCGCGGGGAGGCCCTTAGATTCAACGGCCCAACCGATGAAATTACAGGACGCCTTGGAGAACTTCTCCAGGTCGGTCATGGCCAGCGCCTTCGCCGTTTCTTCCGCGCTCCTGATGGGAGGGTATGAGCACTTGGCCAAGGGTAAGTTCTTGATAGCCTCGACGAAGATCGCCATTTATCCCCACGATTTCACGCTGAGAGAGGTGAGGGAGGCCATTGAGACCTCGGGCCAGAGGCTTTTTGAAGAGAAAAGTGGACTATACGTGAGGGCGCTGGCCTATAATTTGGTCAGGCACGCCTTTTGGGCGGGCAAGGGCCCAGACCTACAGAAAGAAGAGATCGCGGAGCTGATAATGGCCAAGGCGAGCCTCGGCCGGGTTGGAATACCTTATCCCGTAAGCGTGGATCGTGAGCTCATCAATTCCGTGCAGTCCGTTCTAAAGAAAAAAGGCGAAGAATACCTCAACCGCATCCGGTCGGAGCGTGACACCATAGAGGGAGATCGCGAGTACTTGAGCTTCCTATCCTCGCGCGCCTCAGTCTGAGTAACTTACATGAACGTGTAAAACGCTCAAGAGTGAAAAGGAAAAAGCATATAAAGGCCGGTCTTAACCGGACCAGGTGCCGATTTCGGATAAAAAGGAGGAAATTTCTGCCGCACCCCCTTCTTCTTTCGATCGTTCTTCGTTCGAGTTTTTTGATAAAGAAAGGGGGCAGGTGGAGGTAAAGCGCGAGTTCCCCGAAGAGGGATACCTCTGGAATAAGGACTTTCACTCAACCCCATTGGAGTTGAGGACTTGGGGGCCGTGGACTTACACTGCCATATGGTTCAGCATGGTGGCCATCGTGCCAACTTGGACGCTGGCCGCGGCTGGCCTTTACTTTGGCCTCAGCTGGTGGCAGTCAATACTCGAAGTATTCCTTGGTAATGCCATAGTGTTGATACCCATGCTGGTGTCGTCTCACGCCGGGGCTAGGTACGGCATGTCCGAAGCCCAATTGAGTAGGACACGCTGGGGGATTTACGGGGCGCAGCTCCCCTCTTGGATTAGGGCGGTGATATCCATGGGCTGGTGGGGAATCGAGTCGTACATAATAACGGAGGCCGCCGTGGCCATGTACGTCGTGGCCACGGGAAGGGTGTACTTGCTCACGGCGCCCGGCGTCGGCACTTACACGCTTTCCGTCGAGTTTCCCACCATATTCTGGCTTACCTTCGGTTTGGTCATAGCCACGCAAATATTTCTCTTCTACGTCTCCCCGCCTCGCAGAGGTCAGCCGCCTCTGAAGTGGCTTGCCCGCGTGGCCTCGCCCATCGTGCTGGCGGGCTTCGCCATCCTTTTTCTAGCGGTCATGACCAAGGCCGGTTGGAGGTTCTCCCCGGTTTTGAGCGCTCAAACCCGCGTTAGCGGTTTTCAGTTTTGGCTCGATGCTTTGGCTTTTCTGAACGCCAACGTGGCCTTTTGGGCCACAATGGCGCGCAGCATGCCAGATTTCACCAGGTTCGCCAAGTCCCAAAAGGCGCAGGCCTACGGTCAGATACCGATGCCGTTCATGATGGCCGCGGTGGGCGCCGTGGCGATAGTTACTCTGGGCGGGACGATGGCGCTCGGGCTCAACGGCGGCCGCGGTATAGTCGATCCGGTGGTATTGGCAGCCGTCGAACTCCCTCCTTACCTCAGCTACTTCGTGCTTTTCGCCTTCATGCTGGCTACCTATGTAGTCAACGTATACGCCAATTCCGTGGCGCCTGGTTACGATATAGCCAACTCATACTCCAAGCACCTCAGTTGGTTCAGAGGAATTCTGATAGGGGTCGCCATAAGCGCCCTTTTGGGAGCTTGGACGTTCTACGCCGCTGGGGCTTATTCTTACATAGACAACTGGCTCTTGGCCTACGGTGGCGTCATGGGAGGTGTTGAAGGCGTGGCCATGTTTGACTACGCCGTGATAAGGAGGTTCAAGCTCGACGCCGTCGACGTTTACCTCCGGGATGGCAGGTATAGATATTGGCATGGCGTGAACCCGGCCGCGATCGTGGCCTTCGCAGTTGGTACATCTCTGGCTTACCTTTCATACTGGGGTTTGCTGGTCAACCCAGTAACGCTGTTGCTTCACGATAACTCTTGGATAACCGCCTTTCTGAGTACGGGCATCCTTTACCTGATACTGATGAAATATTGGGTTTTACCGAAATACCAACCTGAGCTCACGGGTGGCTTGACCAAGGGGTACACGAGCGAGGATTCCAAAAAGGTTTTTGGTCGGCGACAGAGGGCGACTCCTGTGGCGAAAGTTCAGCTAGCGGAGAGGTAAGGCAAGGCAACGCCACTAATGAATTTCGGTTTCTCGGCCTGAACGAGTGCCCAGGGGCGCGCGGGTAGCTCTGGCTCGGGATCGGGATGAGATTGCGCTCTTTTCCTCTTCTTTATTTTTCATATCGAGCTCTGCTTTCGCGGTATTCGCAGAAAGCATCACGTTAAGGCCGTTTGGAATAACCTAATTGCAGCTCAGTGCGATCCCGCGCAAAAAGGTGAACGAGCCCTTCGATAGCGACGAGAAAGGATTCAACTCAGTGGCCTTATCGCATTCTATTGCTAGTGCCCTACCGGATTGCCGCTCTTTTCCTCTTTTCCGCTTATATGCTCTTCTGGGAGTATCGTGATAGCCTTAAGAGTAAGGCCAAAACATTATTAGGTTGTCCGACAAGACCTTAAAGGTCGGGATAA
>JAWDNK010000108.1:0-4459 GCA_046534355.1 Candidatus Martarchaeota archaeon | reverse complement strand
AAAACAAAGACCTGAATGGAGCGGATACCTTCGAGTGCTTGGGGTGCGGGCTCAGAATCGACAGACAGCTAAACGCCGCCATCAACCTCTACGCGCGCACGCGGTTCGGGTACACCGTGAAGTGGGAGGGCGGAAAGAAGCGCGTTGAACTGAGGATGGAGGGCGCTTCCCAGAAGGAGTGGTGGGATCATGTGGTGCTACCTTCCCTCCTGGGCGGGTGCGCCCTGAGGGGGGCGGAGCGGAAGACTCCCGATGAACTCGTGAGGGAGTTGAGTGAAGCCGTGAAGCCCAAGCTCTACGCGTACGATAGGTATGCTGATGCGTACCTACGTGCGCCTACGTAGAGCGAAACCCGTCAAGAAATCAGGCGAAGAAGAGGATACAAAACCCCCCAGTGGGTAAGCACTTCGTGTCTTTGCGAGTAGCTGAGAACCTTTCCTCTTCCATCTCTTCAAGACGATGAAAGCCGCCGACACGACGGCCACCGCAACTACGAGACCCCCGTAGACCTCTGCGCCAGAAGGCGCGACCGCACTCACATAACTCAAGGCGTTAGAGGGGACTCCGTAGTAATAGGCGATAGCCTCGCCGGACACCCCGCTGGGGAGCACGAACTCAGCTACACCCAAGTGATTGGTATTCGCGGTGACAACGTAGACACTGCCCCCTTTCTCGTGAACGTAAAGGAATATCGGCTGGCAGCTAACGTTGAGACCTCTGGTGGAGGTGAGCTTTGCCTCTAGCTTCCCAGAACTCGGAAGCAACTTTAGCTCGTATGAAGAGGCAAGGGCCGTGCTCATAGCTTCTCTAGACAATTGGAGCGAGCCCGAGTAGTTGCCCTCCGACAACGCGTTCTCGGATTTGGCGAGGAGCTCAACGGACTCAGCGGGATCGCCAACGGAGGCCACCTCCTGGTGTGCCAAGTTTTCCATATAGATCGGGTTAAGGGCGGCCATGTACTCGTCCGTGGTGAGCAGAAATATGCCCTCGTGGTTGTCCATGAGTTGCTCCACCTCAGGAGCGGTTTGCGGGGCTATTTCCCAGCCCAAAAGGAAAACGGTCCCAAAGTACGTCCCGTTGAGGTAGATCCCCTGTTCGGTACTTTCCCGCTCCTGTCTCGACATCAGGACCATCCTGTAGTCGCACTCCAGACCCACCACCTTCGGGTTCGTCGTACCCTCTTTCCCCGACCATACCCTGAACTCCGCGTTCGGGACGCTCTGGTTGAGGGTGAAGCTCAGCGTGAAGTTTTGCCACTTCCCGGGCGTGAACTGGGCTAGGGTCAGGCTCCTGTTAGCGACCAGCTTAAGGCCCGTATCCCAGTCGACGTCGATCGTAGCTATGACGGTGGAGTTGGGCAGGCTCAGCGGGTGATCCAGCTTAAGGTGATATATCACCGTGTAACTCCCCTGGGGTAACGGGACGTAGGGGCCGTATACCATGGCCTGCCCTTCCGGCCCCGACGAGGGATTCGACTCCACGGCGTGCCCAGAGAGGGCTGTAGGGTCGCTGATCACGTTCCCGAAGTGCCCTGATGGCGACTGGGCGGCGGGGTAGAGGCCGAACTCGGCTGGAGGCGGGGGCGAGCGCAGTGCCCCTGAAACCGTGTCAATGAGGCTCTCAACGCTCCCGTAGATCACCGGGGAAGTCCAGTTCTGAGATTCCCAGCTCTCAGTTGCCGGCTGTCCCCGCTCGTTCCAACCGTAGTCGAAGTTGTTCTGATCGACGGGCAGTGGGGAACGGTAGTAATAGACGGTGTTCAGGTTATGGACGCCACCGTATCCGCGGAAGAGACCGAGCACCAGGCCGGCTCCTCCAAGCTTTTCAAAGTAAATCGGGGTGTCCAGATCGCTCCACCCGTCCACCTCCATGGTCCTCAAGCCGGTCAAGTTCAAGAGGTCCCTGGTGTAGTTGAGGTAGAGACCCACGTCTTGAATCGAACTGTCACCCGGATACCAATACCCAGACCCAGAAAGAGACGACACTAGCGTGGTGTTCCCCCTGAGGGCGGAGACGTAATAATTCCAAATGACGGGCGCCACGTTGAGGAGGTTCGGGTTCACCGTGAACCCCACGGGCAGGCCGTTAAGATCGGCCAGGTACTTGTAAAGCGAAGCGGCGTCGTACTGCATGTTATCGCCGTCCGACGCATAAAGCGCCAAGAAAACGCCCGGGTTCAGGGTTTCCAATACGGCTTCCCTCGATATCTTTGGGGCGTAGACCTCCGGGGGAACCATTATCGAAGAAAATACGGTGAGGTCCTGGAAGTTAAGCGGCCCATAGAAGTGGGCAATCACGGAAACCCAGTCGCCGTACTTGGAGGCAAGGCTGACCGTTGGCCATTCTTCGTTATTAACCCAGCCGAATATCGGTATGGGATGGGGGGCCGTACTCAAGAATTCGGAGTACAGGGCATACTCCTCTGGGTAGGCGGTCGCATTGGCGTGCAAGTAAAGACAGATCAGCTTGAGGGAAACCACGTAATCGCGGCTCGCGATCGAAGCCGTCTCGGGTGGGCTGCTGACAGCTGCTCCTGGGTTCTCTACACCGATTATTAGGTGGTCGCAGTAGGGCCAAAGGTACTGGTAAGCCCATTGGTACATGGCAACCCTCCCCGCCTCTGAGTTGTTCCAGTGGTACTCTTGCACGAGTTTGTTCAGGTTCACCACGACCTTTAGGCCCAAGGCCTCCAACTCGGGCACCAGCGAAGGCGACGCCATCACCAGGTTTCCCAACCCTGAAATGGTCGTAGCCAAGTTCTTGGTGTCGGGAACGGAGGGGTCATAAACCACTATGCCCTTGAGGTGAGGCTTTGCCAGGGATATCACGAAAGAAAGGGGATCGCTGCCGTTGTAGAAAACCAAATGGGCGTAGGAGGAAAGGTTATACTGGTAAACGGCGTCCCCGCTGTATTCTAGATAGATGTCCGGGTCGTACCTGTTCTCTATCCCCTGGGCGCTGACCGCCGCCAAAAGCACGTCTTCATCGCTTGGGTAGTAACCAACCAAGTTAACCACGTAGACGGTTTTCGCCCTCGGGAACACGGGAAAGTAAAGCCCAGGTATGAACGAGGGACGAGATACGTTGCCCGCCTCCCAGAAGTCGTACCAAGACACGTTATTCAAAAACGCCGGCGCGTAGGCCTTGACGTAGGAGAGGTTAATGAAGGAAAGAGAGCGTGCGGGGGGCGGTGCTTCTGGCGGTAGCGCGTAGTAAGCCGGAAGCCCATTGTTAGGAACCGAGGGGACTACCGCCTCAACTAGAGCCGAAGTCCCAGATAAAAAAAGCGCAAGGAGGAATAGCGCTCTGACCTCACCAAGCATAAATAACGTGGTCAAGAAGTCTTAAGTTTAACGTGAACCCTAAGGAAATCCGTGCTTGCACCCGACGCTACAGAGGGAGTGCATTCGCGAGAGGAAATCGCAAAAGCGACACGCCATCACCGGATAACGTGCACATACTCAGAGAACTTTGTTGCATTTCCGCTATACAAGTACCTCTTAAAAGAGGTGAAGCGGTTGATCCTCCTAACCGCTACCTCGGCTAAGATCCTCGTTTATGACCTTGAGTCCCAGCAACCTGCCGAACTCGTTGACCTCATCTCTGTGATCGCCCAGCAGCACGACCCTATGCCACCCGGATCTCCAGTTGCGAGCTATGGCCTTGACGTCTGACCTACCTATCACCTTCGTCCCGCAAGCGGGAAGCGAAAGCTCGTTTCCCTCCACCTTCGAGACGTGGACGCTCATGGTCTTGCTGCCCAAGTCAATACCGACCGCTGTTATCGGGGAACCCACGGGGTACTCGGCGTTTACGGCCGCGTACCGAGTACCCATGTGCGCAGGGATTATGGAGTACTTCAGCTTTAAGCCCGGCAGGGGGTTTATGGGCAAGTAGCAGTGGTAATAGGTGAGCTGCCCGGTCACCTCGTCCGTCACGGGATCCGTGGCTGAGCCGTTTACTCCCAGCAGGTACTTCCCCATCAGGGCGACCACCAGGGAGTTTATATCGGCTTCGCACATGGGTACGTAGGAACCGTCGAGCCAAAGCTGCATGTAACCCAAGCAAGGCCACGCGTCCAACACCGTAGAAGAGGCGCTCCTCAGCCCAAGGCAATCTATAGTTATGGCATTAGCCTTGTAGTCGCGCATTATCTCGTTCATGGCGATGTAAAGCCTTGCCGACCTCATCACCTCGTCCCGCTGGGTCGATTCTTCGGGGAAAAAGGCCGCCGATTTTATCCAGGACTCGGCCACCGGACGCGCTTCATCGTCTGTCACCTTATGGTAGTACTTGTCGGCGAACTCGTCCCCGCTCACCAAGCTGAACCTGATGCCGGTCGCCCTTTTTGCCTCGTCCGCAATCGAAGAGAGGTCACGGTTGCTTATCACCACGGCGTGCGTCTGTCTCAGTTTTTCCAAGGCCAAGAGGTAGTTTACCTTGCGCAATGCCTGAGGCG
>JAWDNK010000107.1:0-4527 GCA_046534355.1 Candidatus Martarchaeota archaeon | reverse complement strand
GCTGGATGAAGACCGAAAACCATCTTCCTGGCACAACTTAGGGAAGCCATCATCGAGAAAAGCAAAAAACGATGGCCTTGCCTCCACCTTGCCTATTGAGATGGAGCCTCTTGCTCACGCCTTGAAGCGCAAAAGAACCAAAAAAGGTTAAAAAGCGATAACCCTGTGCGGTATGGACCTCGACGAGCTAGACAAGAGGATCCTCGCCCTCTTACAGGAGAACGGCAAAACGGGATACAGAGAAATGGCTAAAACCCTGGGGACTAACCCCAGCACGGTCTTCAATAGGGTAAGAGCCCTGGAGAACCAAAGGGTCATAAAAAAATACTCGGCAATACTCGATCCCGAGAGCCTAGGCTACGACCTAACCGCGATAATATTCATCCGCGCCAATGGGCCGCATATCATAGACATTGAAAAAGAACTAGCATCCATGAGCGAGGTCATGATGGTTTACGATATAACCGGAGATTACGATATATTAGTTATGGGCAAGTTCAAAAACCGCGATGAACTAAACAAGTTTGTCAAAAAAGTTTTGGCTATGCCTAACATTGAAAGGACCCTAACGAACCTGGTCCTGAACGTGATCAAGGAAGATTTGAGCTTGCGCGTTGAGCGAATGCCACCCATGGCCGACCCAGGACAATAAAAGTAAACTAGCCCGAATCTGTCTCAGCCTCTTCGGTGCCTAGGGCGTCATTTGGGCGGGTTAGGGGATCCCTGCTCCGCTTCGGTGTACTCCCTGACGAAGTCGGAAATCGGCTTTAGCATGCTGACGAACTCCATGGGGAATATGTACTTAGTGGACGGGCTTGAACCCAGCTGCTTAAGGGCATCGAAGTACTGCAACGTCATCGTTTTGGCGTCTATGGTTTTGGCGGCCTCCGAAATCGTCTTGAGCGCAGTTGCAAGCCCCTCAGCCCTAAGTATGGCTGCTTGCTTATCTCCTTCTGCCCTCAGGATCTCCGATTGCTTGTCACCCTCCGCCACCGTAACGGTTGCAGTCTTCTTACCATCGGCCTCTATGACGACCGCCCTTCTGTTCCGCTCGGCCGACATCTGCTTTATCATGGCGTCCTGCACATCCTTAGGCGGTATTATCTCCCTTATTTCCACGCTGGAAACCTTTACGCCCCACCTAGCGGTCACTTCGTCCAGCTTACTTCTCAGTATGGCGTTAATCGTATCTCTTTTTGCCAATATTTCGTCGAGCTGAATATCACCGATCACGGCCCTAAGAGTGGTCGTCGCTATCCCGGTGGCCGCGCCTTCGAAGTTCTGAACTTGCACCACAGAATCCGTCGCATTGAACACCTTAGTATAAATCAAGAAATCTATGTCCACGGGAGCGTTGTCCTTGGTAATGCAAGTCTGATGTGGAACCGTGATGTACCTTTCTCTCAAATCGACCTTCTTCGGGACATCAACGATCGGTATTATGAAAACGATGCCAGGCCCCTTTTCGCCTATAACGCGCCCAAACCTAAACACGACCAGCCTTTCGTACTCCCTAACTATCCTGATCGAGTAGGCGAGGAAGATAATGATGACGATAAGGGCGACTATAGCCCCGATTAGAGACGCGGAAACGGCGGCTACCTGATCTAAAAACAACATATGTAGTAGTATCGCCGCCCAATAAAAGGCTTTTCAAAAGACCAAAAAGTTGGCGTCAAGAACCGAAGCGCCTTTTCCTGCTTTGAAAAGTGCGTATGGCCCTGTATAAATCGATCTTCCTAAACTGGGGCCAATAAGTGTCAAAGAAAACGAGCTCGGAATAGGACGATTGCCATAAGAGGAAGTTGCTGAGCCTCTCTTCCCCGCCAGTCCTTATGATCATATCCGGATCCGAGGCGCCAGCCGTATAAAGGTTCGACGATATGGTTTCCTCCGTTATCTGGTCGGGGGAAATCTCTCCCTCTCTGACCTTTTCGGCGATCCTCCTCACGGCCTTCAATATCTCATCGCGTCCACCGTAGCCCAAGGCTATCTGCAACAGACGTGAGTCATTGCTGACCGTCTTCTCTTCAACGGTGTTTATAGCCGAAACCACCTCATCGGGGAAAGCGGACCTATCACCTATAACCCTGACCCGCACTCCCCTTTCAGAAACCTCCTTGCTCTCCGCAAGCTCCAAAAGCCCCTTTGTAGCAAGCGAAAGAATGTGCGAAACTTCCGATGGGGACCTCCTACTCAGGTTCTCCGTTGAAAGCGCGTAAATCGTAACCTCCTTTATTCCCGCTTCCCAAAACCAGTTCAAGGCTTCTCTGAGTTTCCTGTAGCCGGCCTCGTGCCCGTATTCTGGCGGGAAACCGAGTGAGGTGGCCCATCTCCTGTTCCCGTCGAGGATCACTGCCACCGAATTTGGCTTGTTACCTCCCTTTATCTCTTCCCATAGGACGCGCTCATAAATGACGTAAACCGGCCTCGTGACGAAGAACTTTACCTCTTGCTTCAAAAAGCTCAGAACCTTACCGGCAGAGACGATAACCGGGTCACCCCCTCTTTCGCAGCCAGGAAGTCATCCTCTATCCTTATCCCCCCTAAACCCTCGATATAAACACCTGGCTCGATTGTGAACACATTACCTTCGTTGAGGAGGTCCCCAGAGGTCACGCTCAAGTAGGGAGACTCGTGAATCTCCAAACCTACGCCGTGACCCAGGGAGTGAGTGTAGTAGATATCCAGCCCATACTTGGCCAAGTTGGTTATGGCTAACTTAGCCACCTCGGAGAGAGAAGAACCGATCCTCAGCGAGTGAAAGCACACTTGCTGAGTTTCATATACCGCCTCGAAAGCCGAACGCATCTTTTCCCCCACATCCCCAACGAAAAGCGTCCTGGTGAGGTCGCTATCGTAACCCCTGTACCTAGAACCGAAATCCACAACTACGACGTCTCCGTCCCGTATCCTCTTATCACTGGACACCGCATGAGGGTTGGCCGCCCTATATCCGCTGGCCACGATGGTGGGAAAAGCTACCCCCTCGGCGCCCCTTTCCTTCATGGCCTTCTCCAGCTCAGCTGCGACGTGATTTTCCGTCACCCCGGGCTTGATCTCTTTCAAAATGTCCAGGAACGACTCCTCGGATATCTTAATCGCCTGCTTTATCAGGGCAATCTCATCTTCATCCTTAATCATCCTCAACGAGGAAATCCTCTTGGATACCCCAACCCAATTCCCGACGTACTGCTTCATCTCTTCGTAAGCCGAAAGCGTCACGTATGAGTCTTCTATGCCCAAAGGGCCTCTGCCTATTTCATCCGCAACAGCTTTGAACACCTCTTCCTGAAACTTCTTGTTTTTGGGGATCACGACGAGCTCGTCGAAGGACGCCTCTTTAGCGTCCGGCGCCTCCAGCTCGGTGACGAACATCCTACTGGTCCCATCGGAGCGCAAAAATAAGTAAGCTCCGCCAATTCCCGCGAACCCCGAAAAATACCTCAGGGACTCGCTGGAGCTCACCAGAGCGTGATCGAAATCAGCCCCATCAAAAAGAGCCTTAACCCTTTGCTTATAATTAACCATGAATTCAATGAAGCCGAGAATATATAAGCGTTCGGAAAACTCGCCCCGAACCCGTGCGGAGGCCCTCACAAATCGTTTCAAACTGATGCATCCAATTGGGATTTATAACAAGCTGGTAAACGAAGTGGTTAGTAACAGGACCAACGAACAAACCCCCAATTCAAAACAAACGGACGCATGTCCCCTTTGCCGTACCACCTCAGACTCCCGCGAAGTCTATTTCCATCTTGAAGTCCTTCGGGATCGGTTTGTGGTTGTTCTCGTCTACGGCGTAGCTGTCCTACCCCACCATTAGTAGCGACGTTCTTTTTCTTCGTTCTTCAGTCTTTCTTTCCAGTATTTAGGTGGCCCCCAGCGCTTCATATGGGGTGGCAGCGCTCCCTCCCTCCTTGAATTCAGCGATAATAAGAGGAAAGACCAAGCTTCGTCGTTCTTCTGCGTCGCGGCCTGCACGTTGGCAATGCCGAGTTCCTCCTTGTACTTCTCGTAACACTCTTCCCAAGTCCCCTTGAGGTCCACCCAGTGTCGTTGTAATAATCCAGCATCTATCGTAGTTGAGCTCGTTGAGGGGCTCGGCCGAGGGTCCGCCAACCTCCTGAGCCTCCTTTCCCGGAAACTGTCGGATAAAAGGCGTAAGAAGCTCGTCCTCCTACTCTTGTAAACGGCTTTGCCGATGCCCTTCCGGGCATCACGGGAGAGGCCGGCTCCCACCCCTCATTTCTAAGGAGTTGATACGAGGAGGGCATCGCGATGAAGAGAAATTCAGAATTTCAAAAATCTCACCACAAGGGGGGCTACCATCCCCGCCTCTGAAAGGTGACGTTTTCCGTTCCCCTTTGAAGCCGCCATTTATAAAACATCCTCGAATGGGGGCTAGGTTTGCCCTCAGATCCCGACTCAAGGGAAAGGCTCCTAGGCCATATCTTAAGTAGCATTCCTTCGATGCTAAAAAATGCCGTTTTGAACGTTTTCGACCAGTGAACTACCCCGCCCTTA
>JAWDNK010000106.1:0-4552 GCA_046534355.1 Candidatus Martarchaeota archaeon | reverse complement strand
AGCGCTCGCTCAAGAACGGGGTAAGCAATCCTTCCCTGGCGTGGAAAAAGGCCCCGCCGAATCCGGCCGCGTCCAGCTCAGCTACTTTTTCCCTGACTTTATCGGGGTCTAGCTCGTCGTTTACGGAGAAAAATGGGATCCCCCTGTACTTCTTGGAGGGATTACGGAACTCTTCGAGAGAAATCATGCGTTAACGCCGCCCGCGCTTTTAAATCTGGCGCGGGACCGCGGGAAGGCGTACAGATCGCGGGAGCGAAGCGGGCAGAGAGAAGGTGAAGATTGAAGTGCGTCGGTGAACGAAGTAGGCCCAAGGCGTTCGCCCGTCCTGCGCAAAAAGCTCAAACCGATCTTCCACGAGGCCTGCGCCTTGAGGGATACTAACGGACTTATCCCGGGGCTTCTGCCAGGATTAAGCGAAGGGAGGAGGGACGCTTTTATAACGGCTGAGGCCCTTTCCTCATAAGGCGGGAACGCTTAGCTAAGTTAAACGTATATTTCGAGCCGAAATTATCTTATGTCTAAAGTTAGTGAAACCCGTAAACAGTTCATAAACGGGGAGTTCGTGGAGGGGGAAGGGCCGACCTTTCAAAACTTGAACCCCTCCACGGAGGAGGTCATATCGGTTTACTCCTCGGCTTCCGTGGAGCAGGTCAACGAGGCGGTGGACGCGGCCGAGGAGGCCCAGAAGAAGTGGGCAACGCTCCCGGCGGTGGAGAGGGCTGGCTACGTGAAGAGGGTCGCGGCCGAGATAAGGAAGAGGAGGCAGGAGCTGGCCGAGATCATATCGAGGGAGGAGGGGAAAATACTGAAGGAGGCCCTAGGTGAGGTTGACGGCTCCGCCGAGTACGCCGACTACATGGCCGAGTGGGCCAGGAGGATAGAGGGGGAAATAGTGGAGAGCGACAGGCCCAACGAGAACATATTCCTCTACAGGGAGCCGATCGGCGTGGTGGCCGGCATAATCCCCTGGAACTACCCCCTGTTCGTTTTCATGAGGAAGTTCGCCCCTGCCCTCGTGGCCGGCGACACCGTGGTCATAAAGCCGAGCAGCGAGACACCCGACATAATCTACGAGATGGCCAAGGCCATCGCGGACGCTGGGATACCTAAAGGGGTGGCCAACGTCGTTTTCGGGAGCGGGGGAGTGGTGGGCAACGCCCTCGCCTCGAACAAGAAGGTGGGGTTCATATCCTTCACTGGAAGCGTGGAGACTGGCCAGGAGATAATGAAGGTCGCCTCCGCCAACGTCACCAAGGTATCGCTGGAGCTAGGGGGGAAGGCGCCGGCCATAGTCATGGACGACGCCGACCTTGGGAAGACCCTCGACTACGTGGTCGCCTCGAGGATACTCAACAGCGGGCAGGTGTGCAACGCGGCCGAAAGGCTCTACGTGCAGGAGGGGATCGCGGATGAGTTCGTGAAGGCAATTCAGGAGAGGTTCTCGTCGCTCGTGGTTGGCGACCCCTTCGCCGCCGGGACTGACATGGGGCCTCTTGTGAGCGCCTCGCAGAGGGAGAAGGTCGAGGGGATGGTGGAGAGGGCGGTGAAGGCGGGCGCGAAGGTTTTGACGGGAGGGGAGAGGTTGAAGGGGAAGGGCTACTACTACCCGCCGACCCTCTTGACCGAGGTGTCCCAGGACTCCGAGATAATGAGGAAGGAGGTATTCGGCCCCGTCCTCCCCGTCAAGACGTTCAAAGACCTGGACGAGGCCATAGCTTACGCCAACGACTGCGATTACGGCTTGACCTCTTCCATATACACGCAAAACCTGGACGTCGCCATGAGGGCGGCCAACGAGCTGAAGTTCGGTGAGACTTACGTCAACAGGGAGCACTGGGAGGCCATTCAGGGATTCCACGCGGGGTGGAGGCGCTCAGGGATAGGAGGGGATGACGGGAAGCACGGCTTCGAGGAGTTCTTCAACACCCACATAGTCTACGTCCAGTACGACGCGCAAAAGAAGTGAAGGGTTTTTCCTGTTTTTACAGCTTTTTCTCGCCGGCGCTTTTCACGTACCTTATGATGGTGGGAAGGTCGATCTTCATGGGACAGACCTCCTTGCAGCCTCCCGAGTGCGCGCAGAGGAAGGCTGGCCAAGGGTCCCCGTTGGTGATGTAGTTCCAGACCACGCCAGTGGGTCCGTTGTAGGGAGACCCGGTCCCGACCCACTCCCTCCCCAGCTCCCTGTAGACGGGGCAAGCGAAGTAGCACCTGCCGCACTTTATGCAGAGAAGGGCCTCCTTGACGCTTTCGTCCTTCGAGGCGGCGAACCTCCCGTCGTCCAAGAAAACGAGGTGGAAATCCCTAGGGCCGGTCGCGGGAGAAACCCTGTGCGACTCTATGTCCGCGGTGGAGCTTGGGCCCGTGGTCACGTTTATGTAGGTTGGAGGGTATAGGCCAGCGTAAGCTGACTGCACGATTGCCTCGTCCAGCGCGTCCCTGAGCGTGGGCACCACCTTCTCTACCCCGGTTACCACCACGTGGGTCCTGGGCATAACGGTGTCCATCCTTATGTTCCCCTCGTTTTCGACCAGCACCACCGAGCCCGTGTCAGCGGATACCGCGTTTGCCCCCGTTATCCCCACGTCCGCGGCCAGGTACTTCTCGAACAGGAAGCCCCTGACGGCGGCCACTATCTGTTCGATGGAGGAGTCCTCGTCGACGTTTTTGTCGATGCCGTGGACCAACCTCCCGGCCTCCTCCCTAGTCAGGTCCAGGGAGGGCAAAACCAGGTGAACCGGCCACCCCTTCCTCAGCTGGACCAGGAACTCGCCCAGGTCGGTTTCCCAAGCCTCGAAGCCCTGCTCGATGAGGCCCTCCCTGAGCCCTATCTCGTAGGCCACGTTCGACTTCGCCAGAACAACGGTCCTCTTTCCGCCTTTGCGCTTCCCTTCCTCCTTGGCTGGCGCCTCCCTGACCACGTCGGTGACGATCTTCCTGGCCTCGTCCTTCGTTTTAGCCAGATAGGCGTGGCCGCCGTTCCTCTCGACGCTCTTCATGGCCCTTTCAACGTAGGCCTCCAGGTCACCTATAACCTTCAGCTTCGTCTCCCTCAGCCTCTCAGCCAGCTCGACGACGTACGGGTATTCTTTTAGGATCCTCTCCACCGCCATCTCGTTTGAAGCGGCCACCTTGGCTATGGCCGACTTCCAGCTTTCGCTCACGCCTTATCACCTCGAGCAGGTCCCTCACGTCGGCGTAGGGCGAGAGCTGAGAAAGGCATATGGGGCACATCACCAGCACGCGGGGGTTGACGCGTTTGAGCTCCTCTGCCCTTTGCTTGGCCATGTCCTCGCTCAGCTCGTAGTCCAGGGAGGCGAGAGGTCCTCCGCAGCAGCTTCCGGTGGCCCTTCCAGTGACCAGCTCGTCCTCGGAAAGGGATATGCCCGTTTGCCTCATGAAGTCCCTCAGGGATGAGTAGCGGTCCAGAAGCCGCGAGAAAACGCAGGAGTCGTGGAGCACGAAGTTCCCCTCTCCCTTGGCTCCCCTCACCACGTCGACGTAGTGCTGGAAGGGGACGTCGAAGCCGACCTCGCGCTTGAGGTAGGTGAGCGTGAAAAGGGTGTGGGGGTCCAGCACTATGAGCCTTTTGGTCCCCCTATCGCGGAAGAATGAGAGGAGCTTCTTGCCGTACTCCTTGAGCTCGTCGAGGAAGCCCATTTCAAGCAGGAGCGCGCCGCTGTACGGCTCCTCCTCGTAGAGGTAGCCCGCCTCCACCCCGCTTGCCCTTATCAGGGAGTAGGCGTTGGAAAGGATGGAGGAGGCCCTTTTCATTTCCTCGTCGCTGGGCTTGATGACCCTCGCCCCAAGGCCCTGAACGAGAGAGGATGAGGCCAGCGAGCCGATCTTGGGCAATAACCTCCCGTAGGACTTGAACACCGAGCTCATCTGGTACATGTAGGAAGTGTAGATTAGCGTATCGCCTCCCCTTGGGACGTCAAGGGGAAGAGCCCACGAAGACGCCAGCTTCCTGTCCATGGGGAAGGGGACGTAATCCCTCATGAGGTTTCTAGTGACCAGCGAGCGGATGAGCCTAAGCCTGTCTTTGATCTTATCTTCATCCATAATTTAGGAGGGCTTCAGCTTTTACGTTTGAGGAAAGCCCGGTGAAAAGCCAAAGTCAGTAGAAAACGCGTGGGGTGCCACGTCAAGGGAAGGCGAGCTCTTCTGAGCGACCCCGCTCCGCTCGAGTGCACGACGCTGATGCGGTGCACTGAAAGCGACCCAACAGAAGCGGGGATGAGGCGCTCGGCGGAACAACGAAGGAAGGAATGGCCCTTTCAAATGGGCTCCTTGCCGGGCGCCTTCAAGCTTCAAGGGAAGCAACCGCTCAAAAATGCGGGGGGTCAGTTCGTATATGTATCACGGCAAGATATTTGGCAAATCCTTCGCTTTCGTAAGCGCCGATGCCAAATCTACCTTTGCCCATGAAGCCGAGGACGCTGGTGCGCGCACCGGCTTAAAAACTGCTGGGTTTGGCTGGGAGGTTGTCAACCTCCATAACAACGGAGTGGATCTATACGCGGAGGTGCTGCGCAACGCGACTTTTAGG
>JAWDNK010000105.1:0-4635 GCA_046534355.1 Candidatus Martarchaeota archaeon | reverse complement strand
CATCGGGAGTCTTCCGCTCCGCCCCCGTCAGGACGCACCCACCCAGGAGTGAAGGTAGGACCGCGCGGTCCCACCGATCGCGCTGGGAAGCGCCCTCCACCTTCAGTCCCCTCCCTCCTCTGTATGTGCACGTACCCCTCCTTCTCTTTCCAAAGGAGGTCTTGGGTCTTTGCGACCACCCCACTGCCCATGCACACACAAATCGTTCACATCCAAAATTATATATAAACTTACCTGTTTTGAAACTGCTGACTACGGCGCAAGAACTCTTGAGGCGTTCATCACCTCTCCGGGCGTCGGGCTTCAACCCTTTTGTGGGGATCGGCTCTCTTCTTCGGCCTGAGGATGAGAATTCATGAAGTCCACTACCTCTTGGAGGTCTCTCGGCCCGTCCATTGGGCTCACGGCGGTAACCGATATGGCAGCAGCGGCCGAAGCAAAGCGCCCCGCCCAACCTTGGTCCTTCCCCGACTCCACCGCCGCCAAGAAGGAGCCCGCGAACCAGTCTCCCGCTCCCGTCGGGTCGACCACCTCAACCCGATAGGCGGGTACCCTTAGCTCTTCCCCGCGTTCGAACACGGTCGCGCCGCGCCTTCCCCTCTTCAGCACAACCGTTGCCCCCGCCTCGCGCGACATCGATTTAAGCGATCCCTCGTCCAGCTTCCCGAAGAGGTTTGCCGCGTCTTCCTCGCTGATGAACAAGAAATCAGCCCTTTGGCAGTAACGCCTGATTTCCGAGATCGTGCGCTCGTCCATCACCTCTGGTCTCACGTTGGGGTCAAAGGACAGAGCAACGCCTTTTTTCGCTGCCTCCCCGATGGCTTTTCTCACCGCTGCGGCCATGCTCCACCCCATGGCCAGCGACGATCCGGACACGTGAAGCACCGAGGCGTCGGTCAGGTCCACGTCTTCTGGCTTCAGAAGCGCAGTGGCAGAATCCCTCGCGTGAAAGAGGAAAGTCCTGGTATCCCCGGAGTAGGAGACGAAGGACATCCCCGTTGTCCTCTTTTTCGTATACCTCAGGGAAGAGACGTCAACTCCGTCGGAGCGCAACCTTTCGCTGAACGCCCTGCCGAACTCGTCCTCGCCCACCACCGCAGACAGCCTTGACCGCCCACCCATGCGGCTCACCGCGGACGCGGTTATGGCGGGGGCCCCGCTGGGGAAGGGGCCGTAAAACTCCCCCACGGTCGCGAGGTTGCCGCCCCCCTTCTTCACGAACTCCACGAAGGCTTCACCAAGGGAGTAAACCGTCATGGAACGGTGAGGTGAATAGGACAAAAGTTTTCCGCTCGCGTTCAGCGGAGGCTCGCGCTGCCCCAGATGAATGGGCGCTTTGGGGGAAACAATTTTATTGAGGGGGAGGGTTCCTTATCTTTGGGGTCGGTACTTTTTCGTGGGCACTTTAGATCGAGTGAGTACTTAACTTTGGATGAATTTCGGAGGCCTGGCAATGCTGCCGTTAAGGTAACGCGAAATCTTTAAATAGCCGTTGTCTTTTAGCTAAATTGCCGCCTTCGCAGGTTTCGGAAGTGCAAGCTGCAGAAAAAGATAAACAACTCAAGCGCGCCCTTGGGACTTGGGACATTTCTTTTTTGGTGGTGGGCGCCATGATCGGTAGCGGGTGGCTGTTCGCCTCATTGGGTGCGGCTAGCTCAGCCGGACCGGCCGCCATCCTATCCTGGGTTTTGGCTGGCTTCTTGATGCTCTTCGTGGCCTTGGCGTATACGGAACTGGGGGGCATGCTCCCGAAGTCAGGGGGTATCGTGAGGTACCCGCAGTACGCCTACGGTGGGGTAGCCTCGTACGTTTTCTCTTGGGCCTACCTTTTGAGCGCCGTAAGCGTCGCCCCGTCGGAGGCCATAGCAGCTGTCACATACATGTCTTCGTACGTGAGCGGGCTTTTCACGAGTTCGGGTGTGCTCTCAACGGAGGGCATTACCGTGGCGGTGTTGTTCCTTTTGGTCTTCTTCGCCGTGAACTGGTTTGGCGTTCGGGTGCTAAGCTCGGTCAACACCGCGGTTGGGGTGTGGAAGGTCGCCATCCCAGCCGCCACCGTAGTTTTGCTGATGGCCCTGAGCTTTCACGTCTCGAACCTGGCCGGTCTAAGGGGAGGCTTCGTGCCGTACGGGTGGTCTGCCGTTTTGGCAGCCATCCCCGCCACGGGCATAGCTTACTCCTACCTGGGTTTCAGGCAGGGAATCGACTTCTCCGGCGAGGCCAAAAAACCCGGAGACGTGGTCAAGGGCACGATCCTGGGATTCCTCTTGGTGGTGTTGATCTACGTCTTGCTGCAGGTCTCCTTCATAGCGGGCTTGAACTGGTCGGCCATTTCCGTGCAGCCCGGCGACTGGCAGGCGGCTTACGCGCCGCTGTACTCAGGTCCCTTCTACCTGCTGATGGTGAAGAGCGGCTCGATGATCCTCGCCGGCTTCGCGGTGATCCTTCTCATCGATGCCGTGATTTCGCCGGCCGGCACTGGCTGGATTTACATAGGTACCACGGCTCGCACCCTCTACGGGATGGCCGCCAGCGGAAGCCTTCCGGCCAAGTTCATGGAGCTCAACTCGAGCAAGGTCCCGCTTTGGGGTACCATTGCGGCCTTCGTGGTGGGTTTTCTTTTCCTGCTGCCTTTCCCCACTTGGTACGCCATTTCCACCTTCGTAACCCTCACCACTGTCTTGACCTACGCCGCAGGGGGCCCAGCGCTCATCACTTTGAGGAAGACGGCCGCGGACCTCCGGCGCCCGGTCAAGCTGCCGGCGCCGCTCCTGATGGGGGCTTTGGCCATGGTCTCCGCTTTTTTGATAGTATATTGGTCCACCTTCTACGTGTTCTGGTTCGTCTTCGTGCTGGTCATGGGAGGCATGGCGTTGTTCTTTGCCTACTCCGCGCCCAAGAACTACGGTAGCACCAGAAAGGTTGGCTACGCCACCGGTGCCGCTTACCTGGCCATCCTGCTCA
Organism: Candidatus Martarchaeota archaeon; assembly: GCA_046534355.1. Classification (GTDB taxonomy): domain Archaea; phylum Thermoproteota; class Thermoprotei_A; order Marsarchaeales; family UBA168; genus UBA168. Next base: position 1,671 of record JAWDNK010000105.1, on the reverse strand, counting down.
TCTCTACCTACTACCTGATATATCAGCCCATAATAGTCCCCACCGGTTGGCCTTCGACTACGCCGTCCGCGATCTCGCTGACCCCTGCTAGGATCTACGACTTCGTGTACTACGTGGGCGTCGAAGCGATATCGCTCTTGGTGTCGATAAGGGTGGTTTTGTCCACGGGTGATGAAAGGGGAAAGAAGCACGCCAAGGCCGGGCTTTGGATATTCGCTCTGATTTTCGCCGGTTACGTCCTCTCCTTCGTGGGTTCGTACGGCGTGTTTTCGACCCCCTTGTTGCCGTTCCCTTGGGATACCGTGACCGCGGTGGCCGTTGCGCTGGTCCTCTACGGATACGCGGTCAGGAGCGGTATAGCCACCGAGGAGCTCGCCGTTGCCTTGGGCGAGTTGAGGGGCCCTTCGGGGGAAGTGGACGCCGGCCAGCTCCCAAAGCGACGCCGAGAGGTCCAAAACTTTTCCCAATTCACTAGCTTAAGAGTTATTTTAACTTAGCTAAAAATTCATGAAAAGCCTTAAATATTAATGCGAATCAATTTTTGTGGATACCTTCGAGGGCTTCATGAAAAGGATCATAAAAGCCATAGAGGGTATGCCGGTCTTCAGCGTCGAAGGCCTAGCCGGCGCGCTGGGTATCGGCGAGGAGGAGGCCAACGTTTACTTGAGGCAATACGTCCTTGAAAGGGGATTGGTCCCCCGTCCGTCCATAAACTTCAATAGGCTTGGGTTCGCTGAGATCAGGGTCTTCATGAGTTTTTCTTGCGAGTACTGGAAAGCCCTTCCCTCGATTCTCGACTCCCTCTGCGAAAGCGGTTTTTTGGTCTCATATTACAGGGTAATGCACGCCTGCAACTACGTGACGAGGCACGCGGTGCCCTTACCCCTGATGCGCAGCTACACGAGGTTCATCGAAGACATGCTCTCCTTCGGTTGGTTGCGGTCTTACGAAGTGAAGTCGATAAATAAGACGTACAGGTTCAGTCCGGACCCCTCGGTCTTCGACTACAATAGGGGGGAGTGGAGCTTGGGCCAGAACAGAATCCCGTCCGCCAGGCAGGTGGTGGATTACCCCGTTGACCCGGTCCCTTACGACGAGCTAGACCTGAGGATAATCTCGGCGTTGAAGAGGTATCCGCTGATGGACGAGAAAGCCCTATCTAGTTCCTTGGGCGTATCCGCGGAGGAGGTTCACGCACACCTCGAGGAGCACATCGAAGGGCGCCACCTACTCAAGGGATACTACTTGGATTTCAGCGAGGGATTTCAGGGAGGGGATACCGCCGTGCTGGGAAGCTTCTTTGCCATAGGCGAGGATGACGGGGAAGGGCTGCTCGCGCGGGTGCTCACTTACCCTTACCTCGCGTTTCTCGGCGTGAGCGGCGCCTGGATCGAAGCCCTTCAGCTCGTACCCGTGTACAGGTTGTTCCGCGCCCTGAGGGCTGCCGAAGACACGGTTCGCGAGAGCGGCGCCCGCGATTTCATGACGTATCTGTCACCTTTGTACGATTTGAACACGTTAGCCAGAAGGAGCTCCAGGTCATTCCTGGAACGCAATTACGTAGACGGTAAATGGGCGTTTTACGGAGACTTGCTGTTGGACGAGATAAGGACCAGGGTGAAGGACTCCTTAGCGGGGGGGGGGGGGGGGGGGCGGGGGAGACGGGGGGCC
>JAWDNK010000104.1:0-4649 GCA_046534355.1 Candidatus Martarchaeota archaeon | reverse complement strand
ACCAACTGCTATCAAAATCAGCCTTTCCGCCCTTTCACCGATCCCTATGCCTTCCATTTTCACCCCCATGGCTTCGGCCCTAGCCCGGGAGTAGCTCACCAAGAACGATCCCATCATGGCGGTCAACGCAACTAAACGAAACAACGGACTCGTGTAAAGCAACGCAAATCCGGACAGCACGACCCCATCCGAATACCTGTCAAGGCTTGAATCGAGAAAGGCACCGAACTTCGTCGTCTTTCCCTCAGCTCTAGCCACCGTACCGTCTAAGGCATCGAGCAGCGAACCCAAGGCAAAAGGGAAGAAAGCGTAAAACAAGCGACCCTCTGCGATGAGCCAGGCCGCCAACGAGCAAAGGACCAAAGAAGAGACCGTCATATAGTTTGGCGGGACGCCAAGAGCAATGAACGGATAAGCCATTGCCCCCAGCAACCTGGCGAGGCTTTTCCGCAACCTGGTAAGCATTCTATCTCCATAAAATAACCCGCATAAAAACCTTGGGAAAGGGGAAAGCAATTGGCGTTCCTTGGCTCAGGTGAAAAAGAAAAGCGAGGGCTAAGACCGGCCACCCTCCGAAAAACCGCAAGCCGCCTGCACCCGCGCAGGGCGTTTGCGCTGTCTGTACACTTCCCCGAAAGACAAGCGAAGCGCCGAAGCCCATCTGCGCGCGAAAGCGCCGTGACGATACCCGCGGCGAAGCAAACGTGGGGTATAACACCTTCGCGTCCCTAGAAGCCCTATGGTGACGTTTGTTACCGTGTGCGGTGGCCGCCAACGCTACACCGTTAGATCCAATGCCCTCCCTGCTATAGCTGCTACGGCTCCGCCGTCCTAATCGGGTCTTAGCTTATCGCTGGTCTCGTTAAGGAACTTTATGGCGTTCGCCAACTCTTCCTTTCCCTTGTCAGTCACACCGTAGTACCTCTTGGAAAGCCTCCCCAGCCCAGAACCGGCCGAATGGCTCTTTATGAGCCCCTCTTTTTCCATCCTGTAGAGCACCGAATAGACGGTCACCGTCGCTGGCCTGATGCCGAATTCCGATGCCAGCGCCTTTTTTATTTCATAAGCGTACATTTCCCCTTTTGGGCATCCCATCAACAACCTAATTATGTATATCCAAAGGTTTTCGAGGGTCAGGTACCTCTTAAGGCGCTCGTAAGCCATTTCAATTCAAATAGCTGGACTCCTCGTAGTTCTAAAGCCTACTGTAGGACTCTTTCCTCTCTTTCTTGGACCTAACTACCCTCAAACCCATGTGAATAGCGCAAGATATACAGTAATTCTTTGTGACGGGCACCTTGGGTACTATGGCTCCCTTGGCTTTCAGTTCTTTTTCCAACTGAGGATCAACCGGAGAAACCCAACGCGTCACCCTGACGATCTTGTCTCTTGGTACCCAAGCGCCGCAATTATCGCACTGAACGAGCTTAGCCTTACCCTTACTCCCCTTTCCTCTCCCCCTGCTCTTCCTTTTCTTTGCCACAATCAACACCTGGGCGTGATCTCGCCGTTACTACTTACCCGTGGCATATATGCATATCCATTGGTGCTAAGGCCGTATTCAACCCCATCGGCCTTGGGACCTTAAAAACGGGAGCAAAGTCATGCGCAGGCCGCAGCCTGACAATCGCACTGCAACACGGAAACCTGCCCTTATCCTTCGTATTAGCTTCCTTTTCCCCAAAGCGCAAGACCCTTAGGCTTCCAACCTCTTACGACGGGAAACACTTGCGCGTAGCTTGCATTGGGTCCGTGACGGTAGATACCATAGTAGGCCAAGGTAACCAGGCGGTTAGCGCCGGAGGGACCAGCTTCTTCGCGGCGCTCGCGCTGGCGTCCATGGGAGACAGCGTAACCGTCTTCACCTCCTATCCTCAGGATTGGCGGCCCTACGTTGAGGTGCTTAATTCGCTGGGCATCGACGTAGTCAAAGTGGGAGATGAAATCGCCCAGTTCCGCATAGTTTACAGGGATGGTAGCAGGAAGCTATACCTGACATCAAAGCCGTTCAGGCTCAAATTAACCATGAGCGAATTACATGGGTTCGATTCTATCCTGTTCGGCCCCGTGGCCGGGGAGGTTGAGGCCCACCTGGTCACGGAAGCCGCCAGCCTCAACCGCAGGGTAGGGGTCGGCCTACAAGGATTCGTGAGGGATTTCGGTCCTGACGGACGCGTTTTTAACCGCAAAACCGACCTCAACTTCTTGAAGGGTACTTTCCTGATTTCCGGGTCAAGCAGGGAGTTTTCCGCCGCCCTGGGAGGCCTGAAGGACGTATGGGGGCTTCCGTCGCTTTACAAGGTTGTAACCTCGGGCAAGAGGGGGGCCGCCATACTTTGGGAAAATCAAAGGGCCGCCGGGAGGGCGGATCCAAAGGTCAAATCGAAAGACCCCACTGGCGCCGGTGACGTGCTTTTGGCGTCCGTGCTGCACTACCTCTCTAGCGGCTTCCCCCCCGAGCGCGCGATCGCGTTGGCCACCCGGGTGGCATCAGCGGCCACGCTAGAGGTTGGAGCGAAGAAGTTCGAGGCCATAAGGCGTTCCCTTAGCGACCTCAGTGTATCTCCACGATATCGCCATCGCTAAGCTTGTACGACTTACCGACTTTTTCGCCCTGATAGTTTACGCTACCCCATACCCTCGCGTACTTGAAGTTCTCGGCCAAGGATTTGTGTATCAGCGTGGCCACGTCCCCCACGGTCACCTCGCCCCTGAATATCATGGGCTTTTTATCGGGCTCCTTTTGTTGTGGCGACTTGAGATATATGCGCTTGACATCCAATCCCTCGACCAGCGCCTTCTCCACTTGGCCAACTACAGGAGCGCTTTTCAGCGAGGCATTTCCAGGCACCTCAGAGGACACGACCACCCGCGGGATTTTCAGCATGTAGGGACCGTAGCAAGCCACAAGCGATTCTGCATCAGGAAAGTCTTTCGTCACGAAGACTATCACCGCGTCAGGCATCACCGGTTGTGACCTCCCCTTAACTCCCGGCACCACCGAGGGCAGCTCAACGACCTGTACCTTCATACCTCCAACGTCAGCTATACCCATTCCCTTCCTACCCTCAACGCCGGTCCACCGCTGCAGGAATTCGCTTTTCCCAGAGTGCGGGGGGCCGATCAAGAAAACGAGCAGATCGGCTATCTTCTTCACCCCGTGCGCCCTTCTACTCCCCCTCCTCTCCCTCTCTCCTTTTTGCACCTCCTGCCTCAACTTCGCTATCTGTTTGCTCACCTGAAGGCGCAGCTTCTCGGTGCCGTGATGGGCAGGTATCGAAGAAAGGTACTCCTGAAGCGCCTCCAGCCTCTCTTCTGGTGTCTTCGCTTCCTCGACCTTTTTCCACTTGAGCCTGGCCTCGATCGGGAGGTTGGTGGGCGTCGTTCATCGACCTTATGATAAACATCAGATTTAAAGATTTGACCTTAACGCACATCCGCTGAAAGCAAATGAGCGGGCAAAAGCCATTTCCTTCCGCCCTTCGCATCGGTTTCGGGTTTAATCGCTTTTTCGACCGGGGCCAGTAGGCACGAGGGCAGGGATGGGCGCTTTTTCCACGACCCGTTGAGCCGGTCGAACCCAGCAGGAAAGGTTTTACCGAACTCCCAATGGTAGACCGGAGAAAACGGACTTTCCGGGACGTCTATGAGGCATGCCCCACTATCTCAAGCGGAAGGAAGAGACGCTCGCCAACGAGATAGAGCGAGCTACGGGGCTGCCCCACAGCCTCAACCGCTCAACGGACAGCCGTTTTCGCTCAGCCTTCCTCATCACAGTAGTGAAGCGACCGCAGGGAGTCCTGAGCATCAACCGCAGGTTTTATACGTTTCTGCGCTACTATTTAGTGCCATGGTATACGTCTTGGTACACCACAGTTGGGAGCCCAATAAAGAAAAGGATGCTCAGAAGTTCTTCGAAACGGTGAAAGGGGCCGTCAGCGCTGGGAAGCTTCCCTCAGGCTTCAAGATGATAGGTGCCTACATGGCCAAGGGAGAGGCCTACTGCGTATGGGAAGTCCCCTCGACCAAGGCCCTTACGGACTTCGCCGGCCAATTGAAACCCCCGACCAAGGTCGAGGTAAAAGAGGTATCCAAATACATCTGAAGGTTACAATTCGAAGCCGCTCTGCTCAATGGCTTCCGGCGCTCAAAGCGCGCAACCAAAATTTTTATTTTTCCCTTCTATTCCAGCCGTCACTCCGATCGAAGCGCGTTGATCGGGTTTTTCCGACCGCAACAGCCCCAATTCGCTAAAAGCGCATCGCCCACCCCTCGGTCAAAGGAGCAGCCCAAGCGCAAGAAACGCCTTATCATCTCATCGGAGAAATCGCCAAACGCGCTGAAACTGCTCTTCAGCCCGAGGGCAGCGTTTGTGCCACCTAGCGCGCAAAAACGTTGAACTTGCCTTCAAAAGGCGACTCAGCCGGCCGCCGGTGGTCATCGTACCCGTCGGCGACGGTTTCATGCCGGGTTGCCGGCAAGATCGACGAACCGGTTTACCTGCTGCGGCTGATTCCAAGGGTAGACGCGGATGCGGTACGCGATCGTCTCCCGCTACCTTCAATCGGTGAGTAACTCAAGTGGGTGAAGAAGCTGAAGGAGGCGGGGCCCCGATCACTCGCGGGCCAGAACGCTTTCTAGCTGCCTTA
>JAWDNK010000103.1:0-4725 GCA_046534355.1 Candidatus Martarchaeota archaeon | reverse complement strand
AACTGCCTTTACTCCGGTTGCGTCCCGTCTAAGACGGTGAGGGAGATGTCCTTGCTGGCGGCTAGGGCTAGAAAGTTCTTGGGGGCTCAGGTGAGGCCTGAGTTCTTCAGCGAGGTGCAAAAGCACAAGGATGAGGTACAGGAGATCAGGTTTGCTCAGCACGCCGAGGAAATCAAGGAGAACTCCACCGATTACGTGAAGGGCACGGTTGAGGTCAAAGGGCCCAAGGACTTCGTGCTGAGAACCGATGAGGGAGAGGCCGAGGAGGTCCACGCAGATTACGCCATAGTCGCCACGGGAACGGAAGTGGAGAGGCCGCCGATCCCCGGGGCTGAGCTTGCCATCACCAGCGACGACATCTTCTCTTATCATCCGACCTTGACGGAGTTGCCTGACGAGATGGTCGTGATCGGAGGGGGTTACATCGCCTTCGAGGTCGCTTCCATGTTTAACGCTCTTGGCACGAAGGTTCACGTCCTGGTGAGGTCGAACAGGGCGCTGAGGGAGGTCGACAGCAGGCTCGTGAACATGTTGTTGGAAAACTTGGACAAGGACATAGACGTGAGGTTCAACTCGCCAACTCTGGCGGTCGAGAAGAGGGGCGCCGCAAAGGTCGTCGCATTTTCGCAGGGCGGGGAGAAAAAAGAGTTGGTCGCGTCGCAGGTCCTGGTGGCCACCGGCAGAAGGCCCGTGACGCCCAAGGGGCTCGACACCCTCTTCGCACTGAACAAGGGTTACGTTCCAACGGACGAGGGGATGGGGACGCCCCTCAGGAACGTTTTCGCGACGGGCGACGTCACCGGTAAGACCACTTACTTCCACGCCGCGGTGAGGGAATCGTTAGTGGCGGCTCACAACATAATGGCTGGGGGTGGAAGGGAGGACTACATGGACGTCAGGGACGTGCCGGTTGCCATTTTCACAATGCCGCCCATAGCTTACGTGGGCATAACCCCCGAGAGGGCGGCGGCTATGGGCATAAAGATCGCCGAATACAGCTACCCGCTGAAGAGGGATGTTATGGCGCAAGTTTACGACGAGAGGATCGGGGAAGTTCGGGTCTTCGTGGAAAGGGAAACCATGAGGATAGTTGGCGGTTGGATCATAGGCGAAGACGCCCCAGAGGTCATAAACGAGATAGGAATAGCTGTTCAGGCCGGCCTCAACCTGAGGGTGATGGCGGAATACGCGGGCCAGCACCCGGTGCCGTTCGAAGATCTCTCCTATGCGGCCAGGGGAGCCTTCTGACGGCTCATTTTCGGGTTTGGGGTATAGCTAGGGAGCGAGCTGGCGGGCCAAAACTGGTAACGGGAAAAAGAACGGTAAACTCCCTCCCTTCCAGGGGCGGGGAGGAGGTCGGTGACCGAAGGCTTCGAGCAAACAAGTTAAAGTCGACGTGCAAGTACGGCCCTGGATGCCGGCCAATGCACGGTTGCTTATCGTCGATACTTACTCCTAAGACGTGCGGATAGCCGCATTAATTACGGCCAGGTCTCAAGCATAAGACGTGATTTAATTTCAATTGCGCAAGGCCGGCGTCGGTAATCCGTCGCGCTGGCGAACGCTTTTCCGGTTCCTGGCCCTTCATCATGGAGGCTCGCCTTCTTCCTGCAGGGACGTAAAACAAGCAGGGGGTACTTATCCCCTCGGGTGGTTGATAGGCGCTTCCGTCGAAGGGGCACACGTATATGCCTTGAGGGGTAAGCAGAAGCGGGTTACCGCACCGAGGGCAAACGTATTGACCGTTCCTCAAGTCTTCGTGAGACAGGCGCGGGAGGCGCCCCAGGGGAGTAGCTGAGGGTATCGTGCACATCCCGTCTGAGAAGTAGGGACATCCATCCACTTCAGAGCTACCATCGGCGTTCAGCACGAAGATGACGTCGCTGCCAAGCCTTGGGCAGCGCACTGCTGCTGAGCTCAACCTCCTACCTGCCATGGTGCCTCTCCCCCGTCCCGTCCTTATGATACACGTTCTTTTTCTGCGGTTGAGAATTTAACTCTATGGGGGTCGGGCTGGATCTCTCACGCATTGGGTTCGGGTTTAACCCCAATGGGGTCAACGAGGTAGGAAGTCCTTGCCCGCAGGCGGAGGTAATGGTTCGCCTCCATGCGGCGCGTCTTAAAGTTGGTCTCACGCCGACTTGTGCTTGGTGGTGTTGAAGACGACCGGGCTTTTCCCTAGGAAGCGGGGAAGAAGTGCGGAGGTAAATAACCCGTCCTTACGGGCAGGGTCTCTGGCGAAAAAAGGTGAAAGCGTCGTCGCTTCAGCGCCGCGGGTTGCTTACGCGTTCTCCGGTTGAGGGTAAGAGCCTAGGAACTTGGGAAGCCCCACCCATGAGGGCGGGTAGCTCGGCTAGGAGGTGGTCGGCAATCAAAGTAAGCTAATTGAGCAGGGCGCTATCCCTTTCTTTCTCTTTCTTCTTCTCTATTTCTCGGATGGGGATCATCGCGCCGTCCTCGGGCGTAAATGAGGAGATCAGACCCCAGTTCACAGATGGTATTGGTCATCCTCGCGTTTATTCCCGGAGAGAAAAACAAAAATCGACTTGCGGTTTTCCGGCCTTAAGACCTATCCACGCTACTTCCATCTCGAGAACGCAGAAACATGTGGCTTCTCGATCGCGGCGCGATGGCAACACGCCTGGGCTAGCGCCTCGAGGTGGAGTAGAGGTCAGGTAAGCGTTCAGCAGGTCTTCCAGGTATTCCTGTCTTCCCGACTTCGGCTTGAAACCCTCAGTGTTCAGGGCGTAATCCCTTAGCTCTTTCAAGGTTACCTTGCCCTCGCTTATCCTTTTCCCGATGCCGCTTGAGTAACCCGAGTACCTCTCTTCCACGAATTCTTCGAAGACCCTGTCTTTTTTGAGCGCAGCCGCTACCTCAAAGCCCCTCGCAACGGTGTCCATGCCGGCTTGGTAAGCGTAGGCGAGGTCCACCGGTTCGAAGGACCCCCTCCTCACCTTCGCGTCGAAGTTGAACCCACCCGGCGCTATTCCTCCGTTTTCGATGACTTCGTAGGCGGCAAGGGTTGAATCGTACAGGTCGGTGGGGAAGCGGTCGAGGTCCCAACCCACCAGGTAATCTCCCTGGTTTATGTCGATGCTGCCCAGAAGGCCAAAGGAACGGGCGAGGTGCAATTCGTGCTGGAAGGACCTGTTTGCCAGCGTGGCGTGGTTGGCCTCTATGTTGGCCTTGAACTTCCCGGTGAGGCCGTAATGCTGTAGGAGCGCCCAAAGGCTCATCACGTCGGCCACGTATATGAACTTCATCGGCTCCATGGGTTTCGGCTCCACCAAAAGCTGGCCCTTGAAACCTATCTCGCTCGCGTAGTCGGCGACTGCCGAGAGGAAAGAACCGAATAGCTCAATCCCCTTTTTCATGTCGGTGTTGAGGAGCGTATCGTAACCCTCCCTGCCGGGCCATATGACGAAGTCCTCACCCCCGAGCTCTAGGGTGACGTCCAGCATCTTCTTGACCTGGGTTGCGGCCCGCGCGAACACCTCCGGGTAGGGAGAGGTCGCAGCCCCGTGGACGTAGGTGGGGTCGCGGAAGAGGTTGGCCGTGCCCCAGAGGAGCTTCACGCCGCTTTTCTCCATTTCGGATTTGAGCAGGGGAACCACCTGGTCCAGGCTTTTCTCAATGACGCTGACCTTTTCGGTAGGAGGGATGACGTCAAGGTCGTGGAAAGCGTAGTAATCTATTGAAAGCTTTTTGGCGAACTCGAAGGCGGCCTCTATTTCCTTCTTTAGCGCGTTCCCCTCGGTTGCGCTTCCCCATGGTCTGATCATGGTCCCTGACCCAAACATGTCGGTCCCTTCGCCGAAGAAATGCCAGAGGGCCAACGAGAACCGCGTCCAGTCCTTCATTTTCTTTCCGGCTACTACTTTTTCCGGGTCGTAATACCTGAATTTCCCCTTCTTGATATCAGGGAAATACTCCATTTATTTCACCCTTGAAAGTGGTCGGTTGCCATAAACGCTTACCGGTAAGGCGTCTGCGCGCGGTTCGCGGAGTTTCAGGGAGGTTCTGGGCGACCTTGACCCAGGGTTTTTCGGGATAAAGGGAGCTGATGCCAGAGGCTTTTGTTTTTGTTGCGACTAGGTTTCGGGCCAGTGCTCTGGTTTGGGCTCGGCGGCTATCCGGTCGGTCTATCCATACATATATTCGCGCTCGCGCGACGGCAGGAGTCCCTCCCTCTTTCGGGCTTACCCCCGTCGATTATGGTTAGGCCGCTTGAGATGCCCACCCGAAAGCAGTAAATGCGATAGTCCGTGGCTCCTATGGCTCCCAAGAGGGTTGTGGTGGCCGGCGGCGGTGTGGGAGGGGTAATAGCCGCGAAGAGTCTTTCCGAAAGGCTACGGGGTATGGCCGAAGTGACGCTCGTAAGCGATTCCGATAAGTTCTATTGGCCCCCCTATCTCGCAGATGTCGCGTTCGGTTCCATGGATGCTTCGGAGCTTTACCGTCCGCTCGAGAAGCTGAACGAAAGAGGCGTGAAGCTGGTGAGGGGAAAGGTCACCAAGGTAGTTCCGGAGAATAGGAAGCTAGTGACTGACGTGGGCGACCTGCAGTACGACTACCTGGTCGCCAGCCTCGGCTCGGATTACGACTTCACGGGCCATAACATCTCGGCGGGGTTCCACAATTACACGCTGGAAGGGGCGCTGAAGACGAGGGACGCCCTTTCGTCCTTTCGCAAGGGCAGGTTGGTGATCTTCGCGCCCGAGC
>JAWDNK010000102.1:0-4734 GCA_046534355.1 Candidatus Martarchaeota archaeon | reverse complement strand
CGGTTTTTGAATCCGTTTCATGATAAGCGTGGGATGCTCGGGATGGAGCTACGAGGAATGGGTAGGGCCTTTCTACGATAGCAGCGAAAGGAAGTTTACGCAATACGCTCAAGTGTTCAGCATTGCAGAGATCGATTCAACCTTCTATCGCGTGCCCTCTCCAACGGTGGCAAAGGGGATGGCTGAGGTCTCGCCCAAGGGCTTCAAGTTTTTGCCAAAGTTCAACCGCTCCATAACCCACGAAAAAAAGTTGGGAGAAAAGGGAGATACGGGAAAAGACTTGGAGAGCTTTTTGCTTTTTCTTGCGCCGATAAGGCAAGCAGGTAAGCTAGGGCCTGCCTTGCTTCAGCTTCCTCCCTCCTTTTCGTCGGACGAAGTGGGCTACCTAAGAGATTTCCTTTCGACGCTGCCGCACTGGATGCAGGTGGCGGTGGAGTTTAGGAACACTTCTTTGGTCAGCGCGGACATACTCATGGATCTAGCTGATGCCAACGCAGCTTACGTAGCGGTGGATGAGCCATTATTGCCGCCATACCAATTCGTAACGGCAAATTTCTCCTACGTGAGGTTCCACGGAAAGGGGAAAAACGTGTGGTTTGATTACCACTATTCGGACGACGAGCTGAGACCGTGGGCTGAAAACCTCAAGAGGAACCGTTCCATTGATACTTATGTGCTTTTCAATAATCATTTCCATGGTTATGCCGTTGAAAACGCCCTATCCTTCATGAATATGCTCGGAGTTGCTGACGACGCGCAAAAGGCCGCCCTAAATAGAATGAGGTCTCAGCAGACGCTCCGAGCTCCGGAGCTCAGTCACTACCTCCCTTCGAGCTATCGTTTTTTCGCTCGCGGGCTGAAGTAATTTATATCCCTCTTCAGTGAGGGCATAAAGCGCGTTCCTTCTTCCGTACTTCCTCACCAAGTCTTGCTGGAGTAGTTTTTTCATTAGCATGGATACGTATTGGCGCTTTATACCCGTTTTTGATGATAACGTGTTAATGGTAGAGGGATTTCCAAGCTCGAGCAAGGCTGAAAGTAGCGCTTTTTGGGGAGGGCTGATCTTCTGGTACGCATTAATTATATCTTCTTCGTTGACCCAATTGCCTTTCACATATATTTTCAATCCGATACATTTGTACAGTACTTTATATATTTTTTGGTATCCGACCCGTTAATATAAATCCATCCATCGGTTTGGGGTCGGCGACCGAAATTTCTTCCTCAAATATTCCAGTCGCCGTTAGGGGTTTGCTGACCACATTGCCCCAGACTATTCCTTCGACCTCACGCTAGGTTGCGCCCTCATTCCGCTACCGTTAAGTGAACGTCCCTTATGAGTACGAAAGGCGTTGAGGTTGGCGTCTCGACTTCCCACCACTTTATCAGATGTGGCTTTGATGATAACGCGGTAATCGAGGATAGCATCCTGATTAGGCTGTCGCTCATGCGCAGTCCCTTGATGGCTTTAACGCGTTTTCCCTCCCTGATCTCGAACACGGCATCGCGGAGAATTGTCGAGAAATCTCCGGTGACGTAGTTCTGAAAGCGGGTATACCAGTTGTTGGTTATGTATATCACGTGATCAGAAAAGAGATCCTGTTCACTGGAATCTCCGCCCGGAACGTAAAGGTTCCACGGTCTAGGCTCTATCCAACCGGCATTTCCGGTATCTGGCAAACCCATCTTGGCGGAGAAGTAGGAGTTAGTCAAGTAGTTTTTAATTGTCCCTTTCTCGATGATGGCGGTTCTGGACGTGGGGAATCCCTCGTCGTCGAAAGGCCTGACTAGCAAACCTGCCTTTTGCCTCCCCTCGTCGTACAAAGAGAAAGTACGGCTAGCGGCGTCGTGGCCCAACTTCCCTTCGAGAAAAGAAAATCCGGCTTCAACGGCGTAAGCGGAGGCCGCGAAGCCCACGGCATTTAAGAGGTTGGCGAATACTGAGGGGTCAAGTACGACGTTATACCTTCCCTCTTCACCTTTTTCGGGCTGTTTCGAATCAAAGGCCAGCTCACCCGCTTTGTTGCCTGCGCCTTTTGGGTCTAACTTCGACATATAAGGCGAGGCGGTTATGCCTTGTCCAGATCCGCTTTCCTTGAACGCCCTTATCACCATGTGCGCGGATGTCGATTTTGCCGCGCCGCTGGCACCAGTAGTCGACGAGAGGAACCACTCGACTTCTTCTGCGTTGAGCACAACGGCAGTCCTGTCAGCACCACTTTTTTTGGCGGCTTCGTCGCCCTCGAGCACTAGGCCGGCCATCATATCGTCGTCCGCGAGGCAGTTTTGATCGTAAGCGTCCTCCACGGGAACGTACGCTGTTTTCGGCGGAAGAGAAGGGGCGAGTGGCCGCTTGGGGATAGCGCCCGCCGATTTCCTCAAGGCGTTCACCGCGTTTTGGACGGCATCCTTGCTCAGGTTAAGCGTCGAGCCAACGGCGACCGCCCCACCCTTTCTGTAAAGGATTGATACCTCCGCCTCGTTCCAAAACTGGGAGACAGTGAATTGATCCCTAGCAAACCTCACCATTTTTCTCTTGGAGTGCGTGACGAGGCAAATCAAATCCTCTCCGGGTAAGGCCAAATTGACCGCGAAGCCGGGTACTTCGCTCAAATCCAAACTCATTCGCATCACCTCTTGCTGACGCGGACACCTCTAAGCCTTACCTCTGGTCCGCCCGTCCAGACGGGCACGCCCTGCTCGGGTTCCCCCTTGCCGCAAGTGGCCGCTGTGAAGTTTAAGTCCTTCCCGACGGCATCAATGCTAGAGAAGAGCTTACCCGTGGTTATCTCCAAGACTGGGCTCCTAACCGGCTCCCTTAGTTCTCCGTTTACTATCCTGAAGGCTTCCAGCCCTACGTAGCGTTCATTCCATCTGACGTCGTCTATATTCCATTCCATAAACGACTTTATGTAGACGCCTTCTCTTATGTCCGCGAGAAGCTCGTCGAAGCTCCTATCCCCAGGGGCGAAGTATGTGTTGGCCATGCGGACCATCGGCTCCCGGTCGAACGCCGACGCCCTCGCCGCACCGTTAGGCTCCGTCCCTAGGGCGGCAGACGTCTCGCGGTTGTGTAAGAACTCGTTTATTCTTCCCTCCTTTATCAGCAGACGGGGTCTGGCTCTGACTCCTTCATCGTCATACAGGTAGTATCCGTAAGAACCGGGTATGGTAGGGTCGTCGATCACGTTCACTTCTTCGCTTCCCACCCTGTAGCCGAGCGAATCTGGCCTCAGATAGGACTCGCCAGCTTGAGCCGCCTCTCTTCCCATTATGCGATCTGCTTCGGCCGGGTGCCCCGCCGACTCGTGTACCACTATTCCGCTGACCTCGCTTCCAAGTATAACGTCCATTACGCCGGGCTCTACTTCGACTCCCTTCATGAGGTTGAGCGATAGGGCATTGGCCAGATTGTTCGTGCGCGAAGGCAGATCCCAATTTTTTATCGCTTCCCAACCCCTTGACTCGCCGAGTTGGTCAAACTTCTGAACGCTGCCCCTCTGAGGGTTGAAGGCCGTCAGGAAAACGAATCCCTCAGTCCTCAAGGAATCTCCCTCTACCTGATCGCCGAAACTGTTCATTAAGAGCTTTCTTTTCCTGCTGAACCCGAGCGAAAACATCCTAGCCGGAAAGGAGACGTCTCCGCTCGGCACCGACCTATCTGCCTCTAGAAGCGTGGATATCTTCTCTTCCAGGGATACTTCAAAGGGGTCCTGGGTGAAGCGCGAAGCCCAGCTTGTCCTTGCGGCCGCGGTCTTGGCTAGTTTTATCGGATTCCTTACCCGAGAGCTGGCGGCTTTCGCCATGGCTATAGCCGCTCTGAGCGTGTCCCTAAGACTTTCCTCTCTCAGGTCGTTGGTCGAAGAAAAACCAAGCGCGCCACCGTAAAGCACCCTTATGCCTGCGCCGTGTGCGCTCGAGTGGCCCACTGCGTCGACCTCTCCGTTCTTCAAGAGAACGGTTTCTTCTTTCGCGTCTTCTATCCTAGCCTCTACGAAAGAAACCCCTTGGCCCTCTGCCCAGGTCAAGATCTTCTTGGCTAAATCTTCGTCTGGCATATCGACAAGCGCGCTGCACTATAAAAGCAATGCGCGTGAGGTCTCATTTGCGGTTCTGCATCTCCGAGTCCGCGATAATCTTATTCAGGCATATGGGGGTTAACGCGTGGTGGAATCGATGGACCTCGATCCCGGCTTGCTGAAGCTGGAGAATGTCGTACTCGAGAAAAAATTGCGGGAAACTGAAACAAAGCTCTATTATGTCCTAGCGGATCTCGAAAACGTGAGGAAGCGCGAAGACTTGGAGATAGAGAATCGTGCGCTCGCAGCGGAAGCGACAGCTTTTCTTCCGATACTGGCCGCGGTTGACGATCTCGAAAAGGTGTTGCAGCAGGCCCCAGAAGGGGTATTTAAACAGGGGTTATCGATGGTCGTTTCAGAGTTCCGCGATGCGCTTAGGCAGGCAGGTGTTGAAGAGGTACCCGGGGTGGGTTCGCTTTTCGATCCGATGCTGCACGAGGCGGTGGGCGAGGAGGAAGCAAATCTTCCTCCCTCTACGATTGCGGTTGAACTTCGGAAGGGCTACACCCTCAGGGGGAGGTTAATTCGTCCCGCCATAGTCAAGGTGTCGAGGCCAAGGCCACAGGCCCCAGGCGAGGGCGGAAAGGATGTTACGGCTCACCGATGTTTTGACGCGCATTCCTTGTGGGTAGCTGGTAATTTTCAGCTTTTTGCT
>JAWDNK010000101.1:0-4772 GCA_046534355.1 Candidatus Martarchaeota archaeon | reverse complement strand
GCAAGAAAATCGAGCAAAATAAAAACGGGAACCAGGCGCCAAAAAAGCGTAGACGGGACCGCTCAAGCCACTTAAGCTAGCTGAAGCCGCCAAGCTCGCTTCTTAAGGACTTCTATGCCCGGGAGGACTTCGCCGCTTATGAAGTCTATCATGGCCTTACCTGCGGTGCTTATGTGAGAAAACTTTCCGTGCAAGCCCAATTCGTCAACCACCGATATTGTGTGGCCCCCTCCCAGCACTGAAAAGGCCTTGCCCTTAGCAACGCTCTCGAATATTATCTTGGTACCAGTCAAGAACTGAGGCTCCTCGTAGACGCCTGCGGGTCCGTTGATCACCACGGTTTTCGCGTCCTCAAGCACGTTGGCGTAAGAGCGAGCGGTCGCCTCGCCTATGTCTTTTATTGGCTCGTCCACCGGTAACTCCGATGCCGGCACGTCGACTCTTTTGCCTCCCCTTTCAATCGCCACGTCGACGGGCCCCCTCAACTTGCCCGGGTAAGCCTTCAGCAGAGCCTTGGCCTGCGCGATCACCTCATCGGTAACCCCTTTTTTCTTAAGCGCGGCCAGATTACCCTGTCCCACGTTGTAACCCTCGGCTACCAATATCAGTTGACCCAACATACCCGTGCCAAGCACCAGATCGGCTATTCCCTCCTTTAAAACGCGATCAGCTACCTTGAGCGAATCGGTCGGTTTGGCACCACCGAGCACGTATACAGCCGGGTGCTCCGGATGACTCAGGGCCTTGGTCAGCGCCTCCAGCTCCTCTTGCATCACCCTCCCGATTACTTTCTTCAGCACTACGGGAAAGCCCACCATGGAGACGTGCGGGCGGTGAGCAACGCTAAAAGCATCACCTACATAAAGATCGAACAGGGGGGCTAATTTTCTTACCATTATGGTTTTCGATTGAGCCACTGGATCTTTTTCTATCATTTCTTCCGAGTAAAACCTGACGTTCTCAAGGACGAGGATACCCCCCTCAGCTAAAGAAGATATGGCGCTCCTGGCAGACTCCCCAAAAACTTCATCGACGAACTTGACTTCTTTTCCGAGCGCCTTCGATAGAGCTTTCGCGTGCACCTCCAAAGAGGTGAAGTCTTCGTCCCCAGGCCTCCCTTGATGGGCCATAACCACCACCTTAGCCCCTTTATTCGCCAACTCGCCTATGGTCTTCGCGTGCTCATTGATCCTCGAAAAGTCCATGATCGAACCGTCTGCCGGATTTATGGGTGAATTGAAATCCACCCTAACGAGGACGGTTTTACCCTTGACGTCGACTTCGTCCAAGGTAGAAAAATCTGAGATCTCCAATTCCTCTCTGGGAGGGGGAGCGCGCACTTATAAAATTGTCGGAATACCTAAAACACCAAAAAGACTAATGGTCCGCCAATTTACCGATTCCCAAAAGCTGACCTCCTCCCCTCCGTAAAGGGCGAGGTTTGTCGTTTGCTTTGTCAGGTGGGTCATGACCTCCCAGCGAACGCATCACTATGCAAGCAGGCACTCAATGCGTCAGCGTTCTCGTGATTTACGTTTACGCGGACCTTATGGTTGCGATGCTGTTATCTGCGACCCCCGACCTGATCATATCGTCAGGGTTAGCCCAAATCTCCGCTGAGGGCACTTCCTGCGAGGGGATTGCGCTCAGGACCATCTTCCTCTTGCCCGATACCACGACTTCTAGGGTAGAAGAGATCTTAAGGTTGGCTGCCGTCTGTGGGTTTATTTTCGCCTCACCTTCCTTAACAGATTCATTTTTCTTTACCCGCATCCTCCGCTCGATTTTTTGGTCCAATTCGAGTTTAACCACTACCAGCTTTTTTCTCTTTCCCTTCCCTCTCGTCCCTTCTTTCGCGCTTCCCCGCCCGTCCTCTCCTCTGCCAACCCCAATTCTCCAGCTCCCTTCCCAGCTTTCATGGCCGAAAGGACTTCTGCTAAGCGGGCCTCGTCAACTCTCCACTGCTTCCATGTATCCCTTTCCCTCACCGTTACTCCCTTGCCACGAACCGAAAGCTCATCCACGGTTACGGCCCAAGGCACCCCTATCTCATCAACCCTCGCGTATCTTCTGCCAATTGTACCATCCTCGTCGTACAACGCGTCGAAGCCAGCCCCTCTCAGCGCATCCAATACTTCAACCGCTTTTTTCACCATGCCATTCTCCTGTATCAATGGGAACACGGCCACGTCGTAAGGAGCCACCGCGGCAGGCAACGAAAGGACCCTCCTGCCCTCCTTCTCTTTTAAGCCGTGATCCAGAAGGACGTAGAGCAACCTATCAGCCCCAAATGAGGGTTCCACCACATGGGGGAAAACCTTCTTGGTACTGACGAGCTCCTCCGAAACCTCCACCTTGACGTATTCCTGTCCTAACTCAAGGGTACCAAAAGACGTTTGAACCTTCAAGGAACCACTATCGGCGCTCGCGACCTCGGACCCGGTGCGCATGGATTCCGCCGCCGCGTAGATCGCTTTCATCACGTCCTCAGCGCGTTCACCAAACCTTTTCCCTATGGCCGCCCTGTTCAGCTTAACGGACACCACCTTCCTCTTCTCTGGGGCGGGCAACTGGACCGAGACCGATAAGTCTTCTCCGCTGAACTGAGAGTGCCTCCTCAGGTCGTAATCCGTCCTGTAAGCTATGCCAGCAACCTCGACCTCTCCCCACCTCTTAGTAGGCACGACAACATCAAATGTTTGAGCGCTGTAATGCGCCCTCTCCCGTTCACCCTTTTCCAGGAAAGTGACTTCGTCGGCGCTGAAACCCAAAGACTCCATAAAATCAAGCGTTGAAGCCATGAAGTAACCCATCCAGGGAGACTTCAAAAACCCACTCTCGATCAACGAACCTATGTTTTCCACCGAGGACTCGCCGTTAGCCCACCTCACTTTAACCTTTTTTTGGACGAAATCAGAGGGGTCAGGCCCCCGTTCGGGATCAAAAAAGAACTCGAACTCCATTATCGTGAACTCCCTCATGCGAAGCAGACCCTGCCTAGGGGATATCTCGTTCCTGGCCACTCTGCCAACCTGGGCCACACCCATGGGAAGCCTTCTCCTCTCGCTTTCGTAAACCCTCTTGAAAGCCGTAAAAATACCTTGGGCCGTCTCCGGCCTCAGGAAACCAAGGTCTGACGTGAAAGGGCCTATGTGAGTTTGGAACAACAAATTGAAGTACTGGACGTCCAAAAGCCTGGTCCCACACGCCTCGCATTTTATCTCGTTCTTTTTATAAAGGTCCCTTAGCTCATCCAAAGTCATTCCTTCGGTCTTCACGCCCAGCTTCTCTTGCGCCAACTGGTCGGCCCTATAGACCCTGTGGCAATTCGGGCAAACCACCAGCGGATCCGTGAAGGAATCGACGTGTCCGCTTGCCTCGAGCACCCTCTCGGGGGTCACTAGCGGCGTCTCTATTTCAACCATGGCAAACCCAGATCCCCTTAGGAAGTGGTGCCTCCAAAGGTTTTCTATCTTCTGTTTCACCCTGAGCCCGTTCGGGCCTATATCGTAAAGACCACCCACTCCGCCATAGATTTCGTAACTCGGCCAATAAAACCCCCTTCTCCTCGCCAGCTCCTCTACTTCGTCGGTAAACGACAACTCAAGAAATTGACCCGGTGATAATTAGGTTTAGCCTTCTGCTGACCCCCTCTCCTCCCCCGCCCAGGGCGAGGGTTCCACCTTTGAAGACCCTAATTAATAATCAGGAGCTCCGCTGGGGGCCGCTATTGGGACGCGCAAAGAACTTCTTGCTACGCGCCAGATAGACTAGGACTGCAAGATCCACTAACAGAGGGAGGAGAAAAACTGGGCT
The DNA here is from genome assembly GCA_046534355.1 of Candidatus Martarchaeota archaeon. GTDB lineage: Archaea > Thermoproteota > Thermoprotei_A > Marsarchaeales > UBA168 > UBA168. The sequence goes on along the minus strand of JAWDNK010000101.1, from coordinate 956 downwards.
CAAAAGGAGAACGAAATCCAACGCGGACACGAGAGCCATCAACGACGAAACCACTAATGCGAGTAACCAGCCCCATCTCTTCATTTTCCACAAGCCGTAACCAGATAACAGAAAAACGAGGGCGAAACCGAAAGCCAACACCCCCATGTAAAGCGCATAATCCTCCACTTCCGAATAGGTCAAAGTAATTCCGTAAGCGGAGAGCATTTGAGAATCTATCTGTTGCATCATGCTGGGCGTCACGATAACCCTCAGCACAAACAGCGAAAAGCTCATCAGCAAGAAGAACAACCCCACTAAGAATCCAAATATGGAGATCAGCGCGATGCCAATTGGTCTGCGCGCCACCGCCGGGGTGTTGCTTGTCGCACCCGCCGTTGGCTGGCCGAGCTTGAAATAATCCCTGAGGGAAGAACCACAGTAAGGGCAATACCAAACTTCGCCTGGGGGTAACTCATGCCCGCAATAGGGGCAGTACTTCTTATCAGCATTGGTGGACATATGCAGATAGGGACGGAACAAAAAAACCTATTGTAGGCGATGGGGCGTACCGCTGATCACTTCTACGGTGCCGAATTACGAACCCTTGTGAGGTTCTGCACTCCGTTAACTGAGTGGGTTTTCACCCTAAAAGGCGGGGATTCCTTTGGCGCTTCACGGTTCGAAGTTTGCCGCCTTCACCTTCTCGGTCTCGCCGCTATCGCTCGGTAAAACACAACCCCAACTCCAACCATGCATACATGTACGCGGCCAGCTGCGCCGGTCGCACGATGGCCGGTGGGCAACCTTAAGCCCTTTCTTTACTTCTAGGATTTCGCCTTCCCATTTTCCGCTGAACTCTCTCCTCCCTTGGGGACTCAGCAGCATGAGGGATCACAGTTTATGACCAAGTAGACCGCGGTCCCTTCTCGACCGCAGCTGGATGAAGACCGAAAACCATCTTCCTGGCACAACTT
>JAWDNK010000100.1:0-4874 GCA_046534355.1 Candidatus Martarchaeota archaeon | reverse complement strand
CCTTTGGGCAATTCGCAGCTTAAAAAAGGCGGGGATCCCGTCGACCGGGAGCTAGGCTTACCCGCGTGGATTTGCTTTCTCGGGGCCTGGATGAAATACATTGGGTACGCTGAAGCGCCTGACCCCGTTTAACGGTTTCGGGGAAAGGTGGCGAAGGTCCCTTGTGAGGGATGGGATGAACGGATGGCCACCTCACCAAAGGTCTTCGCAGAGTGCCCGCGCGACGATTCGCTCCCTCGGCCATCGCGTCGAGGACGGTCGGGCTTTCCCCCTGGAACGGGCAGGGTGGGGGGAGGGACGGGGAGACGGAGGGAGGGAAGGTGGGAGGGAGGTAATGAAAGGGGAGAGAATGGAGGCGCCCGTACACGATGACGCCCCTGCGGTGGCAGAACACCCGAGGTATTCCCCGGGTAAGCGGCCCGACGAACCGAAGAGCCCCTGGGGGCGGCGTAGTCCGCATTAGATTACGTGATGCTGCGTATTGTCCTCGCACGGAGGTGCCGTGCGTTAGGCCTTTGTGCGAGTTTTTGTTCGTCAAAGTTTCACCCATTTCAGCGTTTCAGCGCACGCCACCAAAAAGCCGGCCGCGAGAAGATAGGTGAACCCGTAACCCAGGTAGAACGACGTGTAACCGGATACGAACGATCCCAGTAAAGTGGCCACGCTTACCAGCGAGCTGTATATACCCAGGTTTGTGCCCGCGTGAGCCCCCAGCGTCTTGAATATCATGACGTTGGATGAGGCGTAGAACACCGCGTAAGCGAATCCCGCTGCCAACGGGTAGAATACGAGTGATGCTCCCAGCGTCTCGATCGCCCCGAGGAAAATCACGAAAAAAGCGATGCCCGAGTAACCCAGCGCCCTCAGGTAAAGTGCGGTCCTCGCGGAGACCTTTTCTCCCCTTTTCTCTATGAATTTCCCGCTGATGTGAAACGAGAGCGTCTGCACGACGTAACCAGCCATTATTACGGCGAAAACTTCAGATTCCGTCAAGCCCTTGGTGTAAAGTCCAGGGCTTATCATCGTGTTGAAGAGGCCGCTCGCCACGTAGAATAGGAAGAGGGACAGGTAAAGGGGAAAAGTTGGGTTGCCGGTCCTCCACCTTTCTTTTGCGAACCTATAAAAATGCCTGAGCCGCGGTATCCTCAGGAAGAATAGCGGAGTTGACAGCAGCCTTGAGCTTAGGGCGGCGGGGTGCATGGAAAGGGAACGCCTCTCTAGGGGAAGGGGAGGATCCTTGATCAAAAGGACGGCCGTCGCTGTGGATGAGAGGCCGAAAACGCCCAAAACTATCATCATTTCTCTCATACTGAACGCCGAGGTGTAGAGCGTCGCGAAGAGAAGGCCAGCGGTGACTCCGGCGCTGGCCATGAGGTTCAATGCTGAGAAGGCAGAGGCCCACTTTTCCTTAGGCGCCGTTTCCATCACCAATAGGCTGATCGGCGTTGATGAGGCAGCCGAAAAGATCCCGATGGCAGCATAGGTTAGGGCCACGGAATAGGCATCTCTGGCAAAGAATAAGAGGAAAAGCATCGCGGTGGTCACCCCGTAGCTCATCGAGACGAGCTTCCTCCTCCAGCCCGTGGCGTCGACCGCCAGCCCCCAGATGATGGAGGCGGGGATGACCATACCGTTGTAAAGGGTAACCGCTAGCCCCACGGTTATCGCGTTGCCGCCGAGCTTCAAAATGTAGATTGGAATAAACGTGCCTAGCGGGCCCAAGGCCATGTTAAACGGGACGACCGCCCACATCCACTTTTGGTCTTCACCTTGGGGTGCGGCCAACTGCGCTATGTACAGGGGCATCGATAAAGGCTTTGGGGTGATTTTTAACGGCCGTGAAGTACTGGGTTCGCGTGGTCTTGGCGTCGGGCGGATGCCTCCTCGTTTCCAGCAAACGGTAGGAGTTTGCCGGGGTTGGCTTCATCGCTCGGAGCCCGCGCCGGGTCAGATAAAAGGGGCACACGGGTTCGGGATCGCGGAGCCTCGCGGCTTTTCGAGCCCTGCGCACGCAGCGGTGTTAGCGTAGCTGTTGGACGCCCGGGCTGCCGTACTGGGTCGGGAAGCCTCAAGTTCGTCGTTTTAGGGCACTTACGCGCGCCCCACCGGAATGCCGTCAGGGGAAGTCTGCCGATCGGCTGGGCTCGGTTTAGCGACCCTTTAGTTGACCTTTTATCCTACCGCGCCAGAGTAACGGTGATAATTCGTGCGCGTGGCGCTTCAGCTTTATAGCTTGAGGGAAGATTGCCGTAAAGATTTTTTTGGGACGCTTGAAAAGGTGGCGGGAATGGGATACGAGGGGGTTGAGTTCGCCGGTTTCTACGGAAAGTCCGCGGGAGAGGTAAGGGATAAACTGCGTGAGCTCGGATTGGGGGTAGCGGGTTCTCATACCTCCTTTGATTCGCTGGTGCTTTGGGCTTTTGACAAAACGGTTGAATTCAATGAAGTCCTTGGCAACAAAAACGTCATTATCCCCTCATTGCCTGGAGAGCTAAGGGGCGGCAAGAAGGAGTGGCTCAGTTTCGCCAACTACTTGAACGAGTTATCCCGTAAACTGCAACCACACGGGATGAGGGTTGGCTACCACAACCATTGGGATGAGTTCATACCCGTTGAGGGCGAGAGGCCCTGGGACATCATCGGCAGCAACACAGTAGCTGACGTGGTGTTACAATTGGACGTGGGTCACGCCGCCCGCGCCCTCGGTTCTCCAGAGGAGGCCATTGCCCAATTGGACAAGTACCCCAAGAGATCCCTCACCGTGCACGTGAAGGATTTCTCCAAGCAGAAGGGATATAACGTCATACCGGGTGAAGGGGACCTCAACTGGGAAGGCTTCCTCAGCGCGTGCAAGAGGAACGGCACCGAGTGGCTCATAATTGAGCAGGAGGAATATCCTTACCCGCCCCCGGTTGAGACCGCTAAAAGGGCACTTAACAACCTGAGGGAATTCCTTAAGAGTATCTGAGATCTTTTTTCATGAAAGCCGCCGACGCTTCGAGCCACCCCGCCGACCTTCCAGAAGTAGCCGTCGTAATGCTCGCTCACGGTCATTTAGAGATGACGGTCTCTGCATTGACAGGTGTTATCAATACCGATTACCCGCGCTATCACGTCCTCTTGGTGGACAACGGCTCCGAGGGCGGTTTTTCAACGTCAATAAAGGTGAGGTTTCCGTCCGTTGAATTGCTCAGCCTGCCGGTCAACCTAGGGACGCCGGCGGGCTTCAACCGCGGTCTTCAGAGCGCCCAAAAGATTTGGGATCCAGATTACTTCGTGCTAATGGATAACGACGTGGTCATAAGCGATCCACGGTGGCTTAAGGAATTGGTTGGGGTGGCGGTCAGGAGCGGGGCTGCCGCCGTAGGCCCAGCCGTAGTCGAGCCGAGCGCGGGAAAGGGCGGGCGGAGGCTTTACTTCAGGGGAGAGCTGAAGTACATGTACTTCCCACCCTATTACCTGTTTTCGCGGTTTCGCGGACCCAGGAGGATGGCGCTCGCGCGCGTCAATATCCCCATCTACTACGATTCTCTGGTAGGGGCATGCCTGCTGTTGAGCGCTAGGGCCTTGAAGAGGGTTGGGCTTTACGACGAGGGCTATTCGCCCCACGGCCTCGCGGACGGGGATCTTTGCTTTAGGATGTGGGAGAACGGTGAATCGGTCGTCTACGATCCTAGGGTCACGGTGACCCACTTTGGAGGCGCCACCACGGGGAAAAGACTAGTGCAGGACGTCAGGGCGCGGACGAAACTGGCTAGGGATCACTGGAACCGTTTCTTCTTTTTCCTATCACTACCGTTCTTTCTGCTACCTTCCCCCCAGGAGTTGAGGCAGCTGGGCTTCGGGTTCGGCGATATCCCGAAAAGGGTCAGGGGCGTCGCCTTGGGCCTTGTGGCCCCCACGAGGGTAGCGAAGTTCGCGGAGAGAAACCGATATTAGGGAAGGGCGTTTTCCCATATGCTTAACCCCGACATCGCGGGCTTCGTGAAGAGGTTAGATGAAAAGTGGCCTGGGCAAGACCGCTCCAGGGCCTGCGCAGCCTATGTGGGGTCGGTCCTAGAGGGTATGAATCCTTACGCGTTCGACGAGTTGATCGATTTTCTCAAGGCAGTTGGAGTCGCCAACCTGTCGTTGGGCGAGTACTTCGGTAGACATCGCCGTTCCGCGGCCAAAAGCCGGGTCGCTCTTTCTTCCATTTTTACCAGGATGGGCAACGTTGAGCTGCCCTTTTTGAAGGAGAAGGAGGTGTGGGAAGAGAAAGAGCTGCTCGAGAGATCGTTGGCCTACCTGAGCACCTTGATGAGCAGGTTAGCCGGGCGCCCCGATAGCGGAAGGGATTTGGAAGCGCACCGTGTTCCAGCCGAGGTGGCTCGGAGCAGCGGAAGAGAAAAGGAGACGAGTTCTTCTCCCTCTGCCTCAGAAAGAGGTCCTGCGCCGGGCCCGACGCCTGCTCCGACGCCCGCCCCGCCATCGGGCTCCGCACCGGTACAGGAGAAGGACCTGAACTACTATTTCCAGCACCTTTTGAGGGCCAAGGGACCGAAGTTCATGGACGAGATACCTCGCGTTTCTCAGCTAGTAAAGGTGGCGGGGATCAAGGGTTTGACGGCTTTCACTAGGGAAGCCATGAATTCGCTTGGCCTCTCAGAAGAAATGCTTGAGGGGCTCTACGAAGGAGGGGGTAGCTTTAAGGGAAAGGGCTTCCCGGATTGGATACTGGAGCTGATCGTCCGCAGCGATGTGGACAATTACATAGTTGCTTACGCCTATGAGCTCATAGATCTCTATTTGGGGAAGGGAAGAAAGTAAACTTGCGAAAACCCGTTTAACGGTTTCGGGGAAAAAGTGGCTAAAGTCCTTTGTGAGGCAGGGGA
>JAWDNK010000099.1:0-4969 GCA_046534355.1 Candidatus Martarchaeota archaeon | reverse complement strand
GCTTGTCTCCTCTTCGGCTCTGAGGGGTTTCAGTCCGGTGAGCTGAGCGAAAGCGGTAGACTCGCGGTCTTCTTCGTTTTCCCTAGGAGAAACGACGAGTCGGATTTGAAAGGTTTCGCCGATTATTCCAGTGTTCCCGCCGACATACTTTATAACGACCAGCACCAAAACCGTATGAAGTACGTGGTCCCGTCCGAACTCCGTTATACGAAGGAACACGAGTGGGCCTCCGTGGTCAGCGGCGATTCTGGAGCTCCGCTGGTTAGGGTGGGCATAACGGATTACGCGCAGTCTAAGCTGGGCGACGTGGTTTACGTGGTGTTACCGGATAAGAGAAGGTACAAAAAAGGGGAAGTGCTCGCCGAGCTCGAGGCCTACAAGGGGGTCTCTGAGGTTTACGCGCCCCTATCGGGGGAGGTTGTCGAGGTCAATTCCGGGCTTCTTACCGATCCCGGGCTTGTAAACCAAGACCCGTACGGAAAGGGCTGGATAGCCGTGATTAGGCCCGCCGACCTCGAGGGGGAGTTACCCTCCCTTTTGGATGCTCAAGCGTATGGGGTGTTGATAGGTGAGCCCAAACGACGGGAGGCGCATATCGAACCCTTACATCCCCCTTTCCGATGGCGAAGTCCGCGAGATGATGGCCCGGATAGGGGTAACTTCCTTGGAGGAGCTCTTCTCCGACGTCCCCGTGCCCCCTCATAACCCTGAGCTGCCGGCTCAGATTGATGAAGAATCCCTGGAAGAAGAGGTAAATCAGTACCTGGGCGATTTCAGGCTTGGAATTTTCCGTCCCAGGTACGTGCCGGCCGTGGTCGACGAGGTGGCCTCCCGGAACGAGTTTTACACCGCCTACACCTCTTATCAGAGCGAGCTCAGCCAAGGTATGCTGCAGGCGCTATTCGAATTTCAATCCCTTGTGGCCGAGTTGACGGGAATGGGGGTGGTTTCCTCCTCGCTTTACGACGGCGGGGCAGCTTTGGGAGAGGCAGCCCTGCTGGCCAGGAGGGTAACGGGGAAGGACCGGGTGTTCGTGGCCTCGTCAGCCGATCCCCAGAGGAAAGCGATCCTCAAGACTTACGTCTCGGGCTTAGGCGTCAGGGTGTTTGAGCTCCCGTTCGACGAGGAAGGGCAGGTTGACGCCTCCGCTTTCGAAGCCCTTCGCGAACCCGCAATGGTCTACGTCGAGTCTCCCAATCACTTCGGTGTTCTCGAGGAGCGGCTTGACGAGTTTTCCTCCCTCGTTCACTCAAGGGGAGGCCTCTTCGCCCTCGGCGTAGACCTCGTATCCCTCTCGGTCTTGCGTCCACCCTCGGACTTCGACGCAGACCTGGTCATCGCCGAAGGCGTGGGAGGGCATCCCTACGGTTCTTCCCTGTTGGGCGTATTGGCTGCCAAGTCGACCCTCACCAGGCAGATGCCGGGTAAGCTCGTGGGGGCGACGCTGGACTCGGAGGGCAGGCTGGCCTACGCGCTGACCCTTTTGACCCGCGAGCAAAGCATAAGGAGGGAAAGGGCGACGAGCAACGTCACCACCGACGCCGCCCTGAGCGCGGTTCGCGCAGCGGCCTACATATCTCTTTTGGGCCAAAGCGGCCTGGCCAAGCTAGCCGAGGAGGAGGTCAGGAGCGCCCACGCCCTTAGCTCGGCCCTTTCATCGGCGGGTTTCCATTCCCCCTCCTTTGGCGGGCCTTTTTGGGGGAGTTTTGCCGTTGTGGTCCCCAACGCCTCGCGGCGCCACAGGCCCGGCCTCGGCCTCCCCCTTTGGGAGGACTACCCCCTGGAGGACCAGTTGCTCTTGAAGGGCGTGCCCGAGAAGGACGTGGACGGCGTTGTAGGTGAGTTGCTGGAAATGGCTGGTGAAAGGCTTTGAAGTACAGGCAGGCCAAATGGGAAAACGAAACGGGGGAGGGATCGTCCACCGAGACCGAGAATTCGGGCGCCGCTGTCCGCGGTCAGAACGAGCCGTTGGTGTTTCAGCTGGGACACTACGACTTTTACTTACCCGACGAGTTACCCGGCGTGCCCAAATCGCTGTTGAGGTCTTCCCCTCCCAAGTTGCCCAAGGTCCCCGAGGTGAGGCTCACCCGTCACTACGTCCACCTATCGCAGATGAACTACGGGGTTGATTCGGGCATAACCCCCTTGGGCTCTTGTACCATGAAGTATACGCCGAAGGTATTGGAAAGGGTGGCAAGGGATAGGAGGATAGCGGACCTAACGGTTGAAATCCCTCCTCCTCAGGGCCTTCTGAAGATGCTTTGGGAGCTGCAGGTGTACATAGAGGAAATAACGGGGATGGACGCCGTCACGCTTTGGCCCAAAGCGGGCTCGCAGGGGGAGCTGACGGCCCTGCTCATGGTGAGAAAATACTTTCAAGAGAGGGGCGAGATAGGGGACGGAAGCGAAGGGCAAGGGAGGGTTAGGAAAAAGGTGATGATCCCCCTTACGGCCCACGGTTCTAACTTCGCGAGCGCGGCCATGGCCGGCTTCGAGGTCACGCGTCTCCCGGTGAGGGACGGGTTGCTGGACTTCGAGGCCGCGTCCAAGGACGTCGACGATACGGTTGCGGCTGTCATGCTGACTTTGCCCAATACGTACGGCCTATTTGAGCCCTCTGCCCTCGACCTGGTCAAGGCCGTGCACTCGGTGGGAGGTTTGGCCTATTACGACGGGGCAAACATGAACGCGTTCTTGGGCCTCTATAGGCCGGGCGATATGGGATTCGATCTGGTTCAGCTGAACCTGCACAAAACCTTCGCATCCCCTCATGGCGGTGGGGGCCCTGGGGCTGGACCCGTAGCGGTGAAGTCTTCCCTGGCGGATTACCTTCCCGTCCCGAGGTTGGTCAAGGTCAGCCCTGACGGCGGACCGAGGACGGGAGATGGTCATGCGGGGATGGCCGGCGAGGAGTTCGAGCTAAGGGAAGACTTTCCTAAGTCCATTGGCAGGATATCGGAGGGTTTAGGTAACCTTCAGGCGCTGATTAGGGCTTACTGCTACGTGAGGTTGCTGGGAGGAAGCGGTCTCGCGGACGTGGCGCGCTACAGCGTTCTCAACGCCAACTACGTCGCGGCGCTGGTCAAGGGTGCATACGCGATACCCTCCCCGCAGTTGCCCAGGAAGCACGAGTTCGCCTTCGCGCCGAGGGGTAAGTCCGCGGTTGACGTGGCGAAGTTCCTGTTGAATTGGGGATACGCGCCGTCTGTTCACTTCCCGCCTGAACTGGAGGAATCCCTCATGTTCGAGCCCACGGAGACCGAGGGCAAAAAAGAGCTGGACGATTACGCGAGGGCTCTACTTGAAGCCGCTGCCGCGGAGGAGGAAAAGCTGGCGGCCGAACCGAGGAACGCGTCGGTCAAGAGGGTGGACGAAGTCAGGGCTGCTAGAAAACCGCTGCTGACTTACAGGGATCTCCTCGACAGCGAGCTGAGAGGTGCTGTGGCGGCACGCGGCTCCGATACCGCGCCATGACGAGGTTGCCGATGTTTTAATCTATTCTATTTTATCTATCTATTATGTGTGATCCTATCCTATCCTAGCGCATCCCATAACGCCCGTTTGCTCATTCGCCCGGCGAACCAGCGTGATGAGATGAACGACAAGCCTCGCCCTTCAGGGCGGGAGTATGTCAGGGTCGATTGGGGAAGCCACCTCGCATTACTCTCAGGACGATGGCGGCCGTAAAAAGAAAAGAAAACGAAAGAAAAGAAAGAGGGAAACTAAGAGCATCGGGAAGCAAGCGCGTAACGATTGGTTGCAGATGAGAAGCGAGGAGAGCTCATCCGTAGATATGGGCTTTGCGTAAATGAGCAGGGACAAGAAAAGGACAACTGTTGCCAGCGTGGATGCCAAGCGGAACCGAGTCGAACCGAAGCGCGGCGGTAACGTGAGCATATTTCGGGGCGCGTCGATTCGAACCCACTACTCAAGGCGTCCTTGTTTTCTCCTAGTATCGGAGCCGTATACCGGCCCCGGCTTGGGCGTTGTTGGGGAGATAGCCTGCTAGGGCCGAAGCCAGCTGCTGTGCCGTGATCGAATGTATGAGCACTTGGCCCGGTCCCTCGACTTCCACAAAGAAGAAGCCTTCGCCGGCGAAAAGCATCGACTTCAACCCTCCTACCCGAGTAACGGAATAGCTCATACTGGCATCTAGGGCGAGCAGGTGGGCTGCCTCTACCTGGATCTTCTCGCCAGCCTTCAGGTCCACCCGCTGCAATGCGCCGTAAGCGTGCAGGAAAAGTTTACCGTTACCGCTGAACTTGGCCAAAAATAGGCCTTCTCCTCCCAGTAGGCCAGGAGCCAGCCTGGCCATTGTGGCGTCGTATTTCACACCTTCCTCGGCCACCAGGAACGAGTGGGATTCGGCCAACACGCCAGTCCCCGCGAGGTCAAGCTCCACGATCTTTCCCGGGAAAACGCCGGCAAAAGAAACCTGGCCTGGGCCATTAATTTGTGTCACGAAGAAGCTGCCTCCCGTGACCTCCCTCTTTAGCGCCCCGAGCAGTCCTCCCATCATAACCGTTTGCATGCCTACGGTCGAGGACTTGCTGAGAAGGTGGCCAGCGTCTCCGTAAACTGCTTCCCCTGGGCCCAAGGACACCGTCACGTACTGGAGATCTGCTCCCTCAACTTGGAAAGTCGGCATGAGGGCTGAACGCTCCGGCTTAAATGCATTGCTCCTAACGCGCTGACGTAAAGACGACGGGCCTCGCCCCTCGGGGCGGGAAGGGGGAGGAGGTCAGATGGTTAACGAAACCCCCCTCTGCCTACGTTCTTTTCGGGTTTCGCTCTACGTAGGCGTACATAGGTACGCATCAGCATACCCCTCGTACGCGTAGAGCTTGGGCTTCACGGCTTCACGCGACTCCCTCGCGAGTTCATCGGGAGTCTTCCGCTCCGCCCCCGTCAGGACGCACCCACCCAGAAGCGAAGGTAGGACCGCGCGGTCCCACCGATCGCGCCGGGA
>JAWDNK010000098.1:0-5015 GCA_046534355.1 Candidatus Martarchaeota archaeon | reverse complement strand
GCGGTGGATCTGGTACTTCCCCACAGGCTCCACGCCCCCGTGGCCATTGAGGCCATGAAGAAGGGGAAACACGCGTTGGTCGAGAAACCCATGGCCACATCATCTGATGAGGCGGAAAACATGATCAGGACGTCCGTCCAGACGGGGAAGAAGCTCATGGTGGCCGATCAGTGGCATTTCGATCCCTCGGTGGTTGAGGCGAAGCAGGCGATCGCGAGGGGGGAGATAGGGGACGTGGTGTCGGTAATAGTTAGGAGCCAGGGCTTTTACGACGCGGGTGGGTGGAGGAGATCCCAGACGGAGATGGGAGGCGGCGCGCTCATAGATGGAGGCATCCATTACGTGGACACGATGTTGAGTCTCGGGGGAGATTTCTCCGAGGTCATTGGCTTGACGGGGAAAGCGGGATCCGCCATAGAGGGGGAAGACACGTCCGCAGCCCTATTCAAGTTCAGGGGAGGTGCATCGGGCCTCTTATTCTATTCGTGGGGTTACAGGTACCCACCTCCCTCGCTACCGGAGTTCGAAGTGGTGGGCTCCAAGGGGAGCCTCTACGAGGACCCAGAGGGTGACCTCAGGGAGCTCAAGGGTAAGGAGTACAAGGGCGGCCGGCGCGAAAACACCCCCGTCTACAGGGGCTTGGTGGTCAACGGGAAAAAGTACCCCGTAAAGGGTTATGACCCGGTTCGCGCCGAGATGGAGGCCTTCATCAAAAGCGTTGAGTATGGGACGGAGGTCCCCTTTGACCCAAGGCTCGCCAAGAGGGAATTGGAAGCTGTCTTGAAGATCTACGGAAAAGGGGAGCGAATAGCCACTTCAGGGCCCGCCCGAGTTTGCAGGTGCCTTGACCATTGAGAAGAGCGCGGAGATGAGGCCAGCGGGGCCAGTTGCGCGGCGCTAAAGGTCCGGATTTCGAGCGCTCAGCGCGTTGGCCAAACGCCCCCCAAAATCATTTGCGAACTTGGATCATTCCGAGGCCAGCGGCGGCGAAGGTAAGACCAATGGTCGCTCCTGGTCGCTTTTTCCCCGCTTTTGTACGCTCTCTAGCCACTCGAAAAGCGGTATGAGGAGCTTCCTCAGTTGTTCTCCCTTCTCGGTGAGCGAGTACTCGACGCGGACGGGCTTCTCTTGAAGTACGTTCCTCTTCACCAGACCGGCCTCCTCCAGTTCGAATAACCTGTGAGAGAGGAGGTTGGGCCGTGGGTTGCCCGTGCTTTTCGCGATTTCGTTGAAACCCGATTTACCCTTGTTGCCCAGAAGCCCTATTATGAGCAGCGTATATTGCTTTCCTAGGATCCTAATTATGGGCTCCGATGGGTAGAGGCAGATCTCCTTTTGATCGGCTTTTATCATGCACGCGTTTTCTGACATATTCTATCGGATATCGTTTAAGCTTTTAAAGCTGCTGTAACGACTTAAAGTTTCAACTTATAAGTTACGGTCAGGTTTACGTATGCAAACGATAAAGTTAAGGGTTTTTGGAATGACGTGCGACGACTGCGTTTTAAAGGTGACTAAGGGTCTGAAAGAAAGGGCAGGAGTGCTTGAAGCTAAGGTTTCATTGGAGGAGGGCATGGCGGAAGTCGCCTATGACGCAGAAAAGGTGAGCCCGAAAGAACTTGAGACGCTGCCGATCTTCTCCGGAAAATCCCCCTACAGGGCCCAGCTGAGAGAGGATCGATTGAAGTGAAGGACGAATACGACTTAGTGATTCTGGGCTGGGGGGCGGCGGCGTTTTCGGCGGCCATCAAGGCCTCGGAAATAACTTCTAATCAGGCCTCGATAGCCATGATCGGGACCAGGATGGGAGGGACTTGCGTCAACGCGGGATGCGTCCCGTCCAAGTACTTGATCGGGGCCGCGGCCGAGGTTTACGCGAAAAGGCATAGTTTTTACCCAGGAGTCACGCCCTTGACCAGTCAGTTCGATTTCGAAGCGCTGATGGCTTCTCTCGGGGAGACCGTTGAATGGGAAAGGAAAACCAAGTACGAGGACGTGATAAGGAATTACGGCAACGTGGAGCTCGTGAAGGGGATTGCCTCTTTTGAGGGTAGAGGCGCGGTTTCCGTGATTTCTGAAAGAGGAAAGCAGACGATCAACGGTCACGACGTGATCATAGCTACGGGATCCTCCCCAAAAATACCGGAAGTCAGCGGGCTAAGAGAGGCGGGCTTCCTGACGAGCGAGGACGTATGGGATTTAAAAGAGGTCCCCAGCAGCTTAGCCGTGATCGGCGATGGCCCCATAGCTGCGGAACTGGGCCAGGCTTTCGAGAGGCTTGGCTCCGAGGTGGTGGTATTGATGAAGCATCCCTGGTTGGTACCGAGGGCCGAGCCCGAGTTGGGGATGGCGCTAACGGAAGCCCTGAGGTCTGAGGGCGTGAAGTTTGAGCCCAGCGCGAGGGTGAGGGCTGTAAAGAAAACGAGAAATGGTAAGCTCGTCGAGTTTTCCGCCGGGGAAGGGGAAGAAAAGCGCGCGGAGGTCGATGAAGTGCTGGTGGCGGTGGGCAGGTCGCCAAACCTACCCTTCGGATTGGAAAAGGCGGGCGTAGCTTACTCCGATAGGGGGATTAAAGTGGACGCGAGCATGAGGACGACCAGCCCGAGAGTATACGCGGCCGGAGACGTGGTGGATCAGCCGTTGATGCTTGAGACGCTCGCGGCTAAAGAAGGGGCTATGATCGCAGAAAACGTTTACGATCACGCGGGGAAGGAGCTGGACTTGAGGGCCGTGCCATGGTCCGTTTTTTCCGACCCTCAGCTGGCCTCGGTTGGCTACAAGGAGGCGGAATACCCTGGCAAAGCGGTAAGTCGTCTGTTGCCGTTGGAGTCTGTGCCGAGGGCAAGGATAATGAGGAGGAGGGAGGGCATGTTCAAGTTGGTCGTAGACGCCGAAACCGACAAGGTCGTCGGTGTGCACGCCCTGACGCCCATCGCTACGGAAGTGATAGTCGAGGGAGTATACGCCTTGAAATACGGGCTCACGGTGAGCGATATCGTAGACGCTACTCACGTCTTTCCCACGCTTTCAGAAGGGATAAAGCTAGCTGCTCAGTCTTTCACGAGAGATATCGAGAAGATGAGTTGTTGCGTCGAGCGACGAAGGTCGTCGAATAGTTCGAAGGTTCAGGCCAGCGGAGGCCGTTGCGAGCTGCTGAATCGCGTCTCGCTTCCGCATGGGCATGACTTCCTAAGCGGCCAGCAAAATCGTGAGGATTGGCATAGACCGTTTTGGACAGCGGCCAAGCTTCGCTTTGGTATCTGCTGATCGGTTTACTTGATTCGGGCTTAACGAAAACCGCTTGTGAGATCATCGACCAATCGTTTCACGGCGATCGCCAAAGCTGATCGTCAAAAGCAGGATGATCACGGCGAGGTCAAGGGCCGATATCCCGAAGGCTTCCAGAATAGCGGTGGATGGCCATCTTATGGCCACGGCCACGGCGATCCCCACGAAGCTCCAGGCGGTCAAAAAGGCCCCGCTTTTGCGCGTCACGGGGAGGCGGCCGAGCCCCAGCGCCGCGATCGCCATATCCGCCTGAACGAAAAACCAGAGCGAAACGAAATCATGGGGGTACGTACCTTCATGGAATATCCCTATCATTGCGAGAAACATCGATGCGACCAGCATGAAGGAACCGCCAACTCCTTCCGTCTTGTTCTCACTTATAGATATGAGCGCCAGGGAGAAGGCCGCTAGGATGAGAGCTGAGACGACGAGACCCTCGTTGAAGACCCAGGGATAGCTTGACCTCGGGCCGCCCAAGTCGCTGAAGGCACCCCGCAGGGGATCAAACCATGGATTAAGCCGCATCGCAGAAAATATGACACCCCAGGGAACGATCACTATAAGGATACCCAAAGTTATGAGCAAAGCGCGAATGTGGCGCATTTCTAACTACGCTTCTGACGCTTATTAACTTTTCTCTCGCAAACGTTTCCTTTTTTCGCAAAGGGTCCGTGATCTAATGATAAAGTTTCTGCAAAGGGTCCGTGCTCTAATTATAAAGCGAACGACAAACCTCGCCCTCCAGGGCGGGGAGGAGGTCAGCCGATCGATAGTAGCTCAGGTGGGAAATCGGGGATGAGAGTGCGGCTGGGAAACTGGAGAAAGACACCATCAACAGGAGAAAAGGTTTATGCGGAGTCAATTTTTATTCTCATGAAATTGGGAGTTTATCTAGGAGTGCGCCCCAAGCTCGGGGAAGGCGTTTACGTCGCGGATGGTGCTCACGTAATAGGTAAGGTAGAACTGGGAAACAGGGTCAGCGTTTGGCAGTGCGCGGTTCTTAGGGGCGATGAAGATTGGGTGAGGGTCGGTGATGACTCCAACGTGCAAGATGGAGTGGTAATGCACGCGGACGAAGGATATCCCGTGAGCGTTGGGAGAAGGGTCACCGTTGGTCATAGGGCTATAGTGCACGGGGCGACGGTAGGCGATGACGTACTTGTGGGCATGGGTTCCATAATACTCACGGGGGCTACGATTGGAAGTGGGAGCATAGTGGCCGCGGGGGCGCTTGTGACCGAGGGGTCGATCGTACCCCCCAATAGCGTGGCCATGGGCATTCCGGCCAAGGTAGTTAGGCAGACGACCGCCGAGGATAGGGATAGGATAAGAGAAAGCTACGAGGCTTACTTGGAGCTGGCGGCTTCTTATAAAAACGCCTAAAAGGCGACATAGCCTGCCCTTATGATCGTCCTTAAGGGCTCGAGGATAGTTTTTGCGGGCGACAGCATTACCGACTGCGGCAGATTCGCGGTTGGGATAGGTGCCGGATCGAACTACCCCTTGGGAAGCGGTTACGTGAAGTTCTTCTCGGAGTTGTTGGCGGCCCGCTATCCCGGTCTGGGAGTTGACGTGCGCAACGCGGGTGTTAGCGGCAACACGATCAGAGACCTGAGGGATAGATGGGAGGACGACGTGTTGAGCTTATCGCCCAACTGGGTGTCCGTGCTCATCGGCATAAATGATCTCAACAGGACGTTGGCGGGAGAAAGCGGGCTGGACCCCGA
>JAWDNK010000097.1:0-5111 GCA_046534355.1 Candidatus Martarchaeota archaeon | reverse complement strand
GATGGAATACCCGCGGTATTCCAGGCGTAAGCGTATCGATGAACCGGGAAGCCCCCCTCCGTGAGGGCGGGGTAGTTCACCTCAGACAAGAACGCAAAGATCAGGGGTACGCGCAGACTGGCCTTGATTGGGAGGAAGATCCAAGAAACCAAGAAGTTCTAGTTGAAGTTGGCGAATAATAGGATCTCCAAGTCTGCGCTGGCCCTACTTAAGCGTCTCTTCTTCGAGGCGAATTGGTTTACCAACTGTTTGATTAAGAGGAGCCTTGAGCTTGGATCAGAAGGCGGACTACTGGTCAATTTCTTGAAAAGTCTCTTCTTCTCTCTTGATAATTCAGCGTATGCTTCATATTCGCCAATGTTTTTCCTCTCGTCTGCCAAGGATTGTACCCCTGCTATCTTCTTCTCGAAATAGAAGTAGTCCTCCTTAGTCCTGAGGCCTTTGTAGAGCAACCAAGTGCCGTCGTCAATAACGACGCTCGCTAAGACGTTGATGCCTAAGTCAATGGACGCCGCTTTGTTTCCTTCAGGAGGTTCGACTTGCGTTGATTTCCTCTCTCCTCTCACGATGTGCTTGCTCTTCCTTCCCGTTTTAGTTTCCTCAAAGCCTACCTCCACTGGGATGGAGGCGTACCATGCGTTCCTCGTTTCGTCGTAGTATATCTCCAGCCTACCTTGTCTACCGTACCACCTTAAACTACCGGCGAACTTCACTTCAAGATTGAAGTCCTTGAGGATTAACTTGTGGTTTTGCTCGTCACCAACGTATCTTTCCTGCCTAACAACTGGAAGGAGTTTTCTCTTCTTTATCTATCCCTCCTTCCAGTAGCGCGGTGGGCTAACGTGGTTTATGAAGGGCGGTAGTTTTCCTTCCTTCTCCAGCTTGAGGAGGGAGAAAGTGGAGTTCCAGGCCTCGTCCTTCTTCTGCATGACCGCTTGTGCGTTAACGCCGAGGACACCCTTGTACTTCTCGTAGTATTTGTTCCACGTCTCCTTAAAGTCCACTTTCTCCCCGTGAAAGAATTGTTGTCTCCTCTCATAATTCACTTCGTTAAATAGCTTAGCAGAGATGTTCGCTAGCCTTCTCAGTTTCCTTTCCTGGAAACCGTTTGGAAGACGACGGACTACATTTGTCCTCCTGTTCTTGAATTCGACTTCGTGGATGCCCTTCTCCGGCATCGCGGGAGTAAGTGTCGGCTCCCGCTCCTCATGTTTAGAGAGTTGACCAGAGGAGAGCATCTCAAAAATGCTAGCTTTGTCTAAAGAACTTTTACCCCGCCCCTAGAAGGGGCGAGCCTTGTCGTCCGTTTAGTCAAGACTTGCTTTTAACCGATCACGTTCTTGAAGAAACGCCGTGCTGGTACCGAGCGATTGCGTTGCCGCGCGAAAAAGCTTTACGCTTCCGTTTTTTATTAACCATGGCGTTTGAGGACCTAAAGGAGAAAGTAGTCCTTGTAACGGGAGCTTCAAGGGGATTGGGAAGGGCCATGGCCCTTGAATTTCACAAGTATGGTGCTCTTGTAGCTGCGAACTACAACGCCTCGCGCGACAAGGCTGAGGAGCTCAAAAAGGAGGCAGGCGAAGGGCTCGAGATATTTAGGGCGGACGTCTCCAACAGGGAACAGGTGAGGGCCATGGTGAATCAGGTGAGGGCCACCTTTGGACCGGTTGACGTCCTCGTCAACAACGCGGGGACGTGGTTCCTCGGAGGCTTTGAGGAGTTTGATGAGGCGAAGTTCGAGGGTATGTGGAGGACTAACTTCGTGAGCATGGTTTACACCTCCCTTGAAGTAATCCCTGACATGAAAGCACGCGGAAAGGGCGCAATTATAAACGTTTCTTCCAACGCGGCCTTGGGAACCGCCGCAATAGGCACCACTTTCTACGCCATCACCAAGGCAGCGGTTGTAATCCTCACTAGGAGGTTAGCCCTTGAGCTCGGAGGGAGCGGCATAAGGGTTAACGCCGTCGCCCCAGGGTGGATAGAAACCGATCTCACTATAGGTGGTAAGGACAAAGACGAAATAGAAAAAATGGAAAAGTCCTTCAAATCTAGGACAGCGCTCCACATGATAGGTAAACCAGAGCACATAGCCAAGCTGGTGGTCTATTTGGCCTCCGAGGACTCGGGCTTTATGACCGGGCAAACCGTGGTCATGGATGGGGGGAGGATAGACTACCTAACCCACGGCATTTAGAAATAAAACGTAAAGGCTAAGTGGTTCATACAATAACCATAACGTTTGAATCCGATGATGAATTAGTAAATAATTTTTGCGCGTTAAACGAGAATGAAGGACATGGCCAATGCAGAATCTAGGCATTTGGCCGGCGGTCGTAGCCCGCCGCTACTCTTCACGGGTCCGCGCTATAGATTAAGGAAGGGATTCTGAAGGCCTGGAGCTGCACCCCTGCCGACACGTTTGGCGACTCACCGGGCATTCCCAAGCCAATTCCTAAGCGTCGAAACCCGTTGGGCTCATCAGGACGCGCTTAATTTCCCTTCTAATCCAATCTCTCCTTTTATCTCATAAGGGGCCTATCTGAGGTAGCCGGTTCCCTTCTGCTAGTGGCCCTTGCGCTTGGAGCTTCAGCCATTGTCTAGCCGTGGCTCAGCTCTAACCTTCAAGGTCAGGCCGCAACCTCCGCTTCATACGCAAACGAACGCGCCGAGCAGAGTGAAGAGCTTCTCTCCCGTCAACTTCCAGCAAGAAGGAAAAGTGGCGGTTGTATGTGCGTACAACCACGGTGATTATCTCTTCGTAGCGGAGGAAACCCTCGTTGAGGGGCAACTGGCGAAAGCCAATGGGACCATTAATCCCAGTAGCCTAGATCCCACGATGTGTTCCGGGTCCGGAGCCCCATCACAATCATAGCCTCAGCGTTCTTCCTGGCAACTTGTTGCGCGTTGAACTTTAACACGCGTTAGTACCTCCCATATACCTCCTTTTCCGTCTTGGCAAAGTCGGCCCTCCTCCCTTCCTTAAACTGCTGCGTCCTCAGCCAGTTCACCTCGTCCCAGCACTTCGCTGTGGTTATGCCCAGCTCCTTCAGCTTCTCATGGCCTTCCTTGTCCACTATTAGTTTAACTGTGTTAGTTCTTTTCACCCTCTTTCACCTACTGCTCCTCAACGTATTTCCTCACGGTCTCGCTCGACACGTTTCCAGCGGTCGACACGAAGTGGCTTCTTGACCAGAACTTTCCCCTAGTGTATTTTCTTAGCCCTGGGAATTTCTTCAAAGCTAGTCTAGCAGACTTCGCCTTGAAATAGTTAGCCAGGTACGACGGTGAATATCTGGGAGGGCAGTTAACGAAAAAGTGTATGTGGTCTGGCATTACTTCTAGGGCTATTATTTCACAACCTAACTCCTCGGCTATTGATTTCAAGGCCTCTTTAGTTTATTCTGCTGCTTCGCCGATTAACGCGCTTCTGCGGTACTTAGGGATCCGCACGAAATGACAGTTGCATAGCTACTTTGCGTGCCTTGCATTTCCAAGTCCTTCGAAGTATTGAGAGACTTTAAAACTTTTACCCCGCCCTTAGAAGGGGCGAGGCTTTTCGTTAATTTGTCAAGCCTTGGAGACCATATCAAGCCCGGCTGATCCTTCTTAACCACGTAGGTAAACCCAGCCTGCGCGTTGGTACTGACAAGCCTGTCCTGTACTTCACGTAACACTCGTTTCACGTGGCATCGAACTCTACTTCGCTTTTCCGGGAGAACCCTTGCTTACCCTCGTAGTTTATCTCGTTAAAGAGCTTGGAGAGACGTCAGCTGACCTTCTAAGCTTCCTTTCTTGGAAACCATTTGAAAGAGAACGATTACATCTGTCCTCCTGTTCTTATAACCGACTTCGCTGATGCCCTCCCGGGCATCGCGGGAGAAATCGGCCCGCCCTTCATATCAGGGAGTTAGCCCGAGGAAGATATCTTAAAGACAAACGCAGAAGTTAAAAACGTCTACAAGGGGGCTATTCATCCCCGGCCTCCTGAGAGAGAAGTTTTGAGCCCCTAAGCCTCCTCGCTCTAATGACGGTTGCTTGGATTTATACCTCGTTAGAATAAATGGCACTCATCCTGTAGTTAAAAGGCTTTTAGCTAGAGCCAGTTCACATATCGTGACAAGGGGAGAAGTAGACCTATTGAAGGAACGGTCGGCCCTGTTTTACCAGGCCGCACTGGATGACCAAAGGGTCGGCCGGACGGATTTTATCCTTTTCCACTGCGAGCAAGCGCTTCAGTTAGCGGTGAAATACCTCATTGCGAAGAAGTACGGTTATTTTCCTAGGACGCATGACCTCTTCTCTCTGCTAGAAATGCTGAAGGACAGCGATCCGCACTTGTATTCTGAATTCAAGGAAAACGCTGAGTTAATTGACCTGATGGAAGACGCATACGTAGGCGCCCGGTACCTGCCGAGGCACTACAGTCCAGAGAGCGCTAGAAAAGTGCTCGCTGCAACCAAGGCGCTCCTCACTGCGATGGGGGTAATAGAAGCCAATGACCAGCGTTAATGAAGGCGGCGAAAACTTCAGATTCGCGTCGGCCGCTTCCGCGCGGAGGAGGAAATACTTCGAGGATTACGTCGCTTATTTGAACCCCGTGTGCGCTGAAATAAAGAGGGATTTACCTGATGCGAAGTTGATAGCCTTCGGAAGTGCGGTAAGGGGCGACTGGGATCCGTTGGAAAGCGACATCGACCTCTTGGTGATTACGCAAATGGCTCCCCAGGAAGACCTGGAGCTGGCCAAGATGAGGGTCAAGTGGAGACAAAAAAGTGGAGGGGCTCCAATTGAGTTTCACGTCGTGGACCCCGTGACCTTCAAGACCTGGTATGAGAAGTTCATCGACGTTAAAAGAGAGATTGATTGTTGATTTTCCTTGAATCCTGAAAGCGCCCCTGATCTCAGCGCGCCGCTCATCGGCTCTCTCGTCAGCGGGGGTCTCGTGATGGGACGCGTGCCCGGCTACTCGTCGATGGGCATATTTGCGGCCCGCTTCTACGCCCTCAGGCCAGAGGCAACCAACTCTTTCTCTATACCGGGCGATAACCCCGGACCTGCCCTTTCCCGTCATCCGGTTGCGCCCAAAAAGGCCCACGCGCACTCGGAAA
>JAWDNK010000096.1:0-5114 GCA_046534355.1 Candidatus Martarchaeota archaeon | reverse complement strand
TGGGCAAAGGCGTTTGGAATTTCCTCTATGACGTCGGTGGCCATTATGTGATATCCTTTTTTTGCAGCTGCCATATCCCCCGACACGCCGGTTACAAATGAACCAGCTACGGCGGCCTTGAACGGTTCGTTACGCCAAGAAAGGAAGGCCCCTATCACGCCCGAGAGGACGTCTCCCACGCCTCCCACCGCCATGCCGGGGTTACCCGTGCCGTCCAGTTTGTACCGTTGGCCGTCTGATATCACGTCGTATTTTCCCTTGAGCAAAATCACTGAACCGAACTCGGAGGCGGCCTTCATCACTTCTGAAACCCTTTTGGCCATGGCCTCGTCCGTTGGAGAGCCGCCCTCTGGCTCAGGGGTTGGGGCTGCGCCCGTCATGGCCTCGAATTCGCCCGCGTGAGGGGTGAGCACCCCTCCCGTCGGCTTGGGCAGGGCGTGAAGCGCGTCGGCGTCGACCAGAAAAGGCTTGCCCGTTTCCCTCAGCAAGGATATGAGCCGCGGCACTGCGTCAAGCGTTTCCCGCTCTCTTCCCAGCCCCATGCCGAAAACGAAGGCGTCATAACGCCGCGTTAGAGAGGAGATCGACTGGATGCACTCCCCGCTCAGGTAATCCCCAGGCAAGGGATGCACGATCATGGCCGGTGAGTACGACCTGACCGTTCCAGCCACGGACTCGGGCGTCGCAACCGCGACCAAGTCGACGCCCATCCTCATGGCTGCCAACGCTGCCAAGGATGGAGCGCCAGAATAGTCCTTACCCCCGCCTATGACGAGGAGCTTTCCCGATTCTCCCTTCTTAGCTGTCGAACGCCTCTTGTGAAGCGCTGCCCTCACGTCGCCCGGGCCCGCCAGTAATTCGGCCTCCCGGGGTATCCCGATGTCGGCCACCACGTATTTCCAACCTCCTTTCAGCAGGGCTGGCTTCGGCGCGTGCATCGTCACCACGAGGTCGGCCTGCAAGCATGTACCCTTGACTTCCCCAGTATCCGGATCCACACCGGCCGGCAAATCAACCGCGAGCTTGAACGCCCTGGAGTCGTTGACCAACTTCACTAGGGAGAGGATCGGTTCCCTCAGCGGCCCCTTCACGCCTGTGCCTACAAGCGCCACTATCACCGCGTCAGACTTTTCTAGGAGGGGCTGCACAGAGCTGGGGTCAGCCCTTTCCACTAGCTTTGTTAAGAACAACCTCGAGAGCATCAGGAATTTCTCCCTCGGCGCCCCGGTCAGCTCATCACCCCTCGAGGTCAGGGCCACGGTTACCCGGTAGCCCATGGAGGAAAGCCTTCTTGCCGCTACGAGGCCGTCACCTCCGTTGTTCCCGGAACCGCAAAGTATGAGGACCTGAGAACCTGGCCTCACCCTGGAGGAGAGCTCCCTCGCCACCGCCTCACCCGCCGCTTCCATCAAAAAAGAAGCGGTAACTCCCAGCCAGGCGGAATTTTCATCTAAAACCCTCAACTCCTCCGATGTCATTACCCCCCTTATTTCGCCTTTCCCCTCTTCCACTTCACCATAATTGGAAGGAGGAGTTAAAAGGGTGAACTGTGGCGTCGCTGCGCCTGCAAGTGATCCAGTAGCAGCCTGACCGCGAAGCCAGTCGCGCCCTTGGTCATCCACTCCCAGTCGCTGTTCAGCATGGCGGGTCCGGCCAAGTCGATGTGCGCCCATGGACTCCCCTCAGCGAAGGGCTTAAGGAAAGCCCCGCCCACTATGCTTCCGGCTTCGCTGGTATCGCTTATGTTCTTGAGGTCAGACCTATCTCCCTTGACCAGTTCGTCGTAAAGGTCGAAGAGCGGCAGTTGCCACAGCAGCTCCTGCGTCCTTTTGCCGCTTTCGATCAGGGAGGAGATTAGCTTTTCATCGTTGCCCATCACGGCCGCAACCTTGGTCCCCAGCGCCACCACTTGCGCGCCCGTGAGCGTTGCCAGATCGATTATCTCCTCCGGGTCGAAGGTCTTACCGTACGATATGCCGTCAGCCAGTATCAGCCTGCCCTCGGCGTCGGTGTTGGCCACCTCAACGGTTTTGCCCGAGTACATCTTTATGATGTCTCCGGGCCTGATCGCCGTACCCGAGGGTATGTTTTCGACCAGCGGCACTATTCCCACGATGTTCTTCTTAAGCCTGAGCTTAGCCGCGCCGTACACAGCGCCCACCACATCGGCGGCCCCGCTCTTGTCCATGTACATGCTCCTTATGCCGCCACCGACCTTGAGGTTGAGCCCACCGGCATCGAACACGACACCCTTGCCGACCAGAACCACCGGCTTTCCAGAGCCGCCGTTATACTTCAACACCAGCAGGGCGGGCGGGTTTGCCGATCCCTTACCCACCGCCAGTATTCCGCCGAAACCCTTTTTCTTGAGCTCCTCCTCTTCCATCACCTGCACCTCTACCGGCAGCCCATGCATCTTGTCGTTGACCACGGAAGCGAACGTCGACGGCGGTAGGGTTATGGCGGGTTCGTTGGCGAGGTCTCTGGCCAACTCGACTGCCTCGCAAACTTGTGCGGCGCGGGATATGGCGTCGCAGTTCTCCTGCCCCACGAAGTGAACGGTTAGTCCCTTCCTCTCATCCGACGTCAAGTACTTGGTGAACTTGTAATCTGCCAACCTTAACCCCGTGGCTACTTTTTCGGCGTCCATTCCGTTCAGTATGACCGAGGCTTCTTCCACCGAATTGCCCCTGAGGAACTTGGCCAGCCTAGCCCCCCACTTGAGCGGGTCTCCTTGATTTGCGATAACCTTTCTCTCGTCCAGAGAAAACCTGAAGGATATCTCCTTTGTTTTTTCGCCTGCCTCCTTTCTCGCTTCAACCAACACCCCCTTCGGTTCGGTAACGCAATCCATTAACAACTTGGTTCTACCAGCCCTGGGGCGATTTAACCTTTTCTTTTTCTTTCCCTTTCCGGTTGTTTCCGTTCAACCGCGAGCTCAACCGCACGCCGGCCGAACCAGGGCAGTCTTTCTTCTCGTGCTGTTTTCTATTTTCTCAGCAAGAACATGAAAAACGAGGCCTCGATCAACGATATGGCGGCCATAAGAACCGAGGAAAGCAGCGGACCCTTCCCCGCATAGGCCAGGGTCAAGTAGCTACCGATGGGTATTCCCATTACCAATAGAACCCCCAGCGCGTAGAGGGCCGCCGTGGCTGGATTTGCCATGCCGGCTCCCCCTCCGCTGTAAACGCGATCGAAATAAACCGCCGCGAAAACTACGGCTGAAAAAACGGGAAATGAGGTCATCAAAATCGGCACAGAATAGGCGAGCCCGCCGAAGTAGGCGAATAGGGCCGATAAAAAGACGGAGCCAACGGCGTAAGTGCCAACGCTGACAAGCGCTTTACTCATCATGTTTCTGAGCTTCGAAATGGGTAGCAGCCTGAAGGCGGCTTGGCCCCTCGCCTCGGAAGCGTAAAGCGCGTAGCCGAGCATCGAGGCGGCGAAAGCCATGGGCACCGCGAAGCTGAAGTAAAAGACAGAGAAATCCCGCGCCACCGCATCGCCGGAAGTAAATGCCACGACGAGGGCCATGACCACGTAAAGAAAGGGTATGACCAGTATACCGGCAAGCCGGGACCTCATGGCCTGCCTAAAATCCAGGGAAATTACGGAAAAGGTCTGCGAATGAGTTTTGAATTCGAGTTGACCTCTGAACGCACTACCCACGTATTCTTCGGGCGTTAGGAGGTAGATAGCCTGCTTCGAGAAACCCCAGTAAGCCACTGCAACGAACAAAGTCGTGTAGAGGACAGAAGAGAGGACCCCGCGCGGATCAACCCAGTAAAGGTCAAGCAACGGCAAATAAGAGAAAAGCGGGCTCCAGTGCTGCGAGATGAAGACGGGTACGTCGTAAGCGACGCTGGCCAAAATCACCACGGGGACTATGGAAAAAGCCCTGAGGAGTCCACTGGCCTTCCCGCCCACCGTAACCTTTCTGAAGCCCGAAGATAAGAGGACGTCGGTGATTAGAGCCAGGGACGCTCCCATCAGAGAAGCCATCAAATAATTGAGGGCGAGGACGGGCCCCGCCAATAGGCCAATCAGCGCGGGCAAGACTAGCGACACTGCAAGCGGAGCGTCAACTGACCTCACTATGGATAGGGTCGATATCGCCTGCGCGTCGGAGCTAGAAATGGGCAAGGTCATGAGGAGGTCCCTTATGTGAGGAGAAGAGGATACGGAAAAGCTCACCTGGAAAGCGGACATGAAGACCAACACGTAAACCCAGAAGAAGAGCGTCACCGCGATACCCTTTTCCTCGACCTTGAACATCAATCCCAGGGCCAGCGTGGCCGCGATTACGGAGCCGTAGATCCCAGTCATCAGGTACTTGTAGGTCTTCGCGTTTCTCAAAACTGATGAGGCTTTTTTCGCTGAAAGGTTTACGCCCGTAAGCCTCGTAGCCGCGTAGCCCTGGTACATCAGCTCATCGTAAACCTTTCCGGCTATCATCCAAAGTTGACTGAAGCGCAACCCCATCACGAACTCGCTAGCCCGTTGAGTATGCTCTTGACCTCTTCCTCTTCCTGGGTAGCCTTGAGGAACACGTCCTCTAGGCTGGCGGCCTGGACCTTCGCCCTCAGCTCGCCCACCGTCCCCTCGGCTACCATCTTGCCCTCGTTTATTATGCCTACGCGGTCACATATTTTCTCCGCGACGTCCATTATGTGCGTAGAGAAGATGACCGAACCGCCAGCCGAAACGTGCATCCTAAGGAGCTCCTTGAATATCCTAACCGATTTGACGTCGAGCCCATTAAAGGGTTCGTCCAAGAGGAGGAGCTTTGGCTTGTGCATCATGGCGGCTATCACCGCTACCTTCTGCTTGTTCCCCATGGAAAGGGAGGCTATGGGAGTTTTGAGGAACTCCGTTAGCTCGAATGCCTCGACCAAACCCTTTACCCACCCCATGTCCTTCAGGCCACGGACCGAAGCCACGAACTCGAAGAACTCCATGGGCGTTAGCACGTCGAACACCGCGGGCGACTCGAGGACCACCCCGATGTCGTTCATGACGTCCTTAGAGGGGGCCTCTTTTCCGTAAACCCGTATAGAGCCGCTTTCCTTCGGTACTAGTCCTACTACCGACTTAAGCGTGGACGATTTCCC
>JAWDNK010000095.1:0-5120 GCA_046534355.1 Candidatus Martarchaeota archaeon | reverse complement strand
TTCAAAATAGGTAGGTTTATGTATAATTTAGGATACGAACAATTCGTGTGTGCATGGGCAGTAGGGTGGTTGCAAAGACCCAAGACCTCCCTTAGAAAGAGAAGGAGGGGTACGTGCACATACGGAGGAGGGAGGGGGACTGAAAATGGAGGGCGCTTCCCAGCGCGATTGGTGGGGCCGCGCGGTCCTACCTTCACTCCTGGGTGGGTGCGTCCTGAGGGGGGCGGAGCGGAAGACTCCTGATGAACTCGCGAGGGAGTTGAGTGAAGCCGTGAAGCCCAAGCTCTACGCGCACGAGGGGCACGCTGGTGCGTACTTACGTACGCCTGCGTAGAGCGAAACCCCTAATTCTATCTTACCCCCTCATCTTCTTTTTTTCTCTTTCTCTTTTATTTTTGGTGCCTTATCGGCTTCCCTCTGGGCCTTCATATGGCGTAGAGCTTAAATATGCCGGTTAATTCATATCAACCGAAAGTGTCGAAAGAAAAAAGAACCAGTATTTGGTTGAGTGACAAGTTCAACGCCGCTTCTTTGCTCGTTTACATGCTTCTGGTTCTGGCCGCTTCGGTCTTGTTCGCGGATTGGTTCCCACTCGGCGATTTCTCCTTCGGTACTGTGGAGTGGTATCACGCGGTGATGATCCCTTTCACTCTGCTACTCATGATAGTGGCCGCTTCGGTGGTCGGGCTCGGCCAAAAGGTCAGAGGAGCCCTGAACCTCAGCACGTACCCGGTCATGGCGGTGACGGCGCTGGCCCTGCCCTTGATGTCCACTCCTACGGGAGAAGCAATCGAGGGCATCAGGGACGCATGGGTTATGCTCCTCGCCGTCGTATTCGACTTGGCGTTATTGCTTTACCCCTTCCAGCAGAGGGAGAAATTCAAACGGACCTTTGGCGCCTATCTTTTGCTCCTTTTCGCGTCGGTTTCGGCCACGCTCGCCGGCCTCTACGGGATCATAGCGGCCGACGGTATGTTCGTTGGCTTTTCGGGTGTACCTTTCCTTCAGTCTTACGTAAACTCGCTGGGCATAGGCGCTTCTGCCTTCATTTCCGACCTGGTGACCTCACACTCGCACGAAATGCTCCCGGCAGTCATGGGGGGAATAGTGGCGCTCACGGCTCTGATGCTCCACTACGAGGAGCTACCCCCCGCCAAGAGACGGCTGGTAAACCTGGGCATGCTGGTCTCCCTGTTCGGCGTGATCTCCATGACTTACCTTTACTTCATCTCCGGACTGGGGACTTACTCGATTCCGACCATAGGGTCATTCGGACCGGGAGGCATGAATGGACTTGCGCTAGACGACAGCCAGACGGGCATCGTCGGATGGGGAGCGCTGATATCTCTTGTGGGGTTATGGCCCTTCGTCAAAAAAGATAAGGTTAGAATTGCATCGGTGCTCACTTGGCTATTCGCCATGCTGGCGCTCATAGGGATAGGGTATTACATCGAGTTCAACGAATCCTACTACGGTTTCGGTTCGGCCGGAACCCCGCCTAACGGTGGCCCGGGCTATCTTCACGATGACGCTTTCATGAGCGGTCACCTGATGCTACCGTTCTTCTTCCTTCCGATCCTGGCCGCAGCTTGCATATACTTGGACTCTCAGCTAGAAGAAGGTAGCGCTGTAAGGAAGCTCATCTATTATCTGGCTTTATCTGGTATGATCATAGGCCTAGCAGGGCTTGCGATATTCATGTTGACGCTGGTATGGTACGTGGAGGCCACGGGCATTGCGCTCATGGGAGCTGCTATGGCCGTAGGAGTTGGGGGCCTGATTTCAACGGCCGGCAATAGAGCCGTGCGGCCACGATCAAACCACTTTTTTGGGATTTCGGGTTCCATCGCCGTTATCAAGGCACCCTTAACTCGAAAGCCTTGCTAAACTGGAGAGGAAGAATAAGAAAAAGAAGAAAGGCTTCGGCGAATAGGTCGAAGTGCTTTCCCCCAGGCCTGGGTGTTTTTAGCCGCGCGCATTCGACCTCTCACCTCATGACATCGCGCGCTTTTCATCATGATGTCAAGCAGCTGATCGTGAGACATGGGCATGTGAGGGCCGCCTGCGGTTCTGCCGTGAGGGGCTAGCGCTGCCACCATAACCTCAAGTTGATCTTTAGTAAAACCATAATCTGATAACTTCTGCTCGAACCCAACCTGCGCTTGGAAGTCCGCTATGGCTTTTTCCGCTTTTGTCGCGTCCTCAGCTACGGGCCTAATGGTTGGGTCCAATATCTTGAGCACCTCAGCCGACTTGGCAGGGTTTATCGAGTGAGTGTGGTAGGCGGAACGGGGACCCAACATGGCCAATCCCGCTCCGTGAGGGACCTTCGGGTTAGCCCCGCTGAGCTGGTGCTCTAAAGCGTGAATTATGTGCGTCCCCTCCATATCTATGGCTATTCCCGCCAACATGGAAGCGTAAAGGAGCCAGTACCTGGCTTCCTCGTTCTTCAGATCCGAAACGGCAGAGGGTAGCCACTGCTTTATGAGCGAAATTGCTTCCTTGGTCAGCAGCTCCACAGGAGGTGTGGTGCCAAGCCTTGTCACCGCTTCGTATGAGTGGTAGAACGCGTCTAGTGCTGTGTATATGGTTTGATCCTTGGGTAAGCTGAGCAGGTAATGGGGGTCATCGGCGCTGGCCTCTGGATATAGGATGGCAACTCCCCTCTTTTGCCCCTTTTCCGCGTCGGTGAGCACGGCGTACCTGTCGACCTCGGTTCCCGTTCCGTGCGTTAGGTTTACCGCCAGTAATGGAATTCCGCTGCCCCCAGAACGCTTGTAGTAAATGTAATCGTTGGCGGTACCGCCGTTCTTCCTAACTACAGAGGCGACCTTGGCGGCATCGATGACGCTGCCACCACCTATGGCCACCAGCGCGTCGACCCCCTTTTCCCAGGCAAGCTTGGCTATTTCCTGAGATTCGGCCGTGGTGGGGTTGGGCGTGACTCCATCATAATTGAAGTACTCGATGTTGAGCTCTTGGAAAACGGCCTTTGCGTCATCGAGGGCACCGGACACGCGCGCCGCCGACTTACTCGTTACGACCAAGACGGAGGACCTAGGTTTGAGGTGGTCTTTGAGCTTTTTCACGGAGCCCTCGCCGAAGTAAAGCCTAACACCGGCGTAATTAAAAGAAAACGCGACCGACATAACGATATTATTATGGGTGGGTTAAGCCTTTCGAGTTAGCCGCGGCTCCGGCTTTCCGCTAGCGCGCCTTCCGCTCAACCCTTATACGCCGTCGCCAAGGCTTACTCATGAAGGTATCCGAACACATAGATCTGATCGACGGTACGAACGCGCACGTTTACGTTTTCAAGTCGGGAGATCAGTACGTTCAAGTCGACGCAGGTATGAGGGGCAGCGCTAAGCGCGTCCTAGCTTATTACGAGGCTATGGGTGTAAGGCCGTCGGTTGTGCTAATAACGCACTCGCACGTTGATCACGTGGGGGGACTTAGGGTGCTCTACGACCTCTACAAGCCCAGGATATACGCAGACCCGAGCGAGATACCAGTCATAAGAGGAGAAAGGCCCCAATATTCCGCTTCCCCATTGATGAAGTTTTTCTCGTCCTTGGTTAGGATATCCCCAGTGCCATCGGCAGACGACGTCAGCAGAATTGACCTCCCAAAACTGGTCGTAGTCAAAACGCCGGGGCACACCCCTGGCAGCACCACTTACGTGCTAGAAAGCGGAGAAAAGAAGTTCGCCTTCGTGGGCGATGCGGCTTTCGAAAAAGGCGGGCAGCTCTACGTCAACAGGAGGTACGCGCTTGACCTAAAAGAGGCCGAGGCCTCCCTTAGGCGTGTTATGGGTCTGGCGCCGGTAACGGTACTTCCAGGCCACGGCAATCCGCTGGAGCTTAAGCGACATTTCAAGAGGCCTGCCGCCCTTCGATTGTGTCCTTGAAGTTTCTAGGAACGGAATGACTTCTTAGACGGGACGCAAGGTTTGTAGGTCATCGCCCCTTGTTCAAGCCATGGCAGCCGATAGCTACCAGCCCGAGTACGTCCAGTTCCTAGACCTGAATCCGACCTACTCAAGCAACTACCTAGGTCCCATCGCTTCCGCCAAGGTAACTGTTTCGGCGTCATCGACTTCAGTCCCAGCCGGCACCCCCGTCGCGCTTACCGCCAGCATCGTTTGCGCTAACGGTACTCCAGTTTCCGGGACTTCCGTAGACTTCTATTTGGGGCCTTCCCTGCCGGGTACCACCCCAACTAACACCAACGGGAAAGCCACCTTCACGTACACTCCCGCTTCGGCTGGTGCCAGCTCCATAAAGGCGTCCTTGGCCTCGGCACCCTCAGTGGTATCTTCGCCGGTAAACGTGGTCGCCTCGGCGCCTAAGACCACGACCACCAAGACGGTAACCGTATTACCCTCAGAATTGACTCTCACCGCAAGCAAGACGACGATTCCAGCTGGGGCTGTGATAACCCTCACGGCGACCGCGAAGTACGCAAACGGCACGCCTGCCTCGGGTTACGCCGTGGCGTTCTACTCCAACGGGACCATCTTCGGAACGGCGAGTACAAGTACCGCGGGCACGGCCAGCATAACTTACAGCCCCTCGTCTCCCGGCGTAACAAAAATCGCGGCTAACTTGGTCTCCGCACCTTCGACGATCTCGAATGTGGTCCAGTTGAACGTGACCGCGCCAGTGTCGATCACCCCTTCCCCGTCGCCCTCGTCATCAAGCAGTAACACGATGTTGTACGCGCTGGTGGCGGTGGTCGTGGTGGTCGTCGTGGTGGTGGTTGCTGCGGTTGTGGCCTTAAGGGGGCGCGGCAAGAAGGCGAAACCTTGACGCGACGAGCGGCCGGAGAATCAAAACCCAAACAATAATTTTTTAGAATCGGGTCATCCCCTGCTCGCATTAAAGCAAAAGCGCATTAATAGATGCATTTAGCCGAAGGACCGAAATCGCATCCTATTTATGTCACAATAAAAAAGAAGTCTTTCAGATAGCCTTAATACGATGTGCGCTTATCGTTCATGATAACCAGCGGAGAAATCCACTACGCGCGCGTGCCGCGCGCGCTGTGGGAAGATAGGCTGTTGAAGCTGAAGCGCGCTGGCTTCAACTCCGTCACCAGCTACTTCTTCTGGAATTACC
>JAWDNK010000094.1:0-5156 GCA_046534355.1 Candidatus Martarchaeota archaeon | reverse complement strand
GCACGAGGCTATGCTATAGCGTTATCCACCGCAGTCGAGTTTACCCAGAAAGGAGGTTTGTGATTTCGGAGCTTTTCCACTTCAACGGTCTGGTTTTGATTGTTAAATTTGAAGTTGAACCTTTGGAAGAATCCCTCCCTTCCAAGGACCGGGACCACCGTCTCCTTCTCGGATATCGCGAACTTCGCGCTGAGCGGCTCAAAATCCCCGAGTTTACACTCTAACTCGTGTATGTAGGCCCTTATCAGTTCGCCTGCTAGGCCGACCACGATGACCTCGCTACCGGAGCGTAATGGTATACCGAGGATGTCCGCCGAACTCTTCGGTAGAATTGATATGTCTGCACCCGTGTCAAGGTATAGCGATATGGTGACCCAATTCCCCCTTTTTCCCTTCACTTGGACCGGTAGCCTTGGTCTCAAAGATTTGCCCAGCACGCCGGATATCTCTTGTTGATAAGGGAAGGAAAAAACCTGGCTCTCTGCCAATTAGCTCATCTTTCAAAGAATTAAGATATCATTTCCGGGGATGTACGCAAAGTATAATCCCTCTTGCCAGTCCCCCTTGTTAACTTTGTTGTAAACGTCCTTCAAGGTAAGAGAAGACGCTATTACCTTGCCCTTGTTGATGGCAACGAAACGTCCACCATATTTTTTGAACGGTTCCACCTCTTCCATTCTATTTGATCAAAAAAGGCCCCCTCCCTATAAACTTATTCCGGGGGCCGTTGAGGTTTTACTGGATTCCCACTGGGGCCCTCTTCTTGCCCAGACCGCCCGGCTCGAGGTTGAAAACGATCGTCTTTAGGTGCGTCATTTCATCAATACTGTAACCAATGCCTTCCCTTCCCAGCCCGGACGCTTTCTTTCCGCCGAAAGGGAAATAACCCACGCCGTGCTTTGGGCTATCGTTTATCGTGACCTCTCCTACGTCGAGACCTTTCGCGATCTTCCACATATCGTAAAAGTTATTGGTGAACACGCATGAGTCTAAGCCGTACTTGGGTTTTTTCGCTATCTCCAGCGCTTCATCTTCATCCTTTACCCTTATCACCACTAGAACGGGGCCGAAAGTTTCCTCGTTCACTATCTTGGCGTCGAGCGGGACGTCTACTAGGACGGTGGGCTCGAAGTAACAACCATGCCTATGTCCCCCGATTAATAGCTTTGCGCCCCTAGACACCGCGTCCTTGACAAGGGCTTCAACGCGCTCCGCCGCCGCCTCGTTTATCAGTGGACCCATATCTGTTTTTGGATCCATGGGATTGCCCATGACCCATTTCTTTTCCTCCTCTATTATTCTTTCTATCAAGGCATCGGCAACTTGATTCTCAACGAGAACCGTGGCTACCGCGTCGCAGCGCTGCCCTGCGTTGCTGAGGTTTCCCTCAACGACCTTTTTGGCCGCGAGTTCGATGTCGGCGTCTTTGAGGACTATTGCCATACCTTTCCCCCCAAGTTCAAGGTGTCTTTTCTTCATCCCCATCACGTTGTTCACGTGCATTCCGACCTCGGTACTACCGGTAAAAGTGACCATGTTAACTCTTTCATCGGAAACGATAGCGTCTCCGATTTTTCCCCCAGAGCCTGTTAATACGTTAAGCGCGCCCGCCGGGATCCCCGCCTCCTGTAAAACCCTGGCGAAGAGGAGAAGGGCAACGGGGTCATCGCTCGCCGGCTTAGCGATCACGGAGTTCCCTGAGAGCAAAGCGGGGATGATCTTCGCCGAAGCTATGTAAAGAGGATAATTGAAGGGGGATATGGCTGCCACGACCCCTTCGGGTTCCCTTATGGCCAATCCAATCTTGCCGACCGTGTCCTCCGACCAATCGCCCGGTATGTATTCTCCGTATATTTTCCTCGCTTCCTCCATGGTGAGCATCAGGCGTTGCATGGTTGCGTTGACTTCTCCTCTAGCTGCGCGAATCGTCTTCCCTCCCTCTAAGACTAGTGCTTTAGCAATTTCTTCAGAGTGTTCCCTGAGCAATTCTCTGGCCTTTTGAAATATGAGGATCCTGTCTATAGCTGGTATGTCCCTGATTTTTTTGCCGAAGGTTGATACGGCCTGCAACGCTTTTTCGACGTCTTGCAACGTGGCACTTTGGACCTTCGCAACAACTGATCCGTCGTGTGGCGAGTCGACTATCTGCACGCCGCCCGTTGAATCGGCCCATTCTCCTGCTAAGAACAACTTGAATTCCGGTATTCCATTCTCATCTAGCGAAAATGTCGGGGAAAAGAATTCCCCAAGGACTTCCGCGATACCTTTCTTCTCTGTCATAGACGTAATTTGTATAAAGGATAAAAACCTAACCAATTCATTTCTCTGAATTACGAGGTTGGAACGAAAAGATTCAGCGCAACGGGCGACGGCCGCGCGCTGAAAAAAATCTATAGGGTAACCTCCCTTACCCTTCTAAGCGTCGCTTTATTTCTTCGGCTGCTCTTCCTTTTTCTCTTCTTTCTTCGCTTTCTTAGGCAAGAGCCTCACCTACCATTTGGTCGCCGGTCGGATAAAAACCTAACGTTTTGCTTCGCCTTTTACCCTTGATCATCTAGGCGTAAAGCATGTGGGGGATGGCTTTCAACGTTCGATTAGCAAAGACTTCAGGATCGTTTTCATTGGTTCAGGGATTTCTTTTGAGGAAATCAGAGATGTTATTGTGTAGTTGGTCAGGACCTGCCATCTTAAAAGGTCATCGTCAGATTTGGCTTCATCGAGCTTCTTTTCGAGTTCAAAAACCGTGGTTTTGATTAAGTAAATCGCCTTAATCAAATCAGATTTTTGGGTCGGCTGCAGTTTTGACCTCTCTAATTGGTATTCGAGGCCCGCAAGCGACAGCCGGGTTTGCAACAAGTTTTTTTTGTAGATGTCCCTCTTGGTCTCCTCTTGTGGCACGAAAATAGGGTTACTACCTAGGCGTATAAGCTCGACTTTGAATTGGGCGCCACAGGGGCTTTTGGAAACGCTTAAAATTACTGGATTCTACATCTCAAATGAAGATCGGTGTTTTGACCGGAGGGGGGGATGCTCCTGGACTTAACGCTGCCATAAGGGCTGTGGTGAGGCGCGCCTTGGCCTATGGTTATCAGGTGGTGGGGATAAAGAGGGGCTGGGCGGGCCTCTTGGAGATGGATGTGATGCCGCTTGATAGGGATGCCGTTTCCGGTATCTTACCCAAGGGCGGCACAATCCTCGGTACTTCTAGGACCAACCCGTTTGCGAGGGCGGAAGACCAGCAGAGGCTAATTGACAACATAAAGAAACTAGGGCTTGATGCCATAGTGGCCATAGGAGGCGATGATACGCAAAGCGTTTCCAGCAAGCTCAGCGATCTGGGCTATAAAGTCGTCGGCATACCGAAGACCATCGATAATGATCTGTCAGGAACGGACAGGACATTCGGTTTCGACACCGCCGTAGCCATAGCCACAGAAGCAATCGACAGGATACACACCACAGCGGAGTCGCATCAGCGCACCATCGTGGTAGAGGTTATGGGTAGGCACGCGGGGTGGATCGCCCTCTACTCGGGCCTCGCAGGTGGGGCCGACGTCATACTGCTTCCCGAGGAGCCCTTTGACCTGGACGAGGTCTGCTCCATGGTCAAGAAGAGGTATGAGGAGGGAAGGAAGTTCGCCGTTGTGGTGGTCGCCGAAGGGGCGGTTCCGAAGGGAATCGAAGAC
This sequence comes from Candidatus Martarchaeota archaeon, assembly GCA_046534355.1. Classification (GTDB taxonomy): domain Archaea; phylum Thermoproteota; class Thermoprotei_A; order Marsarchaeales; family UBA168; genus UBA168. Next base: position 1,470 of record JAWDNK010000094.1, on the reverse strand, counting down.
TTCTTTACGAGGAGTTCCCAGAAGGACGCGTTTGGGCACGAGAGGCTTGGGGGAATTGGGGAATGGTTGGAAAAGGAGATAGAGGAGCGCACGGGCGTTGAGACGAGGTCGGTGGTGCTAGGGCACGTTCAAAGAGGGGGTAGCCCTACGGCTTATGACAGAATACTCGCGACGAGGTTTGGTATCGCTGCGGTTGACCTGATAAAGAACGGCGACTTCGGGAAAATGGTTAGCCTACAGGGAGAAAAGATAGTTTCTGTGCCGTTGAAGGAAGCAGTCAAGGCGAACCGGGTAGTGCCGGAGGATATGCGCTGGCTCGCGAAGGTATTCTCCCCTTGAAGGGATTGGTTGTTTTTGACCTCGACGGTACGCTCGTTCCGGAGAAGAGCAGCTGGAGACGGATTTATGAGAGATTCGGCATCCAGGAAGTCTCGGACGATAATTTTCGCAGGTTCGAAAAGGGCTTGATGAGTTACACCGAGCTAGTCAGTCAAACGGCGGCGGAGTTGAGAAGAGCGGGCTTAAAAAAAGAAGATATAGCCTCTCTTTTTAAAGACCCTCACGTAGTAGACGGCGCCGCTGAGTTGGTGGATCAGCTGAAGCGTGATGGATGGGAGGTGGCCATAATATCGGCTGGAGTGTGCGACCTGGTGAGGAGGATTGCCGAGCTTTTGGGGATAGAAAAAAGGTTTTGTAACGAGATTTTGTATGACGAGGGGGGGCTTATTTCCGGCATCAAGGTAGAAGTGGACCCAAGCAACAAAGGGCAAGTACTAGAGGCCTTGGCTCGCGATCTAAACGTGGATAAGGAGCACGTGGTGGCTGTAGGAGATCATCCCATGGATGGCTCCATGTTTGCCAGGGCGGGGCACTACGTGGTCGTGGGCGAAGACGGAGATGTTGGGCCGAGGGGAAGGCGCGCGAAGTCGTTGCGGGAAGTCAGCGCCATAATTAAACTTTGGTATTGTTGACTAGGATGTGAGCGAGGCAGCGCGGTTAGAAGGGCGTGAGCGTTGGTCATCGCAAAGTCCTAGATTAAGATCAAGGCCAGCCGGTAGGAAGAAAAGTAACTACCCCTTGCAGGCGCGGCTCACCGGTTGGCCGGCGCGCTCGCAATCTCGCGGGGAACGCGGTTAGCGTTTCCCACGCCCCCGAGGAAGACATCTTCATCCTGGTGCGTTCCCCCGTGTCTCAGGGGCAAAGCCCCGCCCTCCCCCACCGCGATCAAGGCGCTGATTGTGATTCGCGCGATGCATAAGGACCTGCAATAAAAAGGGTTCTGCATCCCTTCCCTTACGATGGATTTTTGTCCGCTTAATCTGCGATAACGTTAAATCGCTTTGTTTATTCGGTTTTTGAATCCGTTTCATGATAAGCGTGGGATGCTCGGGATGGAGCTACGAGGAATGGGTAGGGCCTTTCTACGATAGCAGCGAAAGGAAGTTTACGCAATACGCTCAAGTGTTCAGC
>JAWDNK010000093.1:0-5157 GCA_046534355.1 Candidatus Martarchaeota archaeon | reverse complement strand
GATCCGCGAAGTTCAAGCGTCGGTATTGCATCGCGTTTTCTCGAGGGATACCAGGGATACGAGGGATAACAGAGATAAGCCGACTCTGAGCGCCGTCTGTTAGCAAGGGATCTTTCTTCGCGCTAAAGTTTTCTTTAAAGCGAATGCGCAGGGGGATGGTCGGGGCGATTTTGGTCACGGGGACGGGCCTGGCGTAGTAACAGGACTTGACCTGGGCTTTACGGGGGTTAATTTTGGGTTAACCCTCCCCCGAATATCTACCTCCCTTCCCCCACTGGCTTTGTCCACACGTAGAGGTTATCGAGGTCTTCGCTACGCGCGATCTTTGAAATTATGTAGTATGCGCAATGCTTAAGCGCGGTTTTTTAGTAGCTTTATGGAGTACAAGTGGACGGCTCTCTCCGTCACCACGGTCGGTGCCGTCCTGGGCAGCATGCAGGGTTCGGCGCTTCTCATCGCTTTGCCGAGCATGATGAAGGACCTCGACCTCAACTTCTTCTACGCCCTTTGGATAATCCTCATCTACATGCTTCTGACGGTGGCCCTGGTCCCAATGCTGGGGAGGTTCGCCGACATGATCGGGAGAAAGAAACTTTACAACGCGGGCTTCGCGATTTTCGCCGTGGGCTCCCTGCTCAGCGGCCTCACCGTTGGCAAGGGGACGGTGGCCGGGGTGGAGCTCATAGCTTTTAGGGCGGTGCAGGCAGTCGGAGGCTCGTTCTTGATGGTCAACAGTACGGCGATTGTCACGGACGCGTTCAAGAAGGGGGAGGTCGGCCTGGGGTTGGGGATCAACCAAATAGCTGGGGTCACGGGATTTACCACCGGGCCCGTCATAGGAGGGGTGCTGACCACGATATCTTGGAGGTGGGTATTCCTCTTCAACATACCCATAGCGGCTTTCGCGGTGCCCTGGGCTTACTTCAGGCTGCGCGAGGTGGTTGAGCCGGCCAGGCAGGAGAAGTTTGACTTCTTGGGTAACGCGCTTTTGCTCGGCGCGCTGACCCTGATGCTGCTAGGATTGACCTTCGTGGCCTTCCCGGGCTTCCCCTTGGTTTACACGCTCGCGTTGCTGATTGGCTCGTTGCCCTTCTTCGGTGCCTTCTTTTACGCCGAGAGAAGGACGAGGTATCCGCTCATAGATTTCTCGCTTTTCAGGGACAGGCTGTTCGCTTTCGGCAACATATCCAACCTGCTGAACGGTATAGCCACGGGGGCGGTCATGTTCCTCTTGATATTCTTCCTGCAGGGGCCTTACGGTCAGACCCCGCTATCAGCGGGGATAATGATGATCCCATACGGGCTGGCTTTCCTCGCCGTCGGGCCGCTGAGCGGAAGGCTTTCGGATAAGTATGGGTCGAGGGTACTGAGCACGGCAGGCCTGGGCGTGAACGCGGTGGGCCTTTTCCTCTTGGCCACCATAACGAAGGCAACCCCCTATCCATATCTGGCCACCTACATGTCGGTGATGGGAGCCGGTAGCGGGCTCTTCAGCTCGCCTAACACCAACGCCATAATGACCTCCGTCAGCCCTCAGCGCAGGGGGATTGCCTCGGGTATAAGGACGATGCTCAGGAACACGGGCAGCATGCTGAGCTTGGCGGTGACCTTTCCTTTCTTAATCAGCAGGGTTTCCCTTAACGACCTGATGCAGATAATGATCTACGGCGGCGGCGTGCAGGACTCCGCTTTCAATCTCGCAGGCTTCGAGTACGGGCTTCACATGGCGTTTTACTTCTCGTTGATCATAAGTCTGATCGCCATGGTTCTCTCCTCATTCAGGCCGTCGCACTCCCCTCAGGCCGCCGCCAAGGCGGAGGCCGTTGCGAAGGCCGCGCGCGGGATTGAGGCTAAAAAGCAGTAGGCGCCGCTAACTGAGGGGGTGGAGGAAAGGGCGGCCGCAGCAACCTGCGCGAATTCGGTTAAAAACGAAGACCGCTCTGGGCGTCGGGGTGGGAACCCGAGCGAATGCGGCTGCACCACGTGCATGCCACCGTCCACGAACAGGGTTGCCCCCGTGATGTACGAGGCAAGGTCGGAGGCCAAAAAGAGGACGGCGTGAGCCACTTCCTCAGGGGTCCCGAACCTCTTCAGGGGATCGCCGCGGGCTAGCTTTTCGTAACCAACCCTGTAGTCGCCGCCGAACATCTCGCCCATCTTTTTCCTGTTGTGAGGGGTGTCGATGGGCCCTGGGGCCACCGCGTTGACCCTTATGCCGTATTTGGCCAGCTCAACGGCCATTTCCCTTGTTAGGGTTATCTCGGCACCCTTCGTGGAGGGGTAGTAGGCGTTGAAGCTCTCTGGGTTGAGCCCTTGGACCGATGAAATGTTGACCACGCAACCCCTGGACGCCTTGAGGTAGTCGAAGAAGGTCTTAACGGTGTTGAAGTAGGCCAGGACGTTCACCTCGTCCATCCTCTTCGCCTCCTCGAGGGTTAGCTCCTCGAAGGGCTTGTCGACCTCTAGCGCGGCGTTGTTGACTATGACGTCCAGCTTGCCAATCCCCTTGATCACCTCCTCGAGGGCGGCTATCGTCCTCTGCAAGGAGATATCTCCAATCACGTAATGGGAAGTGTAACCCTTGGCTACCAAAGCTGAGTGGACATCCACGACGTACTTGTCGGTGAGGGCGTTGAGGACAACCTCGGCCCCGTTTTCGGCGAACTCTTCTGCGGTTGCCCTGCCTATTCCCTCTCCCGCTCCCGTTACCAAGACCACCTTACCCTTGAAGCTTATTTCCATGGGGTGAAATGGCCGCGAAAATAAAAACCCACCGAGACGTGCTCAACTCCCTCGTCTCGCTTTGAACGCATGTAAAGCGGCCCAAGCAACGCGGAGCCGGAGTGCGAAGAGGGGAGATCGCTAGGTAGGCAAAGGGTGTGGAGATGGAGAGGTTGAGCTAAGGCGAGGTGGCAGTCCTTTCCGCATACCGAGCCGCGTTTATCGTCTTTTCGGTTTTTAGCTTCTAAACAGAAAGAAAATCGTTTGTCCGCGGAGTCTGCGCGCCTAGTAAAGGCTGGTGAAAGCTTGGTAAAGGTACCTTCGCAGAAGGCTGCCTCCTATGCCTCCTTTTCCTCGCATTAAGCTAGTTGCAGAAGGACGATGAAGGCCAAAAAAGCGAAGGGGGAAGGGGAAAAGAGAGGCTCGAAAGGGAAGGGGCGTCTCGGCAGCGTTTTAGTCCCTGGCGCGGGAAAGCCCAGAAAGCTTATGCCGCCCTGCCCGCTTAACGCATGAAGTTCGCCGTACTCGTTACAAGTGGGAATACGTCCGATCCTGGCGAAGCCGACGAGGTACACGTCTATAACGGGAGAGAGTTGGACGAGGTTTACGCCAATCCCGCGCTGGCATCCGGGCTCAGGGGTATAAGTACCATCGACTCCTTGGTAAGTCGCTCGATAAGGGACCTCGTCGTGGCAGGAATCGGCCGGCCTGCATTCATGTACGCCAAGAAGGCTGGGGTTAAGGTTTATTCGTTTCCCGGACGGGAGTCCGAAGCGGTGGACGCCTTCGTGAAGGGGTCAGTCGCGGAGCTGGCCGGCCCTACAGAAGAAGGTGGACACGGAGGAGGGCATGGTCGGCACCCGGGTCGTCCATGAAGACGATTCTTTAAGCCTGAGTCTCAATTTGGGGATTTTCTTGCCGCGCTGATAAAGCGAACGACAAACCTCGCCCCTTCTAGGGGCGGGTAAGATTTAAAATAGGACTACCTTCTTTTTTGAGATGCCCTCCTCTGGTCAACTCTCTGAAGATGAGGAGCGGGAGCCAACTTCTACTCCCGCGATACCTGAGGAGGGCGTCTACTCTACGAAGTTAAGTACACAAACAGGAGTGCAAAGGCTCAAGAGTACGGGATGAAGGCCTTTGAGGTCGTCGAGTACAACACCTCAAAGTACTGCGCTTACCACGACGTGGAGGTCACTAGGAATCCAAGGGGGGTCGTTAGTTGTCCTAAAGGGCATAAACTGCACAGCGACTTAAACGGCGCGTTGAACATCCTCGAGAAGGCTACCGGCGTGCTAGTCTCAACAATAAAGGGACCTCTTTCCTTCATCGTAGACCACAACACAGTAGCACCCGTAAAGGGGTGTAACCCTTTAGCCCTCGGGGATCCCTCACCCTTCATGGCGGGGAGGAGGTCAGAGTAACTGAAGAATTGCGCCTTTTTAAAGCCCGTCGGGCCTTCCGACTCATGGAAAAACGGCCACGTGGTTAGCTAGAAAACCTCGATCGTGAAAAGGGAGAGGGAGGGAGAGAGAAAGAAGCGCGAAGGGCAAAAATGACGTAAAGGCGAAAAAAGCAACAAGAACGGGGAAGCAAAGACGAAATGTATCCCTCTTCACGGTCTAACCTTAACCGTGAGTTGGTCGGATCCCTGCCTTTCGTCGTTTTCTTTTTCTTTCTGGTCGCCTTTATCGGCATTGCTCCTCTTTTCCTCGTCTGCGGCTTTTTGGCTAACTCTTGGTTTGTTCGCGCGTCTTGGCGTGGCCGCCAGAAAGCCGGCGAGGATGCCGAATCCCAGTGAGATCGAGTACGGGACCGCGTGACCGTACGTGAATGAAATAAGCTCGCGCAAGTGATAGGTCGAAGACACTATTGCGTAGCGCCAAAGAGAGGGAGAAAGGGCGTAAAGTAGGGCGAAGAAGACCGCCAAGGCCGCAGCAACCGACGCCAAGAACAGGGGCCGCCTTCTGGCTAGTATTCCCGCTACTGCTCCGCCCGCGAAAAAGCCCAAAATGCCCCAAACGTACACGGCATAAAGGTGCCGGCCCGCGTAAACCCCTTTCTGCGAAAGTGAATTCGTGAGCGCGAATCGCAAAAATGAATCATAAACGTGAATGGGAAAAACCTATACGGGTGACCGTTACCACCTCTGAGATAGTAAAGGGCTCGAAAAAGAAAAAGTGGTGAGATCGCAGATGAAGTCCGTCGACGTTTTGGTCATCGGTGGGGGCGGAGGGGGTTATCCCGGAGCCTTCCGGCTTTCGAGGGCTGGATACAGCGTTCTAATGGTCGATCCCAAGGGTGTGCTGGGAGGCAACTGCCTTTACTCCGGTTGCGTCCCGTCTAAGACGGTGAGGGAGATGTCCTTGCTGGCGGCTAGGGCTAGAAAGTTCTTGGGGGCTCAGGTGAGGCCTGAGTTCTTCAGCGAGGTGCAAA
>JAWDNK010000092.1:0-5364 GCA_046534355.1 Candidatus Martarchaeota archaeon | reverse complement strand
GGAGTAGGTGCTGCTTTGCTGATATGTTTATAAACTCCCCATTCGTTAACTAAAAGGTGTAATGCTTGATATCCAGAAGGATGAGGGAGGAAGACGACGAAAGGGGACAAGCACAGTCACAGGGGCAAAACAAGAACAATTCCTACGAGACACCCTTGAAACTCCTCAAAAAGGCGCTAAACGCGCCGATAACGGTGAAGCTGAAGGACGGGCAAGAGTACAGGGGCATATTGAACAACTACGACCCAACGATGAATATCGTTCTCGACGACTCTGTTCAAATCGATGACGACGGGAACGCCATGGTTTCTTTTGGACGCATATTGATAAGGGGAAATAACATATTATATATCGTTGTAAACGGCGGATCATCGAAGAGCGCTCAGCGAAGCACCAGAAAACTTATCTAGAACGATAGGGTAATTCTTCCCATTGCCGCTATCCGGCCTAACGAGAAGCAAGAAGATCATAAACGGGATCATATTCGATATGGACGGGACACTGCTGGACTCCCGTGAGGCATTCATCAGACAGATAACTGACTTCTTCATCGTAAACGACATTCCTAAGCCACCGCCGAGCGCGGTAGCTAAGCTAGTGGGCAAAAGCTACTCTGAGATCTTTGAGGAAGCATTGGGAGAGATCGACCCAGCGAAGAGCGAGGACTTCTTGCTGTGGATGAATTATAGCTACAGGTACTTCTACATTAACAAGTACGCAAAGCTTTTCGACGGGGCCTACGAATGCGTGAAGTCCTTGATCGAGATGGGTTATACGGTGGGTATCGCCACAAACGCGCCCCGCATGGTCCTAGACTATTTCCTAGAACGCTACGGTTTCGAAAGACTTGGGGTAATCGGCGTGTCGGGGGATGACGTGGTTAACAAGAAGCCAAGCCCTGATATGTTGCTGAAGTTGCAAGATGAACTGGGCGTGGACGGTGACATCATATACGTGGGCGATATGAACCTAGATGTGGAGGCTGCCCACAAAGCCGGCATGATCTCCGCCGCAGTGCTAACCGGGCTTTCCGATATCCAAACGCTATTAGCTGCCAGGCCAGACGTGATGATACAATCAGTCACCTGGATATGCAAAATACTGGGGAAACCGCAGGGCATCCTTGCAATGCGCGACGCCCAATCCGGACCCTAGGCGGCGCTCACCTAGCTTCAAAAAGCGGCTTCAGCGGAAGCGGCCAGTAAACCTTCTCGCCAACGGTAAACTTACCCCTCGGGCCCATAACGACGTCGATGCCCAGCTCCCGCGACAGAAACGCCGTCGCATCTCTCAATATATCTTCTTCTTCCTCCGCAAGTCTGTCAAACGACTTTTTTTCCAAATCGCTCAGGCTTGACCTCAGTGAAGCCATCCTCTTGTAAAGGGACCTAGCTTCCTCGGGGACGCTCGATAGGTCTACCTTTCCTTCCTTCAAACCCACGAGCGAAAGCGATGGGTCATAGCAGTGAATAACCAGCGCGCTTGGCCTCTTCCCCCGCTTATCCCAGAGCGCCACGACGTCCTTGGCTTCCTGTAGCACTCTTCCTATGTATTCCTCCTTAGCCAGCAGATACTCAGCATCAAAAACGGTGAATGGCTCTGGCCACTTAGTGGACGCCAGAAGCCCGCTTCCCCCTGCCCTTTCCCAAGCCTCTTCGGCGGCATAAGGCATGAAAGGTTCGAGGATCCTTATCCACCTCCTCAAAACCTCCAGAGACCCCTGCGATAAGGGCTGCAATCCCTTGGCGACCCTCCTCTTTGTGTACCATTTCAGGTCTATCCAGAACTCGAAAAAAGCCCTGTTCAGCGCAGTACGAGTGCGATACTGTTCCATGCTGGCTTCCACGTCCCTTAGTACCTCGTTAAAGTCTGCCATTAGCCAATCATCTGTCGAGTCGGACTGCCCTAATTCGCCAGAAAACGATTCGCTTACTACTTGCAAGAATTGTGATATCTTATCTCCCATGGAGTCCAGTTCGGACCATTTGAAGTCCGGATCGTCCATGCCCTCGGCGGAGTTTATCAGCGCCAACCTGAGCGCATCGCTCCCCCTCCTGTCCACCGCGTCCCTCAACGTCACGAAGTTTCCCTTGGACTTGGACATCTTGTTTCCCTCTATGGATACGAAACCGTTCACCGCTATACCCCTAGGCCATTTGTCCGGAGGAAACAGGGCAACGTGCTGAAGCACGTAGAAAATCAAGTGGTTTGATATGAGATCCTTACCGGAGGCTCTGAGGTCTACAGGATACCAATATTCGAACTCCGCCCTTACCCTGTTCAGCAAATCCACTGACACGCCCGTTTCCTCGGATACTATTTGGGCTTCACCCTTGCCCAAAAGGGCGTAATCAAAGAAAGCTTTTTTCATCGAGGAAGGAGAGATCAGACCCGCGTTTACGAACTTAGATATCGCGTAGTACGCCATGTATATGGTCGAGTCGCTAAGGGTTTCGACCAACCATTCCTTGTCCCAAGGCAGCGGGGTGCCCAGACCGCTCCTTCTAGCGCAGGGCTTGTCGCCAACCCAATCCAGCACGTCAAGAAAGGCCTGTCTGGCAGAAGGGGGATAAAAGGCCATCTTCTGAATGGCTTGGCGCGCCAAGGATTTGAGGCTTTCATCAGAATACCTCAAGAACCACTGATCTTCAAGGATCTTCACATCGCACGTGGTGCCGCAACGGCAAACAACCTTTTCGGGCAGCTCGTAGAACGCAAACGCGCTTCCTTGAGCCTTCATCGCTTCTGATATGGCCTTCCTCGCCCTTTCGACGCTCATACCCGAGTAAGGACCAACCCGCATTACACCCTTTCTCAGCTCCAGCGAGTAAAGTTCCTTGGTCGCATTCTCGGCCCTCGGGTCCCGCTGGTCTTTCAGCCCCATTTTTTCGCAAACCTCCTCTGCAGGTACGTCTCCGTGACCTGGAACCGATATCACGGGTATCGGGGCCAGCGGCATGCCCAAGTCCCTCAAGGCCAAGTAATCGTAAGGGGCGTGAGCGGGAACGCTGAAGACCACCGCCGTACCAAAATCGGGATCGATGAAGTCCGCACCCAAAACGGGTACTTCCGCCCCAGTGAGCGGTGCCCTCACCTTGAGCCCCACTAGGTCTTTCCCGCTAACCGCGCGCTGGAAAACCGGGTGAAAACCCTGATCGTCCAATTTTTGAACCGCCTTCTCTCCGACGATCCAATTTTCGCTTCCCACAGACACTACAGAATACTGAAGGTTCGGAGAAACCCAGAGGTTGGTCACGCCGTATATGGTTTCCGGCCTAAACGTCACGGCCACCATGTAGTAGCCGTCCAACTGACCCCCCACCACCTGGAACTTAAGGCCCGTCATCTCCTCGGGCGACACCCCCTCTCCCTGAAGCCTATCGTGGTCACCGACGGGGCTGCGGTCAAATGGGCACCAAACCACGGGGTGCGTGCCCTTCTCTATGAATCCCTTTTCCCTCAGCGTCTCGTACTGCCATGTCACAAACGCGCTGAATCCCGGGTTATTCGAAGTGGTGAAAAACTCCCTCCTCCAATCTATGGAAACCCCATAGACCTTCAGCGTTTGTTTACCAGCATTGGTAAAGTAAGTGGCGAGGTAAACGGGGTCAGCGAATTTCTTTATTTCCTCCACGGGCACCCTGGCCACGTCCCTGAGCGGGGCTATGGCGGATTCATCACCCGAAGATATGCGCTTCGCTTCGCCAGCTATGGGCTGCCCTGTCCAGTGCCATGCCCAAGGGAAGAGGACATTGTAACCCTTTGCCCTCTTATACCTTGCCATGGCATCAAGCCGCCCAACGGTGTAAGCGTGTCCTACGTGTAAGGGCCCATCCATATAAGGGAACGGAAAAGTCACGAAAAACTTCTCCCTGCGGTCTGGATCTGCTTGGAAAACGCCCGACTCCTCGTACCGCTTGGACCACTTGATTTCGTAATCTGGGATGGGCATTAAAAACACCATCGGTGAGCCTTGAGGAGCTCGCGTAAAAGCTCATCGGTGATCGGTTTTTCGAAGACGAATTCCAGCATCTCCCCGCTGCCACCCCCCTTTGCGCCCGCAGCAAGAAACTTGGGGCTAAGCGCCCTGAGATCGACGCCCGAACCGCGCCTGGCTGCTATGGCCACGTTCTTACCGCCCTTTCCGAGGACGATCACGAGGTCGGCGTATGGAGTGCCCCATATGGCCACTTCGCGGGGTTCGAGGCCTTCCGGCGTAACCACCAGCCTACCCTTTCCCAACGCGCTATCCACTTCAGGCGCCCTTTGCACGTATAGCTCTGCCAACTCCTTCTTCAACGCCGAGCTCTCACCCTCCAAGGCCTTCAACCGCGATAAAGTGCTTGCGACCTTCTCCTTCAGATTTTCCACGTTAGCGGATAGGGCTGCCGCCACCTCTGCCAGCTCCTTTTCAGTCTGCTGCGTGTAGGCCAGCGCCGAGAAACCGACCCTGAATTCCAGCCGGAAAACCGATTCTTGAATCCTTGAAACGGTAACCAGTTTTATCTGACCTATTTCACCGGTGCGCCTAACGTGTGTACCACCGCACGCCTCGACATCAACCCCCGGTATCCTAACTACCCTCAGGGTCTTGCCGGGAACTACTCCACCTTGATAAATTCCATATCCAAACGCCGCCTCCGCCAAGTCCCTCTCTAAGTTGAGAACCTCGACCTCTATGTCATCCATGACCCAAGAGTTGGCCAACCTCTCGATCTCGGCGGCCTCGCCAGCCGTTATGGGTTTATAGTGAAGTATGTCTAGCCTGTTCAAGTCCACGTCCTTCTGAGCACCCATCTGCCACACGTGATCGCCCAGCACCTTCCTGGCGGCCGCTAGTACTAAGTGCGTTGCCGTGTGCCCCCTAGCCAATTGACGCCTGCGCCCCAAATCTATCTCTCCGTGGACAATCGCGCCGCTAGCAGGAGGCGCTCCTTGGACAGTAACCTGGTGCACGATCACACCACCTTTCGTCTTATAAACCCTCAGAACCGAGGCCCTTCCCCCATCCCAACTCACCTCACCGACGTCAGAGGGCTGACCACCGCCTTCCGGGTAGAAAGCGGTCTGATCTAGCACCAAGAATTCCCCGTCGGGGTACTTCCTGTACTGAAGTACCCGGCCGGAGAAAGCGGGCGACGCTGCTTCGTAATATAGCGGCCTAGTTGGAGCTAATTGGGAAAGATCGTCTTCATGCGGCACGGTTTTCCCGCCCTTCTCCCCGAGCCTACCCTGGGGGGCGCTGGAGTGGAGCGAGGCCAACTTGGAGTAGAAGTCGTTCGGGACGTCGATATTGATACCTCTTTCTGACAGGGCTTTAACTATCACCTCCACGGGTACGCCATAGGAATCGTAGAGCTTAAC
>JAWDNK010000091.1:0-5543 GCA_046534355.1 Candidatus Martarchaeota archaeon | reverse complement strand
CTCAGTTCCGTGATCGCAAGAGATAAATCCACCCCCACCTCATAATGCATGAAGAACGTTCTCATAGCAGGTGGCGGCGTTGGAGGCGTGGTGGCGGCGAAAAGATTATCGGAAAGGCTCAGGGGTAAGGCCAACATAACGCTGGTAAGCGATAAGGATACCTACTTCTTCCCACCGTATTTCGCTAACGTTGCTTTGGGAGACATGACCCCCGAGGAAACGGGGTTGCCGCTTTCCAAGCTTGGCGAAAGGGGAATAAAAGTCGTGAAGTCAAGTATAAAGAAGTTTGATCCCGCGAACAGGAAGGTGATCACGGACTCGGGAGAGCTTAGTTATGACTTCCTTTTGGCCAGCCTGGGCTCGGAGCTCGATTTCAACACCTATAATTTGAGCAGCGGATATCACAACTTCACGCTGGAAGGGGCGCTGAAGATGAGAGAAGCGCTTTCGGCCTTCCGCTCGGGGAAGCTCGTGGTTTTCACGCCGAGCCCCATGTATAGGTGCGGCATATATCCCTTTGAGATAGTGAATCAGCTCGACGTGATCTTCAGGAAGAGAGGGATAAGGGATAAGATCGAAATAACCCTGATCCATCCCTTCAAGGTTCCCATAGAGCCGCTGGGGCAAGAGGCAGCAGAGATGACGCAAGAGCTCTTCAACCAAAGGGGGATAAATTACGTGGGCGGCCTCAAGGCGGTCAAGGTGGACGACAAGGATAAAAAAGTGATCATGGAGGGAGAAGAGGTACCTTACGATTTCCTCATCACGGTACCGCCGATAACCGTGCCCCAACCCTTCAAGGGCACTCCCCTGGCCAAGGACACGCCGGCTGGCGAGTGGACGCCTGCAGACCCCCTGACGGGCAGAAGCCCGGAGTACGATGACGTGTTCCTCCCGGGAGAGCACTCAATGCCTGTTCTCGGTCTGCCGACGGCAGGAGTCCCGGTCCACTTCACCTCGTTGGCTAGTTCTTCGGTGATCAGCGGTGAGATACTTGGAGAACCGGTTGATCCAGGCCAAATGAGGTCTATGGTTTGCGCCATGGACTACGGGGATATCGGTCTCGTCATCAACTGTGACGTATCGCAGGAAAACGGTGAGCTTAAGTGGGTGGGCAAGTGCTACAGCGTGCTGACGTCACCTTTGGGGAGGTACGTTAAGGATATGTTTTACAGGAGTTTCCTCCTTACTTCAATGCGAGGGGATCGATGTGTCAAAAAGCGAAATCGACGTTGGGAAAAGCGAAAAAAGCGAGGCAGCGGAAATCATAAGCGATGAGGATCTCAGGGCCGTATTGCAAGACTTGGTCGAGCTGGAAAAGAGCGGCACCTTAGACGTCGCCGTGATCGCGGTCAAGAAGATGGACGAGCTATTGCAGTACCTTTTCCAGGAGCCGGCCCTATTCCGCCTCTTGGCAATTCTCCTCGACGGCTCGTTGGGTGCGATGAGGCAGCTAGACGCCGAGGACGTAATCGAGCTTAAGGGCACGGTGCAGAACGTGGGCGGTTGTATTGCCAAGTCCTTGGGTGAGGAAAAGATCCGCGCGGCGAAGCCGTTGGGCCTCTCGGGATTGTTGAAGGCCATGGGCGATCCGGAGGTCAAGAAGGGGATAGGGGTGACCGTGGAGCTCCTCAAGGCGCTGGGGCGGTGCGCTTCCTCAACTCAGAAAGCAAATCAAATTAAACCAAACGAAGCGAAATGAAGCGAATAGAAAAAGAGCTGGAGTTTTTTGTGGAAATCGCCAAACCGAAAAGCACTTAAGAGCTGGACCGGCGTCCTTATGGAGAGAGGGAACCTTCTGAAGCCGCTTGATGAGCTTTCCACCGGCGGGTTCCACCTGCGGGTTTGGGTTACCTCCGGGATGGGCTTCTTCACCGATGCCTATGACCTTTGGATCATCAGCGTTGCCCTCATCTTCTTGACCCAGGTTTTTCATCTAAGCGCCGCGGAGCAGGGCATGCTCACGAGTTCTTCCCTCTTTGGGGCTTTTCTGGGGCCGCTTCTGTTCGGCAGGCTTGGTGACCTCTTCGGCAGGAAGTACGTTTATGGTCTGGAAATGGTGATTTTGTCTTTGGGAGCCATAGGTTCCGCCCTATCCCCAACTTACCTTTGGTTGTTACTCATGAGGGGAATCATGGGTTTTGGGATAGGGGGTGATTACCCCACGAGCGCGACCGTTATGGCCGAGTACTCTGGGAAGAGGAACCGCGGACAGCTAACCGCAATGGTGTTCGCCATGCAAGGGTTTGGTATAATCACCGGCATAGTTGTGGCCTTTGCGTTGCTTTCGCTGAGTTTGCCCGCTGACCTCATATGGAGGTTCATGCTTGGGCTGGGAGCCGTGCCCGCTTTATCCGTGATCTACTTGAGGAGGAAAATACCTGAGACGCCGCGCTATGACCTAGCGGCAGGAAGGGTGGAGGAGGCCGTTACCACGGTTAAATCGGTGACCAGGAGCGAAGCCCTTAGGACACCCCCTCCTCAACCCGCCAAGTTGGACGTGAAAAGGTACATGCGCTTTTACGTGGGTTTTCTGATCGGCGTCTCGGCCGCTTGGTTTTTGTTGGACGCCTCCTATTACGGGACGGGCATCTTCTTACCTGAGCTCGCGGGCGCGCTGGGCTTCACCGGCTCCATGGCCAAGATCGAGATAAGCGCGCTCATTTTCGGCTTCGCCGCTTTCCCGGGTTACTGGGTGGCCGTCCTTCTCATGGATAAGGAGGGGAGGAGGGCCATGCAGGCCATAGGATTTGCCCTCATGGGCTTCCTGTTCCTGGCCCTGGGCTTCGTCGGCGCTGAGTTGTCCGGCGTGGCCTTTCTTTTCATATATTCGCTTACCTTCTTCTTCAGCAATTACGGCCCGAATACCACGACCTTCGTTTATCCAACTGAGCTTTTCCCCACCGAATTCAGGTCCACTGGTCACGGAATAGCAGCGAGCAGCGGAAAGCTGGGGGCCGCGGTTTCAACCTTCCTCTTCCCGGTTTTGCTGGCGGATTGGGGACCCTATAACCTCATGATATTTTTGGGGGCACTGGCGCTCGCGGGGGCGGTCATAACCGTCGTGCTCTTACCCGAAACCAAGGGCAAAAGCCTCGAGGAGACCTCCTTGGAGAACGAACTCATACTTCTGCAGACATCGCTGGTAACGCTGTTTGACAGGCTTCTGGACGACATAAGGAACGGCGCTATCGTCCTTCAGAAGGCCTCGACGGGTGAAATAGACGCCAAGCAGGCAACGGAGGAGATAAGGTTTTGGGAGCACGAGGGAGATGACGCGGTACACGAGGTATTCGTGTCCTTGAATTTGCGGAACATATCCTTCATGGATCACATGGATATAGCCCAGCTCACCGAAAAGCTGGACGATGTGTTGGACGCCGAACAGGGGACCGTGTACAGGCTCATGCTCTACGATGTAAAGCCCAACGACGTCACTAAGGAGTTCGCCAAGGGGATTGTGGAGCTGTCTTCTCTTTTGACTTCTGGCGTAGAGCACCTGCGTGACTTGGCGAGCGGAAACGTCAGCGAGCTCGAGGACGTCATAAGGAGAATACACGAAATAGAGAACGAAGCCGACGATCTGCTCCACAACGCGCTGGGAGAGGTATTCAAGAGCAACGATGCCATTGCCATAATCAAGTACAAGGACCTTTACGAGAAATACGAGCAGGTCAGCGATATGGCCGAGGACGTCGCCGATGTCATGGCCGACCTGGCCGTCAAGTATTCCAGGCAAAGATGAGAGGAGATCGAGTGGCAAGGCATGAGACGGCGTAGCGCCATCAGATTAAATCGAAGCGAGTCGAGTCGGGATGAATAAAACCGGACCAAACTAATTGGGTCGCGGGATTTGTGGCGAATGAGTTTTACTTTTCTGGCTTACGCTGTTTTTCGTCGCGCTGGCGAAGAGGTGAATATCGCCTTCGCGATCTTCCGCGAGCTGGTGGCGTGATAGCGTACCCTGTATACTAGGTGAGCACCGCCTCCCTCAAGCCAGACCTCGTCTCCCGTTGCGGCGTCCATCGTCCGCCAATTTTCGCCGTCATCTGAGGCCTGCAGTTCGGCCCTCCCCTCTCCGTCGCCCTGCAGGAATGCGGACACCTGCCCGAAACCTGGCATGGGATAAGAGGTCAGGCCGCCGCCAACCGCCCTCTGGGCCCAAGGGCCTTCAGCGTCGCCGATCGACATGCTCAGCGCAGGGCGGGGAAAACCGCTCGAGACCCTCAAATCCCACGGGTTAAGGCCATCCCAAGAGTACGCGCCCCCTCCGTCCACGTCGAGAAGAACGGGCAATTTCCTCGACGGTAGATCCCCGCAAACGCCAAGGGCAAATGGCGGACCGCCGTACAAGACGGAGCTTTTAGCGCCCGCAGATAGCATCCCGATACCCCTTATCTCGCCGTCTATGTACCAAAGCACTGCGCGTTCGGTTACCTGTACCTTATACCAGTGCTTCGCTTTTGCGTGATCAGCCGGTAAGAAATTCGTCAGATCTAATTCGAGGTGCTTCGCGCTCGCCCCACAAAAGCCCTTGAGCTCGTCGGTGCTGGTCCAATAAGCGAAGTGGGCGACTCCTCCGGCGAAAAGATCATCTAACTCGAACCCGAACCAAAGTATTGGTCCGCTTTGGGTAGGGGCTCTGGGCAGCTTTGCCCTCAACTCGAACTGCCCGTACTCGAAGAGGTCTCTACTCCTAAGGCTCACCGTTATGAGGTCCTTGGGCTTCACGTAAGCGGATCCGGAGAAGTCGGTGTACGATTGCTCTTTGAAGCCATAATTCCAGTATTTGGATGGATCATCAGGTGCGAACTCTTCGGATCCACCCCCAAGCGGTTTCCTTACCCAGCAGTAAAAGATATCTTCAAGCTTTCCCGAGAGAAACAGCGAAGGCCTTATAGACCCTGTCATGCGTTATCGCCAGCTACTGCTTTTAACTTTATGGGCGAAAGCCCCCTTTCGTTAGCGGTGGAATGGATAGCGCCCTTGAGTTAGGTCTCCGTGACCCGCCTGGAGAGCGACTGGCGGCTGCCCTTTATGAGGAGGGCTTGGCTTTGCCCATGAAGCGGGGACGGGACGTTAGGTGGCCAGAGCCCGCCCTCGGCATGAAGAATGCTTCCCATGTTTCCGCCTGAGGGTAAGGGCGCGAGTTAACCAGGAAGTCCCCCCGAGGATGCGGGTAGTCCGCAAGCATCGCGCAACCGCAAGGAGTCTTCCACCCGGTAGGATTAACCCCCTGTACTCGACACGGCGCCGAGAAAACTTTCGCCTTTTTCAGCAGTTTCAAAATAGATAGGTTTATGTATAATTGGATATGGACGATTTCTGTGTGCATGGGCAGTGGGGTGGTTGCAAAGACCCAAGACCTCCTTTAGGAAGAGAAGGAGGGGTACGTGCACACGCAGAGGAGGGAGGGGACTGAAGGTGGAGGGCGCTTCCCAGAAGGAGTGGTGGGACCGCACGGTCCTACCTTCACTCCTGGGTGGGTGCGTCCTGACGGGGGCGGAGCGGAAGACTCCCGATGAACTCGCGAGGGAGTTGCG
>JAWDNK010000090.1:0-5575 GCA_046534355.1 Candidatus Martarchaeota archaeon | reverse complement strand
GCAAGGAAGGGGATGGATAGCCCGCCTTCTAGAAAGCTTTCGCGGCCAGTTTGCGCAATGACTTATGCCTTGGCCATCGCGATGAGGAAGTTCGGGCTTTCCCCTGGGACGCAGGTGAGACGCCCGGCGACGAAAGCGCCTTGCGGTTGCGGAATACCCGAGGTATTCCCCGGGTAAGCGCCCCGACGAACCGGGAAGCCCCGTCCGTAAGGGCGGGGTAGTTCACTCGCGTGCGGTTGATAACCGGTGTGCCCGCAAGGGCGATCGGCTAAGGGCTCAACCAACGACCTCCATCGAACTGCAAGGACCGAACGCCAACATCAGCCAGTAGTGAAACGCTGAGGGCAAAAAAGCGATAAAGGGCGAAACCCTGGACTAACTCCGAAAGAGATCCCTGCGCTAGGGCGCGAACGGACCATAGAGACCAAAACCTTATCCGCACCGCTCTGTCCTCCCCATGGTCGTGATATTTTCTTCCGATTCGTTGCCAGACGAGGCCAGAAGACTGCTGGGAAAGTGGTCGCTTGCCGAGGGAAAAACGGACGCAATACCTGAAGCGGAGGTCTTGATGGTTTGGAGGATCGATGAGGACATGCTCAGCTCAGCAAAAAAGTTAAGGGCAATACAGACCTTTTCCGCCGGCGTAGATCACCTGCCGTTTAAGCTCATCCCTCCGGGAGTGAAGGTGTTTTCCAACGCCGGGGCCTATTCAAGACCCGTAGCTGAGCACGCATGGGCGCTGATCCTTCACTTGGCTAAAGGCATCAACATAAGGGATAAGGCCATCGCATCCGACTACCCAAGGCAGCTCTTCGGGAAGAGGTTACTAGTGCTGGGGGCGGGCGGGATTGGTCAAGAAACGGCAAAGTTGGGCAAGGCCTTTGGCATGTTCACGGTAGGAATAAGCCGCCATCCCGCACCCAGGGAGGGCTTCGACCTTGTAGCCGGGCTCGATGAACTGAACCACGAACTCGCGCTCGCTGACGTAGTGGTAGTAGCTCTACCCCTTAACAAGTACTCGGTAGGTCTACTGAACTCCAGCCGCATTGCTCTTCTCAAGGACACTTGCATTCTTGTGAACGTTGGCAGGGGCGCCGTAGTGGACCAAGAGGCAATTTTCGACGCGCTCAAGGAAAGACGGACGCTTAGGTTCGGCACCGACGTATGGTGGGATGAAGGGGGTAGGGAAGGCTCTCACCTGCCCTTCTACGACCTCCCGAATTTCGCCGGCACTCCTCACATAGCCGGAGGGGCCAGCAAGGAAACGGCCAACGTGGCGAAGATAGCAGCCGCCCGCAACGTGGCCACTTTTCTTGAAACCGGCAGGGCGAACAACGAGGTAAACTTCGCGGACTACTTGCGAAATCGCGCCACGCCCTCCTATAACTCCGGAAGACCAAACATTGCCCATGAAAACCGATTATGAACGCGAAATTGGTCGAGAAATAAATCCCAACGGTTAAAAGGGAACGCAACCCACGGTTATGGCAGATCCCAAGAAAATCGTTTCATGGAACGTAAACGGGCTTCGGGCTGCCCTGAAGAAGGGCCTTCTGAACTTCGTCAAGTCGGAAAACGCCGACGTTTACTGCTTCCAGGAAATAAAGACCAACGATGCACCGCTCGAACTCGAGGGCGCTGGTTATGACCTCTTCCTCAACCCGGCTCGCAAGAGCGGTTACAGCGGAACGCTGACGCTAACCAGGGTTAAACCGAAAGCCGCCTTCAACGGAATGGGCATACCAGAATTCGATGAGGAGGGGAGGGTTCAAGTACTAGAGTTCGACACTCTCTACGTCGTAAACTCTTACTTTCCCAACGCGCAACACGGCCTCACCAGACTCGGTTATAAGCTGAAATTCGACGCCGCCTTCGCGGAATTCGCAGAAAAGCTGAGGTCTAAGAAGCCCCTGATCATATGTGGAGATTTCAACGTAGCCCACCAAGAAATAGACATCGCAAGACCAAAGGATAACGAGGGTAACGCTGGGTTCACCCAGGAAGAGAGGAATTGGATGACCGAATTCTTGAAAAAGGGATATGTTGACACTTTCCGCCTTTTCGTGAAAGATGGAGGCCACTACAGCTGGTGGTCGTACAGGTTCAACGCAAGAGAGAAAAACATAGGTTGGAGAATAGATTATTTCCTAGTTTCCAGCGAACTCCTTCAGAGGGTATTGTCGTCGACCATATTGGATTCGGTTGACGGGTCAGACCATGCCCCCGTAGAGCTGGTGATTAAGGATAAAGCTCGAGAACAGAAAGGGCCTTTCAACCATCGAACTACCTGTTCCCCGACTCGCAAAACTTGAGCTCATGCTAGCGAGCACAAGACTGATCGCGGGATAAGACGCCCGCTTCTCGCTAGGATGGGGCAGTAGCGCCATGAACGCCACGCCGACCGACCACGGTCGAGTGTTGATCTGACCTCATTTCCGCCTTGAAGGGCTAGGTTTTCCCCTTTGAAACCCACTCATTCATAAATCCAGCAACCCGATGACGAGTGGGCATTCGCCGCGGGCGGTTTGGTTCTCAACTAGGATTTTTGCTCCAAAAGACTTTAATTTCGCTCACGATTATGATTCATGCAGTCAGATGTCCGCCCGGTGAGGACTTACAGAATAAACGAGGCCGTGAGGGATATAATTTCGAAGAACACGCTGTACCAGATGCTGATCTCAACGGGCCTGGTCAACGCGAATGCCCTGGCCAGAGAGATAAAGGACTCGGTTGAGGTTATAACTGGCAAGAAAGTGAAGATAAACACGGTGGCCAAGGCCATCACATCGGTGCGGCCCAAGGAACCCGTTCAGAGCGGAACGCTGAACGCTTTGGACGTCGCGCTAGACACGGACGTCGTAGAAACGACCGTAGGATTTGAAGAGTTCACGAAAATGCGTCCACAGCTCATACTCTTGTCGTTCGCCGAT
Organism: Candidatus Martarchaeota archaeon; assembly: GCA_046534355.1. Classification (GTDB taxonomy): domain Archaea; phylum Thermoproteota; class Thermoprotei_A; order Marsarchaeales; family UBA168; genus UBA168. Next base: position 2,645 of record JAWDNK010000090.1, on the reverse strand, counting down.
GGCGACAAGATGAGAGTGCTCAAAAGAAGGGAAGGCGAGTCCGCGTCTTCGGACCTCGTCTTGGTCAGGCTCACGTTTAGGGGAAGTTCGGTCGCCTATCACCCCTTGTGGATAATATTCAACAGCCTAGGTATAGAGGTAAAACACGTGGTAAGGCATGATAATAGGCTTTTCATTTTCATGGCGCGCTCAGATGCCGTGAGGGCGTTAGCCGCCATCGATAGGCTCGCCAGGCCCTCTAAAACGGGCGCACCGTCGGCCAACTAACTAACTAGCAAACGAATCCCAGGCGGCATAGAAGGCGATTCAAGCCTAACATGAAAAAGACTGGCCCACTCGCGCCTCTTAACCTTTGCCGAAAAGGCTGGTCTCGCCGGCGAAATGGAACAAAGGAATAAAGACCTAACCCAACCGAAATTAAGCGAAGTCTTCTTCCCGCGAAAACAAACGAGACTCGCGGTGTTACGCTGACGACTACAGTATCACCGTCTTTTAATCCAAGTTGATCTCTAACCCTTACGTCGGATATGAATTCAACTACGTCGTCCGGGTGGTGCGTCCTCTCCGGGAATACCAATGCCCCCCTAACCTCGCGTTCTCCTCTCTTAACGGTGGCCCTCACACAAGCGATCGCACCCATTATCCTGTTGTCCATGAGGAAGCTCCCGATCTTCACGTTTGACGCGGCAGCCAGCAGCTTCCTAGTTGGGAAGCCCCCGATTATTTTGAGGTTTAGCGTACCAGGATAAGGTTTGAAGCCCAAAGCTTTTTCCAGTTGAGTACGATACCCCTCGATTGACATGTAATAAGCCCCATCCCCCATCCCGGATGAGATGAGAGCCTCAAACGTAAGCTTCCCCCCTTGGCCAACGCGCTCCCCCAGTAAGTCTTCCAGTTGGAGGCTTACCGATTCCAAGAACTCCATACCTTTTTCCGTGAGCGCGATTGATTGCCCTCCCCTTACCAAACTCCTGGCGATTATCCCCTCAGACTCCAGAAGGCGCAACACCCTGGCAGTTTCCTGCTGAGACAATCCAGCCTCGGCGGCCAGCTTCGTGGAACTCACCAACTCCCCGCGCTTTTTTTCCTCCAGCAACGCCAAAAGCACGAAAAAGTACCGCTGACTGGCGCGCACCTTACTCCAATGTTTTGCCGGCCACCGCTTTTATGCGTTGCCGCTCGTGACGCCCTACTGGAGGGCCCATCCCACCAAAAAGCAAAAAGTGACACCGCTTTCAAGACCTCGCATGAAAAAGAAAGACCAAAATTTTCCCAACGCGATGCGTTCGATCTGCCTCACTTCATATTAGCCTGACCTTTTTCAACGGGACACCCATGTCTTTGAAGAAAGGGCCTGCCCTTTTATCCAACAGATAAACCTCGGCGCTATCCTCCTGGCTGCGGACTGCTCTCCCTATGGCCTGCCTCATTATAACGGAGGCCTCCTCCTTCAGTAAGCTCCAAGCAGTCCTCTTACCCACTTTGCTCATCAAATAATCGAGCTCATCTTTTTCGTATTGGTCGGAGGTATTGGGATAGGGAATCCCAACGATGACCACGCGCTTCACAAGACTGCGGCCTTCCTTGACGAACTCCACCCCTTCGCTCAGCTTTCCCCTGGCGACGACCACGACCAATCCGCTCTCGGGCACCGACGAAACAGATGAGGACTTGTCCTCCACGTAATCGGCTACGCCCTTGAACCAAGACGCCACTTCATAAGAAGGGACCAACACGAGCGTTATCCCCTGCTGACTTCTGAGCTCACTTACTTTTCTGACATACTCCTCCCTGTATGCCGTCCTCTGACCATATCTAGTCGTCAAATCCCGATCCCAAAAAAAGGACAGCTTAAATTCGTACGGGTTAACCGCAACGAGCCTGAAGTCCTTAAGCCCCCAGGCTTTCTCCATGTAAGCCTTCGACGGGAGCGTGCCAGATAGCATGAGCCATCTATCATCGTTAAGCTTCGATAGAAGCTCGGCCGGATCCAGAAGTTTGATCGAAATCCCTTGATCCGTAACGTAAAGGCGATAAGACGGATCACCGACTTTTTCTAGCGCGCGGGATAGGGAAGCCAACGTGTGGTCTTCGACTTCTTCTAAACCGTACTCGCTGAGGTCAGGTGGCAACTCCCCCGATTTAGCCCCTTCGGTTACCCAACTCTCGAGCGCGTCCAACGCTGGTAACACGCTGCTTTCCACGTCGGTACCAGTGTATTCCTTCCTGAGTCTTTGAATTCTGGCCACGGATATGGTGATACCCATCAGATCGTGAGCGTGCATAAGGTTATGCGCCTCGTCGAACACGTGCAAGCTCCTTCCCTTGACCAGGCCCTTGTAGAAGAAATAATAAGGGTACGTGTATATGTATACCTCGGCATCTTCACGCTTGAGCCAAGAATAACCGCACTTCCCCCTTGAGTTCAGCTTCTCGAGATATTTCACGATTCCGTTTTGTTGGAGCTGCTTCTTACTGTAACTGGTTGTAAAAAACGGGCAAGACCTACACTGCGTCACCCTAACCACAGAAGAGTCCAGCTTTACTTGGGGCTTAAGGCAGAACCTCTCCTTTCCCGCCAAACCACCAAAGGTCATATCGAGTTTTCTGCAATCCCTTTCCCAGGGCATGTATTCGGATAGCGT
>JAWDNK010000089.1:0-5579 GCA_046534355.1 Candidatus Martarchaeota archaeon | reverse complement strand
CGCGGAAATACATAAGAGAAGATTGGAGGCGCCCTGCGATGCGGATAAGCTCAGGGTTATAATACCGGTGGGCGGACAAGCCCTCAGGTTGAGACCTCTGACCGCAGAAGTCTCCAAGGCGGTCATTAGGCTTCTCAATAGGCCCATCGTGGAGATAGCCATGGCCAACCTCGCTCAGCAGAACGTCAAAAACTTCATATTCGGCGTCAAGGGATACGTCAACTACAAAAGCCTTTTCGACTACTTCGGGGACGGCCGGGGATTCTCGTCCTTTTATCGCATCGAACCAAGGGTTCACATAAAGTATCAGCCTCGCGTCGATGACGTTGGAAACGCGGACTCGGTAAGAATAAACATGGAATATTACGACATAACGGACCCGGTCGTGGGCGTCCAAGGGGATAACATTTTCGACGTAGACATGAGGGAACTCATCAAGTTCCACGAGGAAAAACAAGCAGTAATGACCATAGGCGTCACGCCAGTAGATGACGTCTCCGAATATGGAGTGGCTGACCTCGACGAAGACATGAAGGTGATGGGTTTCGTGGAAAAACCGAGGAAAGAGGACGCCCCTTCCAACTTGATAAACACCGGTGTGTATTTCCTAAGCCCGAAGGTACGGGAGATATTTAGGGAACCCGGCGTACAAGACATGGTAAGGGCTGGCAGGCTGGACTTCGGGTTGGACTTCATCCCTTACCTGTTGAAGCGTGGCTACCCCGTCTACGCTTATCCGATCAGGGGTAATTGGTACGACATAGGTTCTCCTAAAAAGTACTTAGAAACCATGAAGATGCTACTCAGGACCGATGAGCCCTGGCTGCCCATGGGGAACAGGCTCGAAGCGGGGGGGCGCGTATGGGTTCAGGGAGAAAGCGCGGAATCCCTAAAAAAAGCGAAAGAAATCCAAGATAAAATAAATCAGGGCAAGATAACGGTCGAGGGGTCGGTGCTAATAGGCAGACATTGTTCCATAGGAGACGGCGTGTACATCAAGGATTCGTCTATAGATAACTATACCATAATAGGAGACGGCACCGTGATAGAGAACTCCGCCATAATGGACCGCGTTTACATAGGGAGGAAGGCAGAGATAAGGGACAGCATCGTGGGGAGGCACGCGGAAGTGCTCTCCTCAGACGCAAATCAGACCAAGATAATCGGAGTGAGCGTGATAGCGGACGACGTGAAGGTTGGCGAGGGAGTCAACCTCGTGGCCACAAAAATCTACCCGCACGAAACCATACCCCCGAGGAGGACCATGGTCGAGGAGGTCGTCTGATCGCGTTGGAGAGTTTCGGGGGGATCGGGAAAAGGCGGGTTTACACCGCGTAACCGCTATCGCTCGTGAGCGCGTCGAAGCTGCTGGGCCAAGGTACCCCTGGGTTGCCCCTCAACGCCGCTCGGCGTAACGCCAGAAAACTTGAGGACAGCCATCGCAAAGGCCAAATAGGGTGGAGACGGCCTCAGGGGCCTGCTGTTGAACTCCGGGTGAAATTGCGTTCCCACGAAAAACGGTAGGCTGGGATCTTCCACCGCCTCTATTCTTTTGCCCTCCTCATCATATGCCGAAAACACCAGTCCCGCCGAGCGCAAAGCGTCCCAATACGCTGGGTTCACCTCGTACCTGTGCCTATGCCTCTCCCTCGGATCGACGCCTCCGTACGCATCGAACAACTTCGTCCCCCTGACCAACCTTATTGTCGCCCCGCCCAACCTCATCGTGCCCCCGAGCTCCTTAACGGACTTCTGCTCGGGAAGGAGATCGATGACCGGGTAGTCCGTTTCGGGATCCAGCTCGGTGCTGTTGGCAGACAGGTAACCCAGTTTTTCCCTCGCGTATTCAACAACGGCCAGCTGCATGCCAAAGCATATGCCCAAAAAGGGAAGCCGACGCCTGCGCCCTTCGTAAATGGCGGTTACCATTCCCTCGCTGCCCCTTTTCCCAAAACCCGGAAGCACCATGAACCCGCTCACCCCGTCGAGTTCAGGGACTTCTCCGCGCCTTTCGACCTCCTCGGAATCAACCCAAACGAGGTTCGGCCTGTAACCCAGGGCAGCGAAGGCATGCCTAAGCGCCTCCACTATGCTGACGTAGGAATCCTTCAGCTTGACGTATTTGCCGACCAGGGCCACGCTGGGCCCAATCGGTAGGCCTTCAAACCTCTGGGCCAGCGGACGGCACGTCCCCGCGACCCTCGGCTTCAACCCAAACTTACCCAGCACTAATTCCCTGACCCCTTGCGCCTCCAGGAAGTACGGCACTCCGTAAATCGAGGGGAGGTCGGGGACGGCTATGACCATGCGTTCGGGAAGCGAGGAGAAAAGCGCGAGCTTTGCCTTTTCATCTTCACCTATGGGCCTAGGTGAACGCGCCACCAAAAGGTCCGGTTGTATCCCTATCTCCCTAAGAGATTGAACGCTGTGCTGGGCTGGTTTAGTCTTGCTCTCGCCCGTGGTCTCCAGATAGGGCACATAGGCCACGTGCACGAAAAAGGAATCGCCATCGGTATCCAACTTCATCTGTCTGAGCGCCTCCAAGAACGGTAGCCCCTCGATGTCCCCAACCGTCCCACCGACCTCGACTATGAAGAAGTCGGCGCCGGAGCCTTCCGCCACGCTCCTGATTTTTTCCTTAATGGTATTGGTGACGTGTGGGATGACCTGCACGCACTCGCCGAGATAATCACCCCGCCTTTCCCTTTCGATCACTTCCTTGTAAACCATACCCGTGGTCAAGTTGTTGCTTTTGTGCATGAGCACGTCTAGGAAGCGCTCGTACGTCCCCAAGTCCAGATCCGTTTCTCCACCGTCGTCGGTCACGAAGACTTCCCCGTGCCGGTAAGGATTCATAGTGCCCGCGTCAACGTTTAGGTAGGGATCTATTTTCATCATCGAAACGGAGAAACCGGAGGCGGAGAGCAAGGCCCCAAGCGATGAGGCCACCACCCCCTTCCCTAGGCCGCTCATGACCCCGCCCGTGACGAACACGTACCGCATAATAGATCGTCCTCGACGGATATAGGGTTAATCGTTGACCCACTCGAACCCCAGGTCGCCGGATCCAAGCGCTACCGCGCTGCTGCCGATTGCCTGGCGCAAAAAGCACGTCGACACGCTTAAGGGGAGAGATATCGAGGAAAGCATGGAACGTTCAACACTACCAGCCCGTTACGATCACGCCGCATCTGAGCCTAAGTGGCAAGCCTATTGGTTAAGAGAGGACGTTTACAGAGAAGCCTTTGCCTTCGACCCCGATTCTGGAAAACCCTTCTACGTCATAGACACGCCGCCGCCCTTCACCAGCGGAGAACCACACATGGGGACCGTTTACTTCACCATGATAGTTGATACGCTGGCCAAGTACAAAAGAATGCGCGGATACTCGGTACTGTTACCGCAGGGTTGGGATACTCACGGCCTACCCACGGAACTCCAAGTTCAATACAACTTAAAGGTAAGCAAGCAAGACCCAGAAGCCTTCAGGCAGGCTTGCAGGGATTGGACGAAGAAAAGCATAGCGTCCATAAAAAAAGGCATGATATCCGTGGGATACAGGCCCGACTGGGAAAAATTCGAGTACAACACCGATGAGGAAAGGTACATCAGAGATGTTCAGAAATCGCTGATCTACATGTTCAGAAAAGGATTGATATACAGGAAGAAGTTCCCGGTTTACTGGTGCCCGCACTGCAACACGGTGGTGTCCCAGGCGGAGGTGGGATACGTGGAAAGGGATGGGCTGCTGGCCACCGTGAAGTTCAAAAAGGTAAGGGGGGCGGCCAAAGGCGACTGGATAAGCGTGGCGACCACTAGACCGGAGCTCCTTTACGCCTGCGCGGCGGTCCTCGTTCACCCATCGGATGAAAGGTACAAGAGCTGGGTGGGCGCGGAGGTAGAGGTGCCGCTTGCCGGCTGGACCGTCAAGGTGTTAGCGGATGAGGACGTGGACCCGAAATTCGGAACGGGAGCGGTCATGGTGGCCACCTTTGGCGATGAGCAGGACATCAAATGGCAGGTGAGGTACAACTTGCCCATAAGGGAGGTGGTGAACGAGGCGGGCTTGATGAAGGATGCAGGTGAGCTCTCCGGCTTACCCTTGGAGGACGCAAAAAAGAGAGCCGTAGAACTCTTAAAGGAGAGGGGGCTCTTGGAGGGGATAGCGCACATCAAGCACAACGTCCTGAGCCATACAGAAAGGCAGAACTGCATGACGCCCATAGAATTCCTCTCTCGCGACCAATTCATGGCCAAGCTGGTGGATCTCAAGGATGAGGTCATGAAGTCGGCTGAAGCCATGAAGTGGTACCCTCCTCTGATGCTGGATAGGGTCCGCGCGTGGCATTCCTCGCTGGAGTGGGATTGGGTTATATCTAGACAACGCCTGTTCGGCACGCCCCTTCCCTTCTGGGTTTGCTCGGATTGCGGTGAAATAATACCCGCGCGCGAGGAAGACCTCCCGGTTGACCCTAGGAAGGATAAGCCGCCGGTAGAAAGGTGCCCCAGATGTGGGTCAAGAAACATAAAGGGAGTTGAGGACGTGGCCGATGGCTGGGTGGACTCCAGCATAACTCCCCTCTTCATAACCGGTTTCTTCGAAGATAAGGGGTCGTTCGAAAAACTCTACCCCGTTGACGTTAGACAGCAGGGTTATGAAATCATTAGGACTTGGTTCTGGTACAGCGCTTACAGGGGAATAGCCCTAACGGGTAAGGCGCCCTTCAAGAGCGTACTGATCAACGGGATGATACTCGCCCCCGACGGCAGGCCCATGAGCAAATCGCGCGGAAACGCCATAAACGCCCTGGACACAGCAAAGCAGTACGGGGCGGACTCCCTCAGGTACGCCCTGTTATCGCTAACCGTGGGTGCCGATTTCCCCTTCAGATGGGAAGCGGTCAAGAGGGGAAAGGCGCTTTTGCAGAAGCTCTGGTCGGCATTCCGCCTCATATCCACTTGGCCGGTTCACGCCGTCGAAGATTCCCCTTCGGTGACTTCTCCCGAAGACCACTGGATACTGATGCAGCTAGCCAAAACCGAAGATGAATACGCGGCCGCCATGGACGAATACAGGTTCAACGATGCCTTGGGCTCGCTCGTCCAGTTCTTCTGGCACGATCTGTGCGATAATTACCTGGAACTCGCGAAACCTCGCATGTCCGCTGGCGATGAAAAGTGCTCCAACACGCTGGGCTTCGTTTTCGACTCCACGCTTCGGCTCTTCTCACCCTTCCTACCCCACGTCACCGAAGAGGTATACCAGGACATGAAGTGGGGTAAAGCCCTCTCAGTGCACTCCCTGAAATGGCCGAAAAAGCCGATTTACGATGAGCGGTTAGCGGAGATAGGCCAGAAGGAGGTCGAGGTAATAGCGCAGGTAAGGACAGCCAAGGCGAAGCAGGGGATACCATTGGGCCAGTGGGTTGAAAAAGCGCAGGTCAAGGCGGATATAAGCGGCATACCCGACCCCGAAGCCCTTGAGAAGCTCATCGGCGCGGTGCTGCGGGTTAAGGCCGTTAAGGTCGAGCAAGGACAGCCCTCGGTGGCTTTCTCTTGAAGTCCTAGCCACAGGCCAG
>JAWDNK010000088.1:0-5590 GCA_046534355.1 Candidatus Martarchaeota archaeon | reverse complement strand
CGTTGGTAACGTGGGTAAATCCCTGCAACAGGATAGCCGATAGGTAAGCCACCCCTAGGTACGCGGGGTTTACGTGTCCAGTGGCATACCAAGAGATGGCGCCTCCCAGGATGACAGGCAAAACGGTTATGGGGAAGTATTGGGGGCGAGGCGCTAGTAGGTACACCTTAACCTTTCTTGCGAGGTCCATCTCAGGAGAAATAAGCGTAGATATATATGCTTAGCTTTTCATAAGATCCGGCGGCTCCAGCTAAGAGGCCAGGCGTTGCGATGCCGAAGCTTCAATGCTTTTTCTATCGCGCCGAGAGTGCGGCCGCCTTGACCTTGGAGGCACGGGATGTGGAGATGTCCATAACTGGTCCCTCTGTAAAAAAAGGTTTAACATCACGGGTATAACGCCTCCGAGATAACGCGTAATAACCTTCGGCTACCTCTCACCGCGCAAATGCCGAGGTTCGCCCTAGTTGCACAGTCTTTTTCTGGAAACAGCGGGACCGGTAGGTACGCGCGCGAACTGCTGATCCGCATGGGAAATGAGGCGATTTCAGTGGAAGGCGAATCGCCCTTCCCTTCTAGTCCTTCGCTCTCTTACTTCAGCTCTTTCATGAGCATTTACGCTCGGTGGAAATCCGTAGAAGGAAGGGTGAAACTAGTCCACCTCACCAATGCCTATGCGCCGTTCGCGTTGCCCGAAAAAGCCTCGATGACCAGGATATCGACTTGGCATGACCTATTTCCCCTGACCTACGGCGGGATCACCGACAGGCTTGTGTTCTCTTTGGGGCTGTTGAACTACAGCAGGAGCGACGGTCTCCTTTTCAACAGCGAGGAAACGCGGGACAAGCTGTTTTTCTACCTGAAAGCCCACGGGATCGACGCGGACAAGCCCAGCAAAGTGGTTTGGCCCGGGGTGGCCGCAGCTTTCATCGATGCTGAGCCGCGGAAAGGGCCGAGGAGGGACCTGGCTTTCGTCGGCGTTCTGCACAACAAGCACAAGGATATGCGCGGGCTGCTTTCGACTTTCGAGAAGATCAGGAAAGAGAGAGAGGTCAAGCTTCACGTGTTCACCTCGGCTTATGACGCTTCGCTGGTCCTCAAGGAGAGCGTGCGCATGGGATTGCAAGGCCACGTATTAGTGCACGTGGGAGTAGACGACCGCGGATTGGCTGATTGGCTGAGCCGGTGCTCCGCGCTGCTTCACGTGGTGAGGGCAGAGGGCTTCGGCATACCGATACTGGAATCCCTCGCCGTCGGTACTCCCGTGCTCTTGCCGCTTGAGGCTGACGTACCTGCCGTCACGGCCAGGTACGCCACTAGAGGGAAATTGGAGGAACTGCCCGATTTGGCGGTGAAGTTAATCGACGAAGGGAAGCCAGCTCCGCCTTTTGCGACGGAGTACGCCAAGGGCTTCACGTGGGACAAAGCGGTGAAGGAGACGATCGATTTTTACGAGGAGCTCATGAGCTGAAATGCTTAAACGGCCTAAAGGCTTGATCCCGACATGCGCTACAAACTGGTGGTCCTTGATCTGGACGGGACCATTTGGGATTACCCAAAGACCTCTTCGGTCTTACCTGAGCCAATAACGGTGCAAGGGGATGCGGTAGTGGCCGCGGACGGCACTAGGCTTTTGCTGAGAGATGGCCTCAGGGACTTCCTTAAAGCCTGTGCGGAGAGGGGCGTCTTGGTTTCTTTGGCGAGTTGGAACAGCCCAAATCTCCCCGTTAAGATGCTCAGCGCTCTGGGCCTCATGGGCTACTTCGCCCATCCAAAGCTCGAGCCTCACCCTTACAAGGAGCTGATGCTCAAGGAAATACTGGAAGATTTTAACGGAGAAGGGGTAAGGATATCGCCCGAGGAAGTCGTTTTCGTCGACGATAGGGACGTCATGGTACAAAGGGTGAAGGAGCGTTTCCCCTCGATGACCTGCCTTCAGTTCGGCGTCGACGTTCGCTCCTACTCAGAACTGGAGAAAATCGCGTGCGGGCGAGGTTAGCGGGTTCGGTGGGGGTAGCGGTGAGGGACGAAGGGCAGGCTGACTATTTTTCCCTTCAGCGCCTTCTTGGCGGGATCGCCATCCTCATAAAGCGTTATATCGGCGTTGGGCTCAAGCGTTATCCCTGCCCTTGAAGGCATCAACAGGCCTATGCCCTTTTTAAGCGTGGGGCTGAACGTCCCCGAGCTGACGAAGGCTTCTTCGCAGGCGTAACCCCTCCTGGGTATGCCACCGCTTGACAAAAAGCCGGCGGGCAACTTTTCTCCCTCCTTCCTCTTCTCTTCAAGAGGAGCTTTTCCGATGAACTCCCTTTCCCATTTGACGAAATGCGACCCACCTAGGTCAAGGGGAGTCATGCCGACGGTGTCAACCCCGGAAAGGGTGTAACCCGCCTCGAGCCTTAGCACGTCGCGCGCTCCCAGCCCCGCCGGCTTAGCCCCCATTTCGATGACCCTCCGAAAAACCGAGGATACGAGGTTCACGTCCCCTATCAGCTCAAACCCGTCCTCCCCCGTGTAACCGGATCTGGAGACGATCCCCCCGCTCCAAGGACTTTCCCAACCGGCCAGCGGCGTGAACGTGAACCAATCCCCAAGTTCGTACCCCAGTTCCCTGGCGATCGAGGGAGAGCTTGGCCCCTGGACGGCGATCATGGCGGTGCCCTCCGTGACGTCTACGGGGTTCACTCCATGGGATCTCATCCAAGCTACGTCTTTTTCAAAGGCCGAAGCGTTCACCACGAGCATCACTCCTTCCTTCAGCCCGTAGCCCACCACGTCATCTATTATCGTCCCTTTTTCGTCCAAGAGGTAGGAGTACTTCATCTTGCCCAACTTGGTGCTTTCCACGTTGTTGGTGAAAAGCGGGGCCGCGCGCCCGAGTTCCTCACTATTTAAGAAGAGCCTGCCCATGTGCGAGACGTCGAAAGCGCCGGCCGCGGACCTGACGGCCAACGCCTCCGAGGAAATGGAAGAGTAGAGCAGGGGCGTGTACCACCCGTTGAACTCCTCGAAACGAGCTCCCAATCCCTCCTCTATCGGCCTTAGTGGGGTCTCCCTGAGCCCGCCACCCATCTTTTTACCCTCCGACCTCTTTTTCCATTTCCCTTGCCCCCTGCACCATGACCTTTAGCTTTTGGAAGGCGATGTCCTTGCTCAGCAGCTTTAGCCCGCAATCGGGGTTGACGTATATCTTCTCCGGAGGCAAGACCTCCAAAGCCCGCCTTATGCCGTACTTGACGTCGTCAACGGTTTCGACCCTGGGGTTGTGCACGTCGATCACTCCCAGCCCGAGCTCTTTGTCATAGGAATACTCCTTGAGGAGATCTAGGTCCTTGAATCTTCTGTTCGTGAACTCTAGGGCGAATTGGTCTACTTTCGCTTCCAGGATGTAAGGGAAGAGCGACCTGTAATCGCCGTAGCATATGTGGACGGCGAACTTGACCCCGCTTATCCCCTTCACCACTTCGTTCAGCGCATCCACGCCCCAGCTCACCTCGTCGGGGTGAGTGGACATGGCGGGCTCGTCTATTTGTATGAAGTCCGCCCCGGCTTTCGAGAGCTCCAATATCTCCTGTCTGATCACCTTGGCCAGGTCACCGGCGAGTTCCCTCTTGTCCCTGTAGTACTCGTTGAAGGACCAATCGGCTATGGTGTAAGGCCCGGTTATCGGGACCTTAACGCGCTTTGAGGTGTTCTCCTTGGTGAACTTGAATTCGTCCACCAGCATTGGCCCCCTGTAGTAAACCCTATCGACCACCGCGGCCTTGTTGAAGTAGTTGTTCCCCCAAACCCTCACCGGTCCTTTGAACACAAAGCCCCCTATGCGGGCGGTGAAGTACTCGGTCATCTCGACCCTTCTCATTTCGCCGTCGCTGGGTATGTCTACGCCGGCCAGCTCCTGCTCTTTCAGCACCAGCCTTACGGCGTCGTCGAGGGCCCTGTCCTTTTCTTCTTTGCTTATCCTGTTGCTTGCCAGCGTTCTGAGGAGCCACTTCGGCTTCGGATAACTTCCTATGACGCTAGTGGGGAACAGTTCGGTTCACCTCAAGCAGCCCCCTTATCCTGCCCAGCAACCGCGTCTTTTGCTTGGAGACCGCGTAGGGGATTATGTCAAAGCCCCAGTTGGGGGCGACGAATACGTCTCCAGAGAGCTCGACCCTTTTCACGACGTCAGCGACCTCCTTGGGGGATTCCATTCTCGTGTTCCGGGCGTCCACCAATCCCAAAACGGTGGTGGGCTTGCCGCCGTACTCGGACAACGCGTTTTTCCAATCGGCGTCAGATACGCAATCAAGCCAAAGGCCTTCGACCGGCAAGTCCAGCAGCGATGGGTAGACCTTCGAAAAAGGAGCGAAATACGTCATGACTATTTTTTTCGCGGATGGCGGGAAACGCCTAAGGGATTCGGCGAGGGAGCTGATGGCCTCTTTCCCAGCGCTGAAAAGGAGGGATGGTTCCTCGATGACCAGGTATCCCTCATACCCAGAGAGAGCGGAGGCGAGGGCGTTGCCATAATCGAGGTCGACCTCAGCGCGCCCCGAAGCCAGCGAGGAGAAGGAGAACGGCCCGAGGACCGGCAACAACCTATTTGGAAACGGCATCAATTTCAGTTCGTCTGCCAGCCTGCTCGCCGGCCTTAAGGCCTTCTTTATGGGTCTCCTGAAGAAGTAATTGTTGTCGAAGAACCGGGTCAGGTCGCCCTTTTCCCAACCCTCGAGAAGGGATGCGCTTCCCTCTACCACGTTATCCCAAAGCAGCCTCCCGTCTGTGAGGGCGTTGAGCCCCGCTTTCCTCTGAACAGACAGCAGGTCCTGCACGTACCTGTTTAGAAGACCCGATACGTCCTTTTTCTTCCTAAGGGCTTCTCCCAGGGGATATGGCCTGGGATACGCCGGAGGCGGAAAAGCTCCAAACATTGTTTGTGGCCGGCATAAAAAGGCTACCGGCTATAACCTTTGCGTCCGCGTACGGGGCGGTGGTCATCGCCTTCGGTAAACCCCGAACGTGGTGGGGTGATGGTCGGTCAAGCGGCCGTTTACGAATTCAATTCACCTGAGCGCCATTTCTTGCTTTGCTCACCGTTTTGGCGATAAAACCTTATTCGCCATGCCGTGCGTAAATCATGCGCATTGAGCCGGTCAAGAGCGAAGACAAACAGTCCGTACTCCAGATCACGCGCAACACGTGGAGCTGGGGAGACTACATAGCCGACGTTTTCGACGAGTGGCTGACTTCGGGGATATTCCTGAAGGCGACGTGGCCATCGGGTGAGTTGGCCGGGATCGTCCACGGCGTGGTTTACCGGGGCTTTGTGTGGATAGAGGGGCTGAGGGTGTCGGAAAAGTTCAGGAGAATGGGAGTTGGTTCGTCGCTGGTAAGGGCCGTCATGGAAGCCTCGAGGAGGCCCACAGCTAGGGCACTGATACTTGACAGTAACACACCGTCCCTTTCGCTCTTCAAGGCAATGGGGTTCGGTGAGGTGGCGGAGGTTTATTATCATGAGGGCGATCGTCCCGTGAGCGACCTGCGGGGTCGCCCTTCGGGTAACACGTTTACAGGGGGGTACCTCGATAACTGGATCTGGTATGCGCCG
>JAWDNK010000087.1:0-5671 GCA_046534355.1 Candidatus Martarchaeota archaeon | reverse complement strand
CCCTGTTGCCCCTTCCGACCTCCCCAGAATCGGCGTCCTCGGCGGATGTACCGGTCACCGTTAGGTAAACGCCGTTGAGCCCCTTTCCCCTGCGATCGAGGGCGTTGAGCGAAAGCTCCAGCTCTTCTCCCTCTAGAAACTCTTCCTTTATGTACTCCTCGAGCTCGGCCTTCAGCCTCTCCTTCTTGGCGAAGTAGTCGTCCTCGCTCTCCACGAAGCGATCCACGAAGGCGACCGCGGCCGTTATGTCGAACTTGTTCTTCTTCCTTATGGTCATCACCTTTACGTCCTCCCCGACCTCCTCGTGGTCCTCCTTGAAGTCCTTGGAGTTAAGGTAGCGCTCCACTTGGTACGTCATGCGCTCGGACTTGGTCAGGGGCGCGTATCCGACCGTGGCCGAGGTGTCGTTCGCCCTGGGGATTACGCCCTTTTCGGAGTACTTTATGAAGCTCTCCTTCGCCGCTTTCATGTTTTCGTTCAGTATGTAAGTCAGCTCCTTGGACCCCTGCTCTATTTCCACCTGGTACGTTATGTCGGTATCAGGGTTGAGGATGTCGTGAAGGGAGTTCAGGTTTTCCCTTATCCACTTTTTGGCCGAAGAAATCCCTATCTCGCCCACGTCTATGGTCTCGTTCCCCGCGGCCCAAGTCGCCCTATCGCCCAATATGAGCAGCATCGGTTTCACCACCTTGCCCCCTCCCCACATCTGTTCCGCCCTGCCGGCCCTCAGAAACGCCTTATCCACGTTGTAGTGATAAATGTCGTTGAACTTCTTCCAGTAAGCCGCCGCCAACTGGTGAGAGAACTCCTCCACTATGCCATCGCAAATGGTGTCGGGATGCCCTATCCCCTTCCTCTCGACCACTTCGAGGGGCTGAGAATAAAGGGGTACTTGTTTAAGCTCTTCAACCAACAGCTCGTTGCCGTTTGAACTCTTCATGTTGATAGGAGAAAAGCGCGAACAAATAAATTTTTTTGTTCTCTAAACCGGAAAGCCGGTTACTGCGGGGAGCGGTGCTCAGCGAGCATCACGCACGCGACCTCTACCGCGGCGTCCAAGGGCAAGGAGTTCACGCCCACGGCGAACCTAGCGTGGCGCCCTGCCTCCCCGAAGACCTCGTAAAAGAGGTCGGAAGCCCCGTTCATCACGCCCGCCTGTCCGTTGAACCCCTCCGCCGAGTTCACAAAACCCTCAACCCTTATCACCCTCTTGATCGCGTTGAGCGTTCCCAAAGCCGAGCGCGCCACGGCTAGGACGTTGATCGCGCAAAGCCTGGCGGCGGCCACCCCCTCATCGGGCGTTAGGTCCTTGCCGACCTTGCCCGCGTACTTCACCTTACCCCCCTCCAAGGGGAGTTGGCCGGATATGAAGAGGAGGTCTCCCGCTTCCCCTCCCCCTACCAACGAGTAGGGGAGGTAACTGGCCAGAGGTTTGGGAGCTTGGTCCAGCCTTATGCCCAACTTTTCCGCTTTTTCGTCGAAGTCCATTCGAGGCCACGCGTATAAACGGCATCCCCTTTTAATCCGATCGGCCCCCGCGGAAATGCGCGGGGCATGGGCACGCGCGCGACGCCCACCTCGCTTGAACTGTATGAAGGAAGAGAGGTCCGTCACACCTATTATCTCGTCGAAGTTTATCCCCAGCGCGTCGAGGATCTGCTCCAGCGTCGTCCTGAGGCTTTCCACGTACTTATCCACGTCTACCTCTTCAACGCTCGCCAGCTGCGTTGGCTTAACCCCCTCTCCTCCCCTGACCTTCACGAACGAAATCACTTCCCCGGGACCCAAGGGCTTACCCGTAGCGTTGACGTACATCCTGGCCGCCTTGACGTGCTGAGGCGTGGTCTTGGTGTAGGTGGAAAGGTTCTTGTTCAGCATAACGTTGAAGGACACCTCGTCAAGGGTGAACTGCTTCTTTTGTATGCGGTGATATACGTCCTTGACTATCCTCTTTATTTCCTCCTTGGCCTGCTCAAACTGCTTTTCGTCCTGGACCTTGGCGAGCACCGCCAAAATTTCGTAGAACGCCTTCTTGACTATCTCCGGCGTGTTCCTCTTCTTTCCGAGAAGACCCTTGACGTCGACCTGCCCGTTGGGGGTTACCCCCAAGTAATTCTTCTTCAGTTCTGAGAAAACCACGTACCTGTACCTCTTATCGACCTCCAGCCCTATCCTAAGGGTGTCTTCCGCCCAGTCAGACAACTGCTCCAACTGGGACTCGGAAGGCTTGTAAAGGAAGACGCTATCCGTGTCCCCGTAGAGGACCCTTATACCCATGGCTTGCGCCTTCTTCGTGGTCTCGGTGATGGCGTAGCGACCCATGGCCGTGGTGGCCTCCGCGACGGAGGGCGTGTAAAGGGGAAAGGTATCCGCCCCGAGGACGCCGTAAGAAGCGTTTATGAAAACCTTCAGGGCCCTCTGCACCACGTCATACCAAACCTTTGACTGGGGATCCGTAGCTTCCTTGGCTTTTTTCTTGAACCACTTTATCCTGAAATCCCTTATCAGGCCAACGTAGGTTGAAAATATGCCCTGCCATATGGTGCAGACCCAGTGATCCGTGCCCGGTATCTTGTTGCTCCTGCACTGAGGGTGAGGGCAATCGATGGTTTCGTAAGACAGGTTATATTCCTTTATGATGGACGGGTAAAGCGAACCGAAGTCCATTACCGCCACGTCGAAGTAAATGCCGGTCGTCGGTTTGATCACTATGGCGCCCTGGTATTTCTTACCCTTTATCACCGCCTTGCTCTGAACGGTACCCTTGACGGCGAGGTCGCTTTGGTTGGGGATCAAGTAGTTCTTCTCCCTGTGCGCGGCGAAAATCGCGCTCCGAGTCCACCCGCTTATGCCGAGGCGGACGACCTCTTCCACGGACAGCCTCGATATCCTCATGATGAGAAAAATCAACTTCATGACCAAGGAGTCCTGAAAGGTCGTGAGCTCCAAAGTGATCTCGGCGTCGTTGAGGTTGTAAGCCGCCAGCTGACCCGACGTCAACCCGTGAAGAGCGGGCGGGACCTCTATCTTTCCCTTTTTGAGGAGCGCCTTAGTTATCTCGTCGAGCGTGAAGCCCTTGTAAGCTCCCCCGAACGCGTAAACCTGTATGGCGGCGTTCTTGAAAAACTTGTAGAGGTCCACGTGCCAACCGTTGACGATGTAAGCCTGATCACGGGTCAGCGTTATGGGTATCTCTTCTCTCGACATACCGAGGCGCTCGGCCCTGTGGTAAAGGTAGTTCAGGTCGAAGTTGTCGCCGTTAAAGGTGAGGAGGAGGGGATATTCCTCCATGGTCTTGAAGGTCTTCCTCAACAGCTCTACCTCGTTGCTGACCTCTTCTACTACGGCATCGGGAGGCAGATCCGGGGACGGAGCCCTGGGCATCTCCCCTTCATCCCTGTAAAGCACGTAGACGAGCTTCCTGCCGTCCGTGCCTGAGAAAGCGGTCGAGATCACCTGGAAGGGAGCCTCATCAGGGTTTGGCACCAGGTTCTCCCTCGGCGTGTAAACCTCGATGTCCAGCGCAGCGCGCTTGACGTCGGGGACGGGGGAAACCAGGAGCGGGAAGTACTTGAAGGCTTCAGACACGTAGTCCGGGTTTTCACCGGCGAATATCGCGCGCAGCTGTTCCTCTTCCTCAGGGGTCGGGTCATTGGGATATGGGCGTATGCTCCCGTCGTATACCATGTAGGGCATACCAGGAAGCAAACCCATATCGTAAGTGTAGCAGCTTGTATACCTTATTTTCGCCTCCCAAACCCTCGGCAATATCTCCCTGAACGAGTTAGGCTTCCCGCCTATGGCCAACGGGTCGTTCGCCATGAGCTTTGTGAGCTGAAGGTACTCGCCGGTCAACGCGTTATATTTCTTTATCCTGACGGCATCCACGAACTCCTTGCTCGCAGCTATTTGCGGGATCTCCTTGATCTTATCAGGAGGGACATCGGTTATCAGGTAAGGCTTGTGGTTAGTGCGGTCATAGTAAGCGTAGACGTTGCCATCCTCATCGACCAGCTTCATGTAAGCCCTCCGCTTCTGCGCGTTATACTCAACGGATAAGAGGTAAACCTTCTTCCCCTCGGGAGGCTCGGGAAGCGACTCGTTATAACGGGCTAACTCGCCTTCCTCCTCTTTTTCCTCTGACTCTATTACCTCGCTCCCTTCCCCTTCCTCCTCTTCCATAAAAGGAGTGATCCCGCAGAAAATAAACCTGTCCTATGACGGCCTAATCCAGCTTCCTGAGCACCCCTTGAGGGGCGCTCGCGATCACCCCTGCAGATCGCTTCTTGGGATCCCTTATCCCCTGAGGCGTGATTTCGAAGACGGCCTCGCCCTCGGGAAGGTAGGAGCTATCCACGAGGTGCGCTATCCTCAGTCCCCCCTTGCTCCTCCTCAAGTTAATCCTGTTGTTCGGCCCGTGCATCATTATGTTGCCACCGGCCGACGTATTCGGATTGCCGAAAAACACGTCTGGCCTCGACATTATCTGGTTTGTTACCACAACGGCGACGTTATAGACGTCGGCCAAGTTCGTGAGGTCGTGCAAGTGCCGATTCAGCTTCTGCTGCCTGTCGGCCAAGTGCTCCCTACCCTGGAACTGCTTCGAACTCCTGAAGAAACCTATGACGCTATCGACGACGACCAACTTGGTGTTCCAAGCCTTTAACGTGTTGTCCGGGTCCATCAGTATCTTTTCCACGGTGGCCATCTGGTCGTCCGTGGCCCTGGCCACGTAAATCCGCGTCCTCTTCAGGGCCTCATCTGGGTCAAGCCCCGCAGCCGCGGCCACCTCCCTGAAGCGCTTGGGATTGAACGTCTTTTCCGAGTCTATTATGAAGGGATTTCCATCCAAACCACCCTTTTCCTTTGGCAGCATGACGTTGACGGCCAACTGTATCGCCAACTGCGTCTTACCCGATCCTCCCTCCCCGTAGAACTCCGTGACCTCGCCCACGGGCACGCCACCTCCCAAAAGGTCGTCCAGCTGCGAAGAACCGGTAGTTATTTTGCCGCGGTTTTGCACCATTTTCTCCAGGTCATCCGCAGTTATTATCTGTATGTTCAGCTTTTCGCGAGCTGAATTTATTATCTTGTGGCAGACCGCGACGCTCAGGCCCGTGGCGGCCGAAAGCTCCTCGGCCGACGCTATGGACAAACTCTCATAAGAAGTATACTCATTCTCGTAAAGGCGAAGGGCCGTGGCCTCCCCTACCCCATCCAGCTCCATGAGCTTCTTAATCACGGGGCTGTCTTCGGGTACCTCGACGCCCTCATCGCCTTCTTCTTCGCTCATTTTCACTTATATTCGCTACTCGCTATTAAGCAATTACGGGGTTCCCTGAAAGTGAAATCGCGCTTTAACGGCTGGCCCACCTCCGGCCCGCGCTATCGGGCCGGGATGCGTCCCCTTAGGTGCTTTGGCCCATGGGCGGGCGCTGCGAGGGGGGGCGCGCGTAAAAGCTTATATCGAGAATACCTATTGAGCAGGGCCTCGGTGGTATAGCCCGGTCAAGTATGGCGGCCTCTCGAGCCGCAGACCCGAGTTCAAATCTCGGCCGAGGCATCCCATCGGGCGATGAGCGATTTTCGCGCTCCGGACTCGGCGCAACCGGTCGGGCCGCGTTTTGAGCCTCCAGTTCTGTAACGTACATGCGCATCTTCACGCTACCAT
>JAWDNK010000086.1:0-5675 GCA_046534355.1 Candidatus Martarchaeota archaeon | reverse complement strand
CGGCCTTCCGCGTCGCGGCCGAAGACGCCATGATCACCAGGTCAATGAATAAGATGGGATGGAAATTCGCCGTGAATCCCGACGCATGGGTCTACCACGCCGCTCGCTCCTCGTGGAAAGGTCTGTGGAAGGAGTATTACTGGTGGGGGCGGGGCGCTTTCGCTGTGGCGAGGAAGTACCCGGGTACCGTTTCGCCGTGGAAGTTCAGCCCCCCAGTCGCGGCCTTTTCGGGCCTCTTAAACGCGCTCAGGGCTGCGCGCTACACGGGCAGCGCATATTCCTTGCTCATACCCCTTCACAATACCTACAAGAGGTCGGCTTGGACATGGGGTTTCATTTCCGCCAGTAGAGAGGTGAAGAGGTAAACTACACATTCCTCACGGAAGGGTCTCTGGTGCAGAAATATGAAGGCTCTTCCCACGAGATGAAAACGCCGTTCACGCGATTCCCCCCTTTTTGAAGGTAAATCTCCGACTCCTGAAGCGTTGGTTGACCGTGTAACTCCCCGTTGTTATTTTTTCTCATTTTTTCTGAAAAGGGATACCCCGAGACATCGAGCTACTCATCCTAGCTTCTGAGCGGGAAAAAGCTTAACGGTCATGGGCTCACTATAACGGTGTTAAAGCTTTGGGACTCACAAAGGATGACGTCCTAAGGGTCCTCTCCAAGGTCATGGACCCGGAGTTGAACATGAGTCTCACCGAACTGCAAATGGTGAAAGACGTCGAGATTCAAGAGGGCAGTGAAGGCCAGGGTGCAATCGTGAGCATCACTATCGCTTTGACTACCGAGTCGTGCCCGTTGACCGACACCATAACCGAGGACGTGGAAAAAGCCTTGAAGGAAATGGGGGCGGCGAGCGTAGAAGTGAAGACGACCGTGATGACCAAGGAAGAACTCGACGAGGTTACCAAAATCGTTAGAAAGAGGTACGGGAACGGGTCCACTTACAGCACCGTTTCAAACGTGCCTGCCTACGGACACGGCGACATACTGAAAATAATCGCCGTCGGCTCGGGTAAGGGGGGAGTGGGGAAATCGCTTGTGGCAGCCATGTTAGCGATCGAGCTGCGCCGCGCCGGCTTTGAGGTGGGGGTTTTAGATGCTGACATAACCGGGCCAAGCATCGCCGAGGCATTGGGCTTAGCCAAGGAGCCGCCGATGGCCGTGGACAATAAGATATTGCCGTTCACAACTGCAAACGGCATCAAAGCCATATCTATGAACCTCTTCCTCGACAACCCAGAAGGCGCAATCATATGGAGAGGACCCCTGGTGACCAAGGCCATACAGCAATTTTATTCGGACGTCGCCTGGGGCAAGCTCCACTACTTAGTTATCGACCTCCCACCTGGTACTAGCGACGCGGCCATTACCGTTTTCCAGTCCATACCGGTAGACGGGGTCGTCGTCGTGACCTCACCTCAGCACGTGGCCAACATGGTCGTCAGCAAGTTCATCAACATGGCTAAAGAGGTGAAGGTACCCGTGCTGGGGTTGGTGGAGAACATGGCTTTCGTGAAGTGCCCTTGCGGGGATGTCATATATCCTTTCGGCCAGCCGAAAGGCGAGGAAGAGGCCAAGAGGCACGGCGTTCCGTTCTTGGGACGCATACCCATAGATCCTGACATGGCTGAAATGATGGATGAGGGCGTCCTGGAGGCCTACCATTCTGAGGAGTTCAAAGAAGTGGCTAGAAACGTCCGGCTTCAGGCCCAGCTAATAAAGCCCCGGGCCAACATCAGGCCTGATTGGCAACTCAGGCTCGATAAAGCCGGTGTGGAAAGCGAGACAGAATCAGAGGAAACCGACCCGGGGCGGACGGGGACCACCACGCCCAGGAGTTCTTGATTGCTGGAGGGGACCCTTATCCCGTTGTCCTCGGCAGGCCGCGAAGAGGGCGGCCTCTTGGCTTTTTGCCCGTACGCGATGGTGATCGAGGCCAGCCATGACTAGGCAGAAGGGAGAAGGAAGGTGCGAGCCACCTGGGTCGCCTGGTTGAAAGTTTTATCGCAGCGACGTGAACGTCAGCGGGGTAAAGCTAATTTGCCCAGACGGGATTGACGAGAGGAGGTAAGAAACGGGACCCCTGCTCAGCGGTTTCGTGTTGCTGCTCTCCATGGCGGCTCTCTACTTGTCGAGTGAGTTGTTGATACGCGGCTCGAGAGCCCTTGCCTCGTACGCGGGGTGGTCGCGGGAGGCCATGGGAGCCGTGCTCATATCCATATCAACTGCTGCACCAGAGGTTCTCACGGGGGCCATATCTTCGTTGAGGGGCGCCCCCCAGATCGGCGTTGGGACTCTGTTGGGCTCAACGGTGGTAGTGACGACTTTCGTGCCCTCGCTCTTGGTGCTGGTAAAGGGGGGTATTTCTTCCAAGGGTTCGTTGGGAGGTAGAGAGGCCCTCGTTTCCACTTTATCCAGCGCCGCGGCCGTTTTTCTCTTGCTCGGGGGAGTTTTGGACAGGTACACCGGCTTAGCTCTGATGGCCGGTTACACGATTTACGTTTACTACATCGCAAGAGGGGAGGCCATGGACCAGAACAACCCGCCGAACCGCGTCGGGAAGAGGAAACTGGTCGGCATGATGTTAATGCTAGTGCTCTCGTCGCTGCTGATTTACGTTTCAGCGGAGTACTCAGTGGACGCGTCGCTGGGATTAGCAGCCGCGTTTGCTATACCTGATTTCATAGTGGGCGTGCTGATACTGGGAATAGGCGTAGAGCTTCCGGAGATCGTGATCTCTCTGCTGTCCTCGGGAAGGGGCGATAAAGGCATGGCCCTTGGAAGCGTGTTGGGGTCCAACACGGCCAAGGCGTTGTTGGGCCTCGGGGTTATGGGCGCGCTCAGCGGAGACCTCGCGATGCAACCGACTACGGCGGTATTGTCTTCGGCTTTTTTCGCCTTAATCTCACCGGCCTTGCTATACGTCTTCATGAGAAGGGGCGCGGACCTCAGCAAGCTGGATGCGTTACCTTTGTTGGTCGTTTATGTCCTCTACGTGTTCCTGGTGGTCTGACTGTGAAATCACCTCATAATGGGGTATTGCCTGGGATTGCGGGTGATTAGACGCCTCGTTTTGGGCTGGGAGTGCGCGGTAGGAGGCGCGACAGCTTTTTCTCCTGTTAATCCAGCTATTTATGCAGTCGATTTTCGTAGAAACCAAGGGCGAACTGGACGTAGTTAACGTAACAAATCTACTCCAGCAAAGCGTCTCCGGCTTAGGGAGCGGCTTATTACACGTATTCCTCAAGAGTACGACGTCTGGGCTTTACGTAAACGAGGACGACCCAGCCCTCATCGAGGATATAAGGGATTTCATCAAGAGGAGCGCCCCTTCTGATGCCAGGTATAGGCATGATACCACGTGGGGAGACGGCAACGGTCGCTCGCACGTGAGGTCTCTGTTGCTGGATAGATCCTTGCTAATACCCGTAAGTCGGGGATCGCTGGCGTTGGGTACTTGGCAGAGCGTCTTCCTGGTTGAGCTCGACACAAGGCCGCGGAGGAGGGAACTCGTTTTGACTTTCATAAAGGCGGACCGACGCTGGAAGAACCCGTGAGATATGAGGAGATTAGAGAAAAGAACGAAGACTTTGAGGATGCGGTGGCCATCTATCGCGAATCCTTCAAGGACAAGAGCGTGGCGGTCAGCCCCGAGATTTTCGAGCGCTCTCTGGGCTCAACTAAGGTGCCCGCGCTGGCATTGCTGAGGCGGGGAAAGGAGCCGATTTCGATGGCAAGATTCGCCGTTTTTCCCGAGGGAGCGGTGATTTGGTACCTGGCGGTTAAGCCCAGCGAAAGGGGCAAGGGATACGGGACCACCATGGTGAGAAAAGTGCTTGAGACCTTGACCCGTATTTCAAAGGACGTCGGTGCAGAGTTCGTCTTTGCTGAGTACGAGGACGCGTTGGCCGGATTTTGGGAACGCAACGGGTTCCGCAAATTGCCCGTTAATTACTACCAGCCGCCGATATCCGATGGCTGGGTACGGATGAACCTCGGTGCAAAACCGTTGACCGCGCGCTGCGAGCTCAGCGGTGAGGCCTTGTTGCGTTTCATAAAAAAGATATACAGCGACGTTTACGGCGTCAATTACTTAAGGGATCAACACTTCACGGCGCTAGAAGAGGAATGCCGGGGGCTATTGGTGTGGCTCTGCCGAGGTTTCCCTATTAAGCCGATCATGAAACGCCCTCCTTTGGCCGCGATGGCCTAGGCTGAATCCTTTCTCTTGGGGCGGCGCGACTTGACCACTAAATGATCACCGGGCGTCTTTCTTATTGCGGTGGCTTGCGTTTCGCTTTCGCTTTTATGGTGTTGTCGGCATGTCTCTCGATTTTAGAAAAATAATACGCTTAAAGCTGCCCACGCCCCCTTATTCATGAAAGTATCCGTGGGACTATGGGCGTTCGGTTCCATGAACGACAGGTTCGCCGTCAACGGGTACAGGCGTCCTTTTGACTTGAGGGAAGTGGTGACAGACCTGCGCGACGTGCAGGGGATAGAATTCAATCTCTCTCCGGGCTTCCCAGTCGAGGATGTGATATCTGCGGCCGGGGAAAAAGGGCTTAAGGTCTCTTCGGTTGGCGTGGACCTTTTTTCAGACCCCAAGTGGAAGTACGGGGCGATGTCGGTAGACGATAAGAAGCTGAGAGAGCAAGCCTTGGACGAAGTATCTAGGGCAGCCGAACTCGCCAAGGAGTTTGGAGCGGTGGTAAACGTTTGGCCTGGCCAAGACGGATTTGATTACCCATTTCAAGTCGATTACGCTTCGAGTTGGGAAAGATCCGTGGAATTTCTCGCCGAAGCTGCCAACCGCGAACCGAACGTAAAAATCTCGCTTGAGTACAAGCCCAGGGAACCCAGGGTTCACGAAGTACCGGGCAACTTGGGCGAGGCGCTCTTGATGGTCGTCGAGGCTAATAGGAACAACCTTGGGATTACGATCGATGTGGGACATTCTCTTATGGCGGGAGAGGGGCTGGCGAAAGCCGTTTCGCTGGCCGCGTCTAAGAAAAAGTTGTTCCACCTGCACTTGAACGACAATTTCGGCCAGGGAGATGACGACTTGATATTCGGGAGCGTCCACCGCGTCGACTTCATCGAGATGCTATACTGGACGCGCAAGTACAACTATGAGGGGTGGTACTCTTTTGATATATTTCCCTACAGAGAAGATCCTCTCCGCGCGGTTTCCGCAAGCTCAAAGGCCCTACGTAAACTTTACGACAAAGCCGCGTCCCTCGAGGGTTTGCCCAGCTTGAGCTCTGGCGAGGTCCTGACCGACCTCTTGGGGCTCTAGAGAACACAGAAGGGCCACATGCCGCTCGGGGGGTAAGGCTTAGGCATCTCGTGGGGGCAGCAAAAAAGCGTTCCCCTAAAAGGAGCTCAGTAAAGCCGCTAGCTAAAATCGAGTTTGAACCTTAAGAACAGGGTAAGATGTGAACCGGCTACACGGTGCTATGGCACTCGCGAAAAGAAGATTTCGGGATAAGAGGGCCGGCTTGGAGGTTAGTCCATCAAATGGGCGTTTTGTTCATCAACCTCTTGTACTCTTTCATCATGCACCTATTCCAAGCGACGGTTTTCCCCTTTAGGAGTTTAACCGATGGATCATAAATCCCTTCCTGCAACCAAAGGACGTCGAAGCGGCCGAAGTCGACCAGTTCTTT
>JAWDNK010000085.1:0-5679 GCA_046534355.1 Candidatus Martarchaeota archaeon | reverse complement strand
CCGCCGCATCCTCGCCTATGCCGCTCGAGGCAATGACTTGTCCGTCGGCTTCGCCGAGCCTCCCGTAAACGTACTTCCTTTGTTGGTCCAAGGATAACTTCAATTCTGCGGGTAGGTAAGGGCGCGAGCGCTTAAGCCTCGCGAAGCTCCCGTGCTGACCTCCTTCCCGTCTTGAAGGGCGAGGGTTGCCGCTCTTCTGTCAAACCAGCTCGGGGGGGAGGGGGGAGAGAAGGGGAGGACTGACCTCGGCTCAGAGGCCAGCCATGAGGAGAACGCCAAGCGCCAACGTGAACACGCCCAAAAACAGAAGCACCAACCTACCAGCCCTCGCCATCGTCTCCGGGGTCTCGGCGGCCTTGCCTGTGGCCCCCCATAGCGCGGAGACGACGACCATTTGCGACATCCAAGACCCAGCCCCGTAGAACAGGCCCACTACCCAAAGTAGCGAGGCACCAATGAAAGGTGCCAACGCAGCGGCAATCACGAGGATTATGATTACGTCCCCCCCTCCCCCGAACGCCGCTACTATGCCGTGGACCAAAATCACCTTGAGGTCCGCGATCGCGACTTCTTTCTCGGCTTTACCGTCGCGCGCTTCGACTGACTTATCGGCCCGCCGCGTCAGGACGTACGCGGCCGCAAGCATGGTGATGCCCAGCAACACGTCGGCGTAGGGTGCCAACGCATCAGAGTTCACGTGCCACAATGCCATGCCTGCCAGCAAGCTGACGAGGGTCCAAACCAAAGTCAGCGCGGCCGCAAAGACGGAAACGGCCACCAGCACGCCCTTTTTGCTGCGCTGCATCATCGCGTAGGTGAGCGTTACGGGCCAAGAGTCCTCGTCCGGCTCTAGGCCGTCGACCAATCCCACGACGAAGACAGCCAAGCTCCAATAAGGGCCAAGCCGTTCCAAGGTCAGCTTAGCAAAGGGCTCGAGAAACTCGGGCAACGACAAGATCGACGCAGCAATCGCAACTGCTATGATGAACGCTAGACCGATTTCCCGTCTCTTCATCGCTGTGCGTATTAACCTAATTGGCGCAAACTAACCATTAATAAGCCTTGCTTCTGAAAAGCCAGGCGAACGACTTAAACACGCGAGGCATAACGAACAAGGTGAAGTTAATCGCCCGTTCACGGCCTTCAAGGCGGAAACCCAGGAGACGACCGTTCCCGTTACGCGCACTACGCTTTCGTCTTGGCGATCTTGACAGCCATCGTATCTTCATTCGGCCTCGCCAATGGTTACTTCAACCTCATCCACGCGGGGGCCATCATAGCAAAGGAAAAGGCCGCGCTGTCTTTCGTTGGAAAAACGGGCTACTTGGGCATGTTCTTTATACTGAACTTCTCAACCATACCGGTTTACGTGCTGGTTCCGTTTTACGGCTACCTCTGCTCCTTGGGGATCTTCAACATATACAAAACTCTCTTGGTGTTGACGCTGTCAGCGCTGGTGTTGGACGAAGTGGAGTACTTCAGCGGGCGCTACGTGGCCAGATCGCTTCTGATGAAAGCGTTGTCACGCGTCGGCGTATCAGAAAGCCGGCTGGAAGCAGCGGACGATTGGATAGAGAAACACGGAGTGTTCGCGGTCTTCCTTTCAACTTACTTCCTAGAACTAGGTGATCTATCGTGCTTGGCCGCGGGGACTCTAGACATGAACCCGGTGCTTTTCACGGCCGCCAATTTAGCGGGTGAAGGCTCCCAGTTCGCCCTGCTCCTATACTTAGGCTATACCGGTAGCAATGTCCTGAACAGCTCGTTCGATTACGCAAACCGGTGGTGGATGCTTATCGCGCTCACAATCTCGGCGATTTACATAGCGACCTACGTAACGATCCACTTAGCCGGCGCCAGGAAATGAGGGATTGGCGCTCTACGCCGCCCGCATAAGAAAACGAGGGAAGGGACGGATTGAGTTTAAGGCAAACCGAGCAACTCGCTCACGAAATTGCGTGCTTGCCTACTCAGGCCATGCTTACCTCCTTGGCGTCCGGTTACGGTCTCGCTTCCGCGTTCGCGACGGCGGCCATTCGCGCCGGAACTAAGATCAGCCCTTTGACTAAGAAAGAGAAAGCAGGATGGACGCTCGAGGAAAGCGATGAGATTCTGATGATTCGGTGATCAAAGCCCTTTCAAATGCTTGCTCAGCTTCTAGGGCGCGCTTTCAAGCTTTTCCCAAGACCCTAAGATAATCTCCCACTATTTGCTCTTTGAGACGCTCAAGGGGGATCCCCAAGACCGCCGCCGCCACCAGCGCCCCGCCCGCTGCGGCTCCCTCTTTGACGAAACCGGCTTCAAACGCCCTTAGTCCGCGTGGTGTCGTTTCTTCGAAGCCAAGAAGAGAATAAGCCAAGGGCACATCACTAACCTGCTGTATCAGTCCCCGAAGATCAGCGGTACGGTCTTCTATCAGCCAACGGGTGGTGGCCACAGAAACCCGCGAAAGCGAGCGCGCGTCGTAAGCCCGCAGGAACGCCAAAACGGCAGCCATCTGTGTGCCACCGGCCAGCACGACCACCGACCCCACCTCCGCAGCCCCCGCAGCAATAGCGGCAATTGCCGGTATGACCGGATCCCCGACTTTGGCCGCTGCGACCACAGGGTCGGCCACCGCGCCCCTGATCCCCGCGGCCATGAGCGCCTCCTTCACGATTTCCGTCTTTAGCTTCTTTGGGTTCTCCGGAGATGCGCTGGACATCCTATCCCAAGGGTCGTACCCCATGGCGGCGAGGAAAGCCATGGCCGTCGTAGTTCCGGCAGGGATTGACTCCCCAACGATCAGACTTGCCAAGCGCTTTCCCAGGTTCTTTCCCAGCTCGCGGGCGTTCTCCGCTGCTTGCCTTACGATCCCCTCGTCGATCGCGCTCCCCGTCCTTATGTCCCTCCCGGGAGAACCCCCTAACTCAACTATCGGGACCAGTGGCTTGACCCGCGTGCCCGCGTTCACCACGAGCGCTCCGGCGTCGATAACCGACAGGGCGGACCTGGTCAAAATGGCGGGCGTTGGCTTACCGTCAGGCGTTACAGGTATCCCCGGCACGCTCTTCGTCTTCCCAAAGATGAGGTATTCAGCGTCGGCGGCGGGTGTAAAGTGGGTTAGATCTGGGCTAGCCCCCGCAATGGTCAAGCCTGGGATGAGGCTTGTGTCCGTAGTACCAGTGACCAGCAGGAGCATGAATCCCCTTCTTATGGCCTCCTCGAAGCGCGAAAAATCGCCCATAACGGTGTATCCTTTCATACCATACCCGCATCGTAGCTTCAGATAAACCTGTTGCCGACGCCTAAAAATCGCGAGAGAAGACGCAGATCGCGCGTTTTTGACGATGCCGGGACCAAAAGGGGGAAATTCCGCTTCCACTGGGAGGGGATAGTCCACCCCTCTAGCGAAGCGTTCAACGCCGCGCTTTATGAACGCGCGAGCGGCGATTGGAAGCCGAAGGCCGTCTACGAGTTTTCCGCGAAACATTTAAGTCGAGCGATCACGTTAACGCGTGAAGATATCCGAAGAGCTTTGGTCTTCGGCCTCCGATATATACGAACGCATACTCTCTCACGAATTCTTGAAGGAAATGGCCGATGGCACACTCGAAGCGGACAAGTTCAGGTTCTACTTGGCGCAGGACTCGATTTACCTCGACTCCTACGTCAAGGCCCTTTCTTACTTGGCCGCCAAGGCGCCCTCGTCGGAAAGTAGACTTCTCCTCTTGAAGCGGGCTACAAACGAAGTTGAAACCGCCTTGCACTCGTCTCTGACGACGGCCTTAGGCCTTGAGGCGAAGGATCGCGTGCAATGCCCAACGTGCAGGGCTTATTCCGACTTCATCATTTCAGCGGCGGCCTCCGAGCCCTTCCATTTGGGAATAGCGGCGTTGCTTCCCTGCGACTGGACGTACCTCAAGCTGGGTGAAGAGCTGATCGCTCGCATGCGCAGCACTAACCCTTACCTGCCCTGGGCTCAGGCGTATTCAAGCGAGGCGTATGCTGAGGCCGTGGCCGAGGTGCTTAGCGTAGTTGACGGTTTGACGGTAACGGAGGCCGAGCTGACCAAAATGAAGAGGTATTTCAGGCTCGGCGCGTACTACGAGTACCTGTTCTGGGACAGCTGCTATCGGATGGACCGTTGGGAGATCGGCGATCTCCCCTGAATCCCTTGATCGCGTGCATGGGGTTCACGGGGCCGTATCCCTTCCCTATGGCCAATGCCTTTTCCACAGACCTCTGCATGAAAGCCCTGGCGAGGGAGTACGCGCGCACGGGCTGGAAACCCCTGCTCAAATAGGAGGTCAGGGCGGCCGAGAGCGTGTCCCCTCCTCCGTGGGTGTTCTTGGTGGCGATCCTTGCGTACTTGAAGTACTTAAGCTTCTTACCGTCGAAGAGGACGTCTACGACCTCGTCTCCCGCTATGTGCCCACCCTTAACGACGACGTATTCCGGTCCCAACGCGTGTATGGCCTTCGCCGCTTCCCCGGCCTCGGCCACGGTTCTAACGCTAAATCCGGAAATGGCCTCCGCCTCCACGGCGTTTGGGGTGGCGAAGAGGGCGATGGGGAGGAGATCGCGCTTGAGCGAGTCGACCGCGTCCTGTCTCAGCAGCACCGCGCCGCTTTTCGAGACCATGACCGGATCGACCACTAGCTTCAGCCCGTATTGTTTTGCCTTTCTGGACACCGCCCTCACTATATCGGCGTTGCTCAGCATGCCAGTTTTCCCGTAAATCACAGGCAGGTCCTGCATCACCGCGTCGATCTGTTTTTCTACCATTTCAACGGGCAGGTCATGTATGCCGGTCACCTCGAACGTGTTCTGCGCGGTCACCGAGACTATGACAGTTGCACAATAAACGCCCAAGGCGGTGCAGGTTTTGAGGTCTTGTTGCATGCCCGCGCCCGCGCTCGAGTCGGAACCCGCTATGGTAAGAGCGAATCTGAGGGCCAACTTCATCGCCTTAGTCTGCCCTGCCCCCGCTCTAAAGGTTTCGTTTCTTTTCGTTTCGTTTGGTTCGGTTCGGTTTGGTTTAGTTTAATTTCTTTTCGTTTAATTCATCAGCCTTTCCGAAAGCCCAGAGGTTCCGGTGCGGCTGAGCGAGCACGCCAAAAAACTCTCTCAGCAAAACTAAAAGCGCGGAAGTCGCCCACGGCCAGGCCGGGTGGGGAACAAGACGGGCGACAGACAGAGGGGGCCCAATACCAGACGCCCGCCTAGCAAACTTAGCGCTGACTACCCCACCCTGGATAGGTCAAGAGGACATCCACTCGCTCACGAACCTTTTGGCCTGTTCCCGGGGATCGCGAGCCGAAAATATCGCGGATATAACGGCGACGCCGCGAACCCCCAATCCCTTTAGGAGTTTCACGTGTTCTAACTTTATGCCACCGATGGCGTAGACCGGCAACTTCACCGAAGTGAGCAAGCGCTTGAGCCCTTCCAAGCCGAGCAAGCCCTCTTCTGGCTTAGTGGAACTCGGGAAGATGCTCCCCGCCCCGATGTAAGTGGCCCCTGCCCGCTCGGCGGCCAGCCCCTCATCAACGCTGCTGGCCGAAGCCCCTATCACCGCGCCTCCTAGGATCTCCCTGGCCACGGATATCGGCAAGTCCTCGTGACCGAGGTGCACGCCGTCGGCCTCGCTGGCGTAAGCCACGTCGACCCTGTCGTTGACGATGAAAACGGCCCCGT
>JAWDNK010000084.1:0-5687 GCA_046534355.1 Candidatus Martarchaeota archaeon | reverse complement strand
CGGAAACGGAAAGGGCGCTGAGAACGGGTCCAGCGCTGTCCCTGCCGGGCTTCCATCGGCGTCAAGTGGCAAGCCGGCCGAGGACAAGTAAAACAAACGAAAAACGAATGCGAAGCAGGAAACCTAAGGCGATAAACAAAAGAATAAAATAAAATACGACAAGATAATATGATAAAAAATAGAATAGAATTTGATACGTCATAACATAATGGAGAAAAAAGAATGCGGACTTATGCCCGTTTGATGGGTGCTCGATGTGCTCAGGATAGGCCAGCTAAAGCCATGGCCTCCTTGACCCCCTTCCCATCCATGACGATGGCCCTGAGGGCCTTGGAGATCTTCAGCGGTTCCTTGTGTTGCCAGACGTTGCGACCAACGGCCAAACCAGCTCCTCCGGCGTCTATGACTCCCTTAACCTGGGTGAGGAAGGCCTCGTCGTTGGGTGCCTTCGGTCCTCCGGCCATGAAAACCTTCACCTTGCCGGCAGATTTGACCACCCATTTGAAGTTCTCGGGGTTGCCGGTGTACTCAACCTTAACAGCGTCCGCGCCCAGCTCTAGCCCGACCCTTGCCGCGTAAGCAACTACTTCGGGCGCGAACTGGTCTTTTATGGCGTGCCCCCTGGGGTAGCTCCAGAGGACAACGGGGATGTCTAGTCTGTGGGCCTCCCTTACTATGTCGCCCAGTTCTGTGAACATCTCCCTTTCGAAGTCGCTCCCGGCGTAGACGGTATAACCGACCGCGGCGGCGCCAAGGCTGAGCGCCTCTTCAACGGTGCAGACGGCCCTGGAAACGGGGTCGCCTTCCCTTAGCTTGGTCTTGCCGTTAAGTTTCAGTATCAGGGGAACCCTACCGTTGTAGTACTTCTCCGCTACGCCCTTGTGAAATACTACGGCCTCGAAGTTTCCCTTCTCCGCTATATCCATTATGAAAGCGGGATCCACGCTTATCTCGTTGAAGTCCGTGGGACCGTGCTCGATGCCGTGGTCGTAGGCCAAGAATAGGGCTTTACCCTTGGGAGCTATCTTATATATCAGGTTGTCTTTCATCTTCCTTCGGAGTTGACATGTGTGCGGATAAATACCTTTCGGAATTTAAAACAAATAAAATCGGGCTATGCGGATTTGAATTGCTTTCGTCGTCCGGCCCTCGGCGGATGGGGATTTCCCTTTTCCCGGTCGTGCTTTTGTTCATGGTCACCTTTAGCATACCACCCTTGAAGGAAACCCTTATGCTGGAAGGATCGGCATCGCGGGGTATGGATATCTGCCGGTCGTAGACTATGTGGTTGAATGCCCCTTCGTCATCGGTGTACGTGGTTTCAGCGTGCACGACCAGGTTGTCCCCGTCCAAGTATATGTGTACATCGTCGCGGTTGACGTGCGGGAGGTCGATGGTGAAAAGGTAGTAGCTTCCCCTGTCGCTTAGGTCAGCCAGCGGTTCGAACCTTGACGGCTTGCGTATGCTCATTCCAATCACCTCAAGTGTACATGAATGACCCCGCCGGCTTGGCGGAGGAAGTCACCTGTTGCATTATCTGCTTTGTCCTGAGGCGGATCTCCTCCGATTGCTTGATCAGGTTTTCGGTATCAACTTTTATCGGGTAAACCCTGGATATGGCGTTCAGCAACGCCGCCGCGGCCCCTGGATCCGGCATCCTTGGGTATGCGTTGGCGTAGAAGGAATTAACGGCCAATCCCTCCTTCAACCCGCTCATGACCAGGTGGGCGTAGGTACCCATGAGGAGGCCTCCCTCCAGCGGGGCTATTCCCGTTTGCGCCAACCTCTTGGCACCCTCGGGATCCGATGAAACGAAGTAGACCGAGGGCTGGGTTTCCTCCTCGTATCTGTCATCCGAAGCTAGACCCCCCATGGTCACTATCTCATTGGCTGAAATTTTCCTCGCCAATCCCATTATGAGGTCGCCCACGGGCTTAGCTGCCTCAGCCGGGATGGGTACCTCGGCCGAAATCACCGCCATACCGCCTCTCTCGTACACTTGGATTGGGGAGAACGGTAACCCCGAGTGGACTATGGCGGTCGGTGGCATGAAATCCCCCAAGTCAATCCAGCCCACGTTCTTAAACGCCCCATCGTGAATTATTTGGGTTGACGAGATAAGGCCCACTAGGCCCGCGTCCGGGAAGCCCACAAACAGCGTGGACACCTTCTCGTCGAGTTTCGCTAAGTGAAGGGACACGTCTTGCATAATTGATCCAGGAGACAGGAGTTAAGTTTATCCGCGGGGCCAGGGGCGCGTTATGCTAGATCGATAAATATATATCCCCATATATTATCCCGGTATGCCGGAAATCAGGGTCGCTTTGGCGGGCGTTGGTAATTGCGCTTCTGCGCTGGTCCAAGGAGTACAGTACTACTCAAAGACCAAGGATACAATTGGTCTTGCGCACCCCGTTCTGGGGGGCTACCGGGTAGAGGACATAAAGTTTGTCGCTGCCTTCGACGTTAACGAGGCCAAGGTCGGGAGGGACCTCGGCGAAGCCATTCACGCGAAACCGAACAATACCATAAGGCTTTACGACGACCTAGAGTTGGGAGTAAAGGTGAGCCGCGGGCCCACTCTGGACGGGCTTGGGCGCTATCCGAGAAAGGTGGTGAGCGAGGCCAGCGATCCTCCCGTTGACGTGATCCAGGAGTTGAAGAGGAGTAGGGCAGACATACTGATAAATTACGTGCCCGTTGGGTCAACTAGGGCGGCGCAGGCCTACGCGGAGGCCGCCCTCGAGGCCGGCGTCGCCTTCATAAACGCAATGCCGGTTTTCATAGCTTCCGATGAGAGGTGGGCTAAGAAGTTCGAGGAGAGGGGCCTGCCCGTCGCGGGTGATGACGTCATGAGTCAAATAGGGGCTACGGTCCTCCACAAAACGTTGGTCAAGCTGATGGCCGACAGGGGGGTCAGGATCGACGAGACCTACCAGCTCAACGTCGGTGGGGACATGGATTTCATGAACATGCTTGAAGAAGAGAGACTTAAGGACAAAAGGGAAAGCAAGACCTCCGCCGTTAGGGCCATGACCAGCTATCCAGTGCCAACGAGGATAGGGCCGTCTGACTACATACCTTTTCTGGAAAACGAGAAGGTTTGCTACATATGGGCCAAGGGGAGGTACTTCGCCGGAACGCCCGTAACCATCGAGCTGAAGCTGGACGTCACCGATGCTCCGGATAGCGGCGGGAGCATGGTCGACGCCATAAGGGCAGTGAAGGTGGCCTTAGACAGAGGGGTGGCCGGGCCGCTGGTCAGCGCCTCCGCTTACACGTTTAAACACCCGCCGGTTCAGATGCCATACGATGAAGCTGAAAGGAAACTCCTTGACTTCGTTGAGGGGAAGCTGCCCCGGCGACGTCCTTGCCGATCTCCCAGAGCTTCTCGAATACGAGCTCCGTGAGCTCTATGAGGGGCGGCGATTCGGTGAAAAGCGTGGACAGGTAGCCGAGGTATATGAGGACCATAACTGAGTGAGAATCGGCCAATAGGAGGCCGAGGGGAACGGTGGAGACCGTCTTCACCTCTATACCCTTTTCCTTTGGCAGGAGTTTTATGGAGCTACCTCCAACTATCAGCTGGAGTTTCAGGCCCGTCTTGACGAGGCTTTGCATGAGGAGCTGAATAAGCTTTGCCTGCTCGTCGTTAACCGGCGGAATTATGGCCTTTATGCCGAACTTAGCGTCCTTTATCAGCCTCAGGGCACGCTCCAAGGCTGCGTCTTGATCTCTTATCACCTGTACCGTGGCCGTTTCAGCGTCTTTGTGCTTTGTCATCATGGGCGAAAGGGCCCTGGCAAGCGCGTCCAGGCGAGCGCTTTCCTCGTATATCCTCCTCTTTTTCATCATCTCGAAAGCCTCAGCTGGGTCCACGGGCCTGTACGTGGCTGGTCTCGACCCTTCCCTCGTCACCAGCCCGTTTTCCTCTAGTTCCTTTAACACGGAATAAATCTTTGAGAAAGGAACCCGGGTTGAGCTTGCGAGCTTTCTCCCATCGGCCGGGCCTATCTCCAAGAGCGTCAGGTAGGTCTCGGCGGCGTAGGCCGAAAGGCCCTCTTGTTTTAGTGCTTCAAGGATCTCCTTTTGGTCAAGGCCGGTGCCATCTGTCGACATCGTTCACCTGATCATACCGCCATAGGAGATAAACGTATGCGCTTTTCAGCGCCCGGTGGAGCGGCGAGATGGCATTTGGGCAGGCCGTCGGTGTGGAGCGGGATCAAGATTTGGTGAGCGAGCGACAAGGGAAAGACAAGCATCGCCCCAGGGGGAGGAGGATGTCAGAAAGGTTATCAGAAAGGTTAGAGGTTTGTGAGCGATTAGAAACCCATAAAAGCCCCCATCAATTCTGAAAAAGAGGAAAGATGGGAGGAGGTAACAAAAAGAAGCCGATATCCAAGGCCCAGCCCGCAGAGGAGAAGGCCAAGGAAAAGGAGAAAGGCCAAAAAGGGGGTAAAAAGGGAAAAGAGGAGGGCAAGAAAGAAGAGAAAGCTCTATCTCAGTACGACGTGAATCAGGAACTTTTCAACGCTTTACTTTCGACTCTTAGGAAGAACAAGGTGCAGACGGCTTACGATCTGAGCGCCGCTCTTGGAGTAAAGTACGGTCTCACTTTGAGGGCGCTGAAGGAGCTCGAGAAGGAAGGAAAGGTCAAGATATTGGCTAAGAATAAGAGGTCCCTGCTTTACGGGTTGCCCTGATTACCTGCTTCGCGGGCCGATCAGATTTTCTCGAATAATTATTGTCGGAGCTGGAGGTTTACTGATTCGGTTGCGCGGGCAATAGCAACACAAAGGGGGTTAGTTAAGGCAGCTAGAAAGCGTTCTGGCCCGCGAGTGATCGGGGCCCCGCCTCCTTCAGCTTCTTCACCCACTTGAGTTACTCGCCGATTGAAGGTAGCGGGAGACGATCGCGTACCGCATCCGCGTCTACCCTTGGAATCAGCCGCAGCAGGTAAACCGGTTCGTCGATCTTGCTGGTAACCCGGCATGAAACCGTCGCCGACGGGTACGATGACCACCGGCGGCAGGCTGAGTCGCCTTTTTAAGGCAAGTTCAACGTTTTTGCGCGCTAGGTGGCATAAACGCTGCCCTCGGGCTTAAGAGCAGTTTCAGCGCGTTTGGCGATTTCTCCGATGAGATGATAAGGCGTTTCTTGCGCTTGGGCTGCTCCTTTGACCGAGGGATGGGCGATGCGCTTTTAGCGAATTGGGGCTGTTGCGGTCGGAAAAACCCCATCAACGCGCTTCGATCGGAGTGACGGCTGGAATAGAAGGGAAAAATAAAAATTTTGGTTGCGCGCTTTGAACGCCGGAAGCCATTGAGCAGAGCGGCTTCGAATTGTAACCTTCAAATGTATTTGGATACCTCTTTTACCTCGACCTTGGTCGGGGGTTTTAATTGGCCGGCGAAGTCCGTAAGGGCCTTGGTCGAGGGGACTTCCCATACGCAGTAGGCCTCTCCCTTGGTCATGTAGGCACCTATCATCTTGAAGCCCGAGGGAAGCTTCCCAGCGCTGACGGCCCCTTTCACCGTTTCGAAGAACTTCTGAGCATCCTTTTCTTTATTGGGCTCCCAACTGTGGTGTACCAATACATATATCATGGCACCAAATAACAGCGCAGAAACGTATAAAACCTGCGGTTGATGCCCAGGACTCCCTGCGGTCGCTTCACTATTGTGATG
>JAWDNK010000083.1:0-5728 GCA_046534355.1 Candidatus Martarchaeota archaeon | reverse complement strand
CAAAAGAATTCACTTATGGAATACGTAAATTTCGGCAACAGCGGCTTGCGGGTTTCACGTCTTTGTTTGGGAACGTGGCACCTTCCTCCTTCAGGCGAGAGAGACGAGTACGGCGTATTAAAAGTAGACGAAGACCTGTCAAAAAAGATAGTGCACAAGGCCATAGACCTCGGTATCAATTTCTTCGACACCGCTAACATTTACCACGGCACAATGCAAGGAGTTGATCCCGTTCACGCCGGAAACTCTGAAAGGATATTGGGAGACGCCCTGACAGGTTACGATAGGGAGTCTCTCGTCCTGGCGACCAAGGTGCTTGGAAAAGTGGCAGACCACCCCAACGGCGGGGGGCTATCGCGCAAGCACATCAGCTGGCAAATAAGGGAATCCCTGAAGAGGTTGAAGACCTCATACGTGGACATCTATCAAATGCACAGGCCAGATCCCAACACGCCCATAGAGGAAACCCTGGAAACTTTTTCCGACATGGTCAGACAAGGGTTGATATATTACGTGGGCGAGAGCTACTTCGATCCCGTGGACGTAGTTGACATGGTCAACCTTTCCGCTTCCCTACACCTTCCATTCATATCCATGCAGGAGCCGTATAACTTGATAGAAAGGGGAATAGAGGGCGAAAAGTTTTGGATAGCCAAGAAGTACGGCCTTGGAATAATGGCTTATATCCCCTTAGCCCAAGGGGTGCTCACTGGGAAGTACGAGAACGGGATCCCACCCATGTCTAGGGCTGAATACGTTTCGGAAATAGGCAGGAGGTACCTCACGCCTCAGACTTTAAAGGCGGTCAAAGAACTGGGGGAGATGGCGCGTGAAAAGGGGATAACCAGCTCCCAGCTCTCCCTGGCCTGGATCTTGAAAAAGGCAGACGAGAACGGCATAACCATAGTCCCGATCATCGGAGCCACAAAGCTCGAACACCTAGACGATAACGTAGGGGCGCTGGACGTCAAGCTTGGGGCTGATGACCTCAAGCGCTTAGATGAGATCTCAGCGACGGCAGTGGTGAACTGGAAAGACCAGTTCACGAAGGTTAAGCACAGGAACTATGGCCGAAAGAATTGGAAGCGAGATCTGAACCCTCTTTTTTTGTTTGTTTTCATCCCATGAATTTTTACCAGTGATCTGAGGGCCAAAGGTAAAAGCGCCGGGAAGGGAAGAGGCTGACCAGCGCAAACGGTATGTTTGAGGAAGAGCCGCCGATATCGATCAGGCCCCCGTAAATGGCCGAGAGAGGGGACAGGAGACCCGTCAGCATCCTCAGAAACGTTGATTGATGCATGCCAAGCTTAGCGTCAGCCGCCTTATCGGTCGGGGTCAGGTCTTTCAGTGAAACGTTGACCGGCTCCAGGCTGGTCACGTCGTTATAAAGTCTCAGTTCTACCACGTCAGCGCTTACCCCGTTAAGGGGACCCACCTGGCGGATGAAGCCCTCGGGGTTTAGTAGGCTCAACATGTAGGAACCGCCCTCCCTGAAGCGATAGAAGTCGGCCAAAAGGCCGTCAACCAGCGGATCGCCCTCCGGCGCCGCCACGACCACTTCATTGGCATCTGGACGTCTGCGGATCGCCTCGGCGTAAATCTCCGCCAAAGCGCTACCATCACCCGGCGATGCCATGGCCTCCCTCACGAACAACCTCCGCCTTTCTTCCTCCCAATCGATGTAAGAATAGGCCCTTCCTGGCAGTACCAGCAGGTCCTCCGGCTTCAATTCCCTATAGAAGAACGTCTGCCAGGAATTTCTTTTGAAGAGTTTCTCCTCCCAATATTGATCGGTCCTCTTGCTCACTCCTGCAGTGATGCCCGCGTTTTCGGCGTATATGCGCTTTATATCTTCCTTGTATGCGGCATCAAACTCTTCTGCCTTACCCATTCCTCCCGAGATGCGGTCCAGCCTCCTCAGCGCCCTTTCGGCATCCCATTTCTCGGCCGAAAACCTCAAGAAAAAGTGAAAAGGTGAAAAGCCGACCCTCCGGTAGATCCTATGAGCAGATGATCCGTACCCGGTATCCAGCCCCGCAATTGTATACCGCTTCGAAGCCTCTTTCATAACGTAACTCATCAGTTCTGTAGCGGCTCCTTTTTTCCTGTAGTCCGGGTCAGTACAGACGTTAGCTATTCCAGCCGTCTTGACAAAATTACCGAAATTTAATTCCCTTTCCACGACTTGTACGTGTCCGATTATCTTCCCATCATCTTCAGCAACGAAGGCGTTTTCTAGCTTGAAACCGGGATCGGCTTGATATCCAAGCCACTTCTCCGGGGTCAGGCCCCACGTCCTAAAGGTAGAAAAGGACCTGTTTATTACCTCCACTATCGCCCCTTCATCCCCCCGTTGATACCTGCGAAAATTCATGGTTTAATCGCGGCTGTCACTCTAAAGCTTTTCATCTTTACTATACCGGAGGCCCCGCCCTTGCGGGTGGTGAGCCGAGTATGGGCACTGATTGCGACGAACCTAGGGATACACGGGGGAGACATTGCCCATTCAGAAGCAAGGGATTGAGGTACCCTAAATGCGTCCACGAACGCCGATAGCCCCGCATAAGCCGAGGGATGAGGTCGGGAGTTCGCGGGGGCCCGGAGGGGGATGAAAGCCTCATCCTAAAGAACTGGGAACCCCAAAGCCCCGCCCTCGCGGGCGAGGCAGTTTACCGCACCGCGAGCGGAAGCGGCTGACCTCCTCCTCGCCTCTGAGAGCCGAGGTTTTATGTCAACTTAAAAATCCTCATTTACAAGGCACAATATTTAAAGGATAATACGCGATCTATTCGCGATGGACGAAGAAACCCGGAAGGCTATAATGGAGGTAAAAGCTGATCTAGAGAAGATACGGTCTGAAGTCACAAGGGCGGAATCCATGAGCTACTTCGATGAAAGCGAGCTAATGAACATAGGTTTCGAGATCACAAACCTCGTCGATCACGCGACCAAAAAACTCGAAGCGTTGTTAGGCAAACGAAATAGCGTCTTAAAAATGATTTTTTAGAAATCGTTACAATCGCAGTAAGGTTTGGACACAGGAGTGCTAAGCCTTTCAATTTCCCCGCTTGGCGATAGTTTCCGATACCCATAGATAAGCGTAAATCCCACGTCTCAGGGGCATTGAATTGAAGGTAGAGCTGATTGCCACGCCTCTTCTTTCAAAGGAGGGGATGAGGGGTGCCGCGCTGGTCGTATTCAACGATAAAAGAAAGGAAGTAAAGCTGAGGATAACCGGAGCGGAACCTGATCAATTGACGGTTAGGCCCCAATACTCCTATTACCTGATCAAGATGAGGGGAGACGGCCACGTCAGCGTTTCAGCAGATGACGACGAAAGTTTTGACTTCGACGTCAAGTTTTCTCCGGCTAGGCGGTTTGAAGTATACCTGGTACCGACCGTGCACACCGATTGGGGATACACGGCCACGCAGGACGTCGTAGCCCAGATCCACAAAAGGAACACTGAAGTGGGACTGAAGCTAGCCCAGAACGGAGTAAAGTGGGTCGCAGAGGTCATTAACCAGATGGTGGACCACAAAGAAGACCAGGCAATTAGGGAGCAAAACAGGCTCGGCTACTTCGGCATACAAGCCCTACCACTGAACGTATTGGTTGGTTTGTGCTCCCACGAGGAGCTGGCTAGGCTCCTATACGAGGCGGAGCACCTAAGGGGTAAGGGTTTAAGGATAAAAGTCGCCTCGCTGAACGATATCCCCACCGCTCCCTGGGGCTTGGTGAGCGCTTTAACGGGAGCTGGTATAAGGTACTACATACAGGCCTCCAACCCGGATAGGGGGCCACTCCACGTCAACGGAAAGATAAGGAGCCCCTTTTACTGGGTTGGCCCGAGCGGGAAGAAGGTGCTCGCGTGGTTTTCAGGAGGTTATGACGGGCTGCTGTTCGGCTTCAATGGGTACCATCAGGGGATGTCGGCCGGCCTTCTTTCAGATCCCTCGACGGCCGCGGCGGGGATCGGTATGTTCGTATCCCAATACGAGGCCAGGGGATACCCTTATGAGGAAATACTGATGTACGGCGTTTACGTTGATAACTCACCTGTCGATGGAAAGTACGCCGAAACGCTGAAAGAATACGAAAAGGAATGGGAAAACCCAATCGTAAGGATAAGCACTCCCGAAGAATTCTTCGAGTTGGTGGAAAGGAAGTACGGAGAGCGGCTACCCGAGATCAAGGGCGACTTCGGCTCGTATTGGGAGGACGGGGCTGCCTCATCAGCGCTGGAAGAGGCGGAGAGCTTGCAGGCCAAAAGGCTCGTCACAGCCTACGAAGCGATCCACGCCCTTGATCCCTACGCGCTCCCGATCGCCGCGCGCGCCTGGGAGGATTTGATCTACTGGGATGAGCATACGTGGGGGGACGCCAAGAGCGTAAGCGATCCGCACTGCGAAGCGCAGGAAAAACAAT
Organism: Candidatus Martarchaeota archaeon; assembly: GCA_046534355.1. Taxonomy (GTDB): domain Archaea; phylum Thermoproteota; class Thermoprotei_A; order Marsarchaeales; family UBA168; genus UBA168. Next base: position 1,300 of record JAWDNK010000083.1, on the reverse strand, counting down.
GGGCCATCAAGGCCGCGTTTTCGACGAGACCGCTCAATGATCTGAGAGAGGCACTGGGGCAAGGTTACTACTTCAACCCCTATCCCTACCAAATCTCGTTTTATGAAGATGGCGCCTTCTACGAGCTGGAGCCTCTTTCATCGACCGAAAAAGTGCCGACCGAACTGAAACCAATTCCATTTCCCGGCGTGCTTGAAAACGAGTTTTACAGGCTGGAGTTCAAAGACGGTAAGATCAAGCGCGTTTACGATAAACAGATGAGAGAGTTCGTCTTCTCTGACGAAAACTACTACTTCGACGAGTGCATTTACGTAAAAGGTGGAAAGGGCACGAGGCTTGAGAGGACCATCACCAATTGGTGGGACTTCGGAAATGTACGGGAGCCGCTGGAGGGGAAGGATTACGCTATTCAAAGAGAGAAATGCAGGGTGTTGGGTTACGAAGAAGGAGCCGGTGTGAAGAGGGCCAGGGTTGAGGCTGTTTGCGGCCCCGTGAAAGTGATCAAGACTATCGAACTCGGGTCCAAGAAAAAAGAGATACGCGTTAAGAATGAGGTAATGAAGCCTGAGGAATACGACAAGGAGGCCCTTTACTTCGCTTTTCCCTTCAACTTTGAGCGTCCGGAAGTCTACGTGGAGGAACCAGGCGCTTTCACGGACGTCAACGCCGAGCTAGCGCCGGGGGCGTGCGCCGGTTGGTTCTCCACGGCCGGCATAACCGCGCTTTCGGGCGAACTGAAAAGCTCCGGGCTGCTGAAGCGCCACGGCTGGGCATTCTTGAAAAGCTGGGACGCGCCTTTGGTGACGATAGGGGATATAAACAGGGGGAAGTGGCCCTCTCAGGTGCCCAGGTCGGGTCTCGTGTTTTCGTACGTTATGAACAACTATTGGCACACCAACTATAAGGCAGCCCAGGGCGGAGCTACCTTCTCCTACTCCGTAACGACTTTTCAGCCAAGCGAAACTGGCTTGGCGAACGCAGCCAAGTTCCTGTCGTCGGGCGTTCCCGTGGGCGTGCGCGCGAAGGGACCCGAGCTGAAGGTCGACGGTGATGTATTGTGCGCCGCGGTGAAGAGGTGGGAAAAAGGCGATGGATTAATCGTCAGACTGCTAGAGGTAGAGGGCACGCCGAAGAGGGTGACGCTCACAGCTAAGGGCGACTGGGAGTTCATAGAAACGGACCTCGTAGAATCGCCGATCAAAAAACTGGGAGAGGGGGAAAGGGTCGAGTTTGAAGTGCCTCCCAGGGACTTCAAGACGATCGCCCTGCGCGGGCGTTCTCCTGCTGGTTCCCTTTGAGC
>JAWDNK010000082.1:0-5841 GCA_046534355.1 Candidatus Martarchaeota archaeon | reverse complement strand
ATGATAACCAGCGGAGAAATCCACTACGCGCGCGTGCCGCGCGCGCTGTGGGAAGATAGGCTGTTGAAGCTGAAGCGCGCTGGCTTCAACTCCGTCACCAGCTACTTCTTCTGGAATTACCACGAGCCGCAGCCAGGTGTTTTCGACTTTTCGGGGGAAAAGGACGTGGACGCCTTCATGGGGCTGGCGGCTCAGCTCGGCTTAAACGTGATAGCCAGGGTTGGGCCCTACGACTGCGCCGAGTGGGACAACGGGGGCCACCCGGATTGGCTCATATCTGACGGGTTCATCGGTAGGTCGCTGGACGATTCCTATTTCCGCTACGCCGAAAGGTGGCTCAGGGTAATACTGGGTAAGCTGGGCAAGTACGATAAGTCGAGGGGCGGGAACATGATCGCGCTGCAGCTTGAGAACGAATACTTCTGGGGCGACGTCCCCTACCACGAGGCGTTGGCCAAGGTGGCGAGGGAGGCGGGTATCACGGTTGACTTCTACACCAACGCTAACAGGTTCGCCAGGAATACCAATTTCATCGACACGCTCGACCTGTATCCCGATCCCTGGATGCTAGAGCCCGTGATCTCAGCCATCAAAGACATCTCTTCTACGCAGCCCTACCTACCTCCTAGGATCATGGAGTACGAAGGGGGTTGGTTCTCGACCCTCTTAAAGCCCCTCCCCACGGAAAGGGGGCCCATACCAGCCAACTGGACCCGGATGCTCTTTGCCACCGCGCTGGCTTACGGGTCCGACTTCATAAGCTTCTACATGTTTCACGGTGGCACGAACTTCGGTCCCTGGGCGGGGCGCTGGATGACGACCACGTACGATTACGATGCGGCGATCAGGGAATGGGGGGAGCTCAGCGACAGGTATTACAAGCTCAAGACACTAGCTCAGGTCGCCGGCGCCCTGGAGGGGTCGGAGCTCAAATCCGAGGAAAAAGAGGGAAACAGGCTGAAGGTCGTCCGCTCGAAGGGCGACGAGGAATTCTCGTTTTACATCAACAACTCAGATGAGGAGTGGCGGGCGGAAAACGGCTCGGTGAGGGTCCCGCCCAGGGACGTCAGAGTAAAAGCCAAGGGACTTAAAATCGGGCCCGTTTCCCTCGAGTCAAACGTGGACCTGTTGGCCTTCTCCCAAGATTACGCCATCTTCTTCGGCGATCCGGGGGAGGAGTTCTGGGTGCGCTTAAGCGGCGGAAAAGTCTCTTCCCACTACAACTGCGATGCCGACGAGACCGAGATAAGGGGGCGCGTCAATGAAGTGTCTGGATGCACCGTTAGTACGCCGCAAGGCGTGAAGAGGGTGTTGGTCGTAGAAAGGCGGCTGGCCGAGAGGACTTGGTTCCTGGATTACCCAGTTATCTCGGATGCCTACTTCGTAGAAAAGGGTGACCTTTCGGGCCTGACGATACAATCAAAGGGCGGCGAGGTCAACCTTTACGTACCCATGGAGGTCGGGGAGTACATACCGGGCATAGGGATGGGCAAGTTACGGGTAAGAACCGAGGCTAAACCGGCAGCGGTCGAGACAAAGGAGATCTCCGTCGCGCCCTTGGTCGAGGAAATCGTCTGGAAGGGAAGCGAAGCGGCGTCTTTGGAGGACGCGGGGGTCGCCAAATTTGCGGAGGAGGCCCACGATTTTCACGTCTACGAGGTGAACCTTCCGGAGAGGGCAAGGGCTGGGTTTGCGGTCAGCGATTTTGCCTGGGTGAGCAGCGAGCGCGGGGAGTTTAGCGGGTTCGGCTACCTAGAGGGAGAGGTGAGCGGGAAAACGAAGATCTACGTCCATTCCACCGGTCACCCCAACGGGCCCGAGGCCAGCTTCATGGGTTTCAAGACGGGGTTGCTGTCTCCGGTGCTACTGGACAAGGTGGGCGAAGAAGAGGGAGAGGTGAATGAGTGGGAGTTCGGGCTGGTAGACCTGGGGGCGCGGTATCAGCCCGGCATCGCAACCTCCCACAGCTACTCGAAGTTGATAAATTCGGAGATACAGAAAATGATTCCCAAGGAGTGGTCTAAGAAGCCGCCGACCCTTAGTACCGCATCACCTTTGGTCCTACTTTACGCCAAGGGGAAGTTCTCTAGCGCGGGGGGCCACGGCACGGTGGAGATCAAGGGCCTGCGTCACCGCGTCGCCGCGGTTTTCGTTAACGGTGAATTGAAGTGGAAGGGACAAGGGAACTACGGCAAGGGCGAAGTCGATGCCCTGATTTATTCGGAATTCAAGGAGGGGCAAAACGAGGTGGTGTTGGGCATACCCATATACAACGCCAGGGGGGAACTGGGACTGGGGCCTCTGAAAGTTACCCACGCCATTTGGCGCGCCAAAGTGGAAGGATACAAGATAAGTTCGCTAAGGGAAGCGGCCCCCACCGGTCAGCGCGATCTCGAGAAAAAATCCCCGATTTCCATCGAAGGGCCTAGCTCAGTTACCGTTAAGTTTTCAGTCAAGCGGGGATCCGAGATAAGCCCGCTCTACGCTCGGATAAGCGGCGACGTGGTTTGCCTGATTTCCCTGAACGGGCATCCCATAGGCCGCTACTACTCGGATACGTCTCAAGATAAGTTCTACATGCCGGAGCCTTTCCTCAGGGAGGACGAAAACGAGCTGAAGCTCAAAGCCATCCCGACCCGCGGTCGTAGCGCCACCATCGCCGTGGAGTTCGGGGCTTATTACGCCGCCAGCGAAACGGAAATAAAGTTCCAAAGCAACAGCTGAAAAAGAATTCACTTCACAAAATTTCTTGAAGTATGGGGGATTTCATGAAGGCCTCGGCGTACTTCACGTTAGCCGGAAGTCCCCTGACCGTGGCCAGCGCCTTTAGGTAGTCGATTATGTAAGGGAATGCCTCGATTTGAGAGGCGTAAAGCTGCATGGCCTCCACTTTTTTATCGATGTAGTTAGTTATGTCGACTAGAGTGGTTGGCTGCGTGAAGAGGTCCCAGACTTCGAAATAGTAAAGTGCCTCTGCAGTCCAAGGGGCTCCCAGGTCCAAGTAGTAGAGCTGAGTGGCGTGCCAGACGGCCTCCGTCACCACCGAGGAAACTGCGGCGTGCAAGTGATGGCGATCGTGAGGGGCGTGGGTCAGGACGACCGTGGGTTTAAAGGAACGGATCTCCCCCACGAGCCTCCTTACCACGTTCCTCCTATCTATTACATCTGGTAACGCCCAGCTCTCGTGAGCGAAACCCAGGAATGAAGAAACCCTATCGAGCTCCGTCAGCCTTATCACCTGGCCGGTGGCCTCGTCTTTAACTTCCTTGACCGAGCTACCTCCCGGGTTGAAAATTATGACCTTCACAGTGGATCCCTTATCTTTGGCCTTACTCAGCGTACCGCCGCACCCTATGACCTCATCATCGGGGTGAGCGGTGACGACCAATATTCTGGAAAGGTCCATACTGTCTGTGGGCTTCAGCTATTATGGGTTTCGGGGACGTTGGCCTAGTTCCTATCCCGCATTCTATTGTTTGTTAGGGGAAACCCCGGCGCGTTCACGCTCAACTTTGCCCCCGGTTGGGGAGGTGGAGGGTCCCTTAAGAGAAGAGAGGGCGTTTGTAGCTTCCTTATCACAGGTCTTTTTGGGGGCTTGGAGGGCGATCGGTGCCCCCGTTAGCGATGGGATTTGGCCTGGCCAGCCCGTGGAAAGCGGGCGGGACGCGACATGGCCCCCGCCCCCGCCCTAGGCCCGGCGAATGCTTTCTGTATTCCCCTGGGGGTAAGCGCGCGTGAACCCACGAGTCCCGCCCGCGAGGGCGGGGTAGTCCACAGCACCTTCCTAGGGCGCTTACGCAATGCGCTTTGCCCGGGGCAACCGCCACTCGTCGAGCCCCTTGCTTTGTATCGAGGTCGCTTAACCCAGGAAAATCGACAAAAGTAAGGCGTAAAAGTAGTCGCCGAGAGCACGTGTTATGCCGGGGGAACGCATGAAACGCGAGATTTTTGAAGAACCCGAAGCGCTTAGCAGAACGGTTCAAAGCGTCAAAGCCCTAGACGAGCGGTTCAGAAGGGCTATCCTTGAGGATGCCAAACCCTTGATACTGAGTGGCAACGGTAGTTCTTACCACGCTTGTCTTCTGGGTTCTTACGCCTTTTTCAAGCTAGGGGGCGTGGCGAGCATGACTGTCCACGCCTCGGAACTTCCCGGGTTGCTAACGAGAGTTTTCCCGCAACGCCTGAAAGTGCTCGTCGTATCTCAATCGGGGGAGAGCGTCGACGCCTTGGCCGCGGCGTCGGCGGCAAAAAAAGCCGGCCACGAAGTGTACGCGCTTACGAATCACGAGAACAGTTCTTTGGCAAGGCTTGCCGACGCCGTTTTCGTCACGCCGGCAGGGGAAGAGGAAGCCGTGACCGCGACCAAGACTTTCCTTTCCCAGGCTGTAACCTTTTTGGCTATGGCCGCCAGCAAAAAACCCGAAGATACGGAATCTCAGGAGCTGCTCAGCTGGCTGGAGAAGGCACCTGAAGACGTGAGGAAGACGCTGGAAAAGGAAGCTGAAATCGCGGGCACCGCGGACACCATTAAGTCCTACGACAGATTTTTTGTGCTGGGGAGCGGCGTGAATTATCCCATCGCGCTTGAGGTATCTCTTAAGCTAAAGGAGGCGGCGGGGGCCTTCGCGCAGGGCTACCCTTCCAGGGAGCTCCTTCATGGTCCAATGCAGCTGTTGGACCCGCGTACACCAGTCATCGGCGTTGGAGAGTTGGACGAATCGGTGAGGAAGGCAGCTGAAGCGTATGGGGCACCCCTAGTTGAATTGCCCGTTGAGGTGCCCCCGCAAACCGGCGATTTTTCTGGACCTGTGCTCACGGCCGTTGCGGGGCAGCTGCTGGCCCTTCATCTGGCCCTGGAAAGAGGCCTAGATCCCGATAAACCCAGTAAACTCACCAAGGTGGTGAAGCGATCGCCGTAAAGGATAGCTTGCTCAGCGCAAACCGTGGAGGCCTCTTCCTCGCTTCGCTAATTCCAGGAGATCTCGGCCTTGGTCAGCCGAGTCCGCCCCTTCGCTGCAGAGCGGCAACGAGAGCCGCTTCAACTCCTCCTTCCAAGAAAGCTGTTCCGCATAGCTTTCATGGGGGAGGAAACGCGTGGTTATTTCGCTGAGTGGTTCTCCGATCACCTGGATGTCGTTTTCGTCGATCATCCCAAGGCACCTCATAAAGTACAAATAACCCACGCTTTCGGGAGAAAAGCCCATGGCGCGGGTGACCACCCAATCTAGCGCGGGGGGACTGGCCGAGGCGAACACCGCCCCCCATGGCTTCCGCTTGCCCCCGACGGGGCCGTTGCCTTCCATGCCCTCGACGCCGTCGATAATGCCCACGGCAGGACGAATCCAGTTCATGACTTTAGCGATGTTAAAATTGATGGCCAAGTACCCTCTATGCATTCTCCACTTATAGCCCCTTTTAATCGCCCCCATGACCAGGTTCTTGACGCTCAAAGTCACTACAACCGTATCGTGGGTTTTGGGTCTGGTGGGCGAGACCTTCAGGAAAGCCGGATCGATCACGGGGGCCGCCACCGGTATCTCTACCTTTTCGCCCTTTAGATCGTCTAGAGTTATTTCCTTCTCTTCAAAGGAATCTAGGTCCACGAGCTCGACCCGCGGGTAACGCTTCTTTATCTCATCGTAACCGAAATTCCTCACACCGTACTGAAAGGGGCGATCGGCTGGAGATTCGGCGACGATCACTTCAGAGAAGTCGTGGTCGCAATCGTTTAAGAAGAAATCTAGGGTACCGATCACGGCTTCCACGGGGGTAGCGGAAAGCGGGACTTCGGTAGAGACAAAGTTTGGCTTGATCAGCAGCTTCTTGACATCAAGGGAAAGC
>JAWDNK010000081.1:0-6004 GCA_046534355.1 Candidatus Martarchaeota archaeon | reverse complement strand
TCAGCGTCACGGGGCAGTTGCGTTTTCTGAAAGGATATCGGCCGAAATCCGTTGCTATCACAAGCGTGGAACTTGAGGCTTAGAGTGCTATCGTCCCAAGGTCAGTTAGGTAAGGTCTCAGTAATTCTGAAAGGCCAAGAGACGAGTGGACCAAGCGGGATTTGAACCCGCGACCTCTCGGATGCAAACCGAGCGCTCTTCCAGCTGAGCTATTGGCCCCGGTTTTCTTCGCCCGCCGGATTTAACCGTTACGGGAGTTCGCCGTTGCAAGTCCTTTTCGAGCGACGCCCTTGGATTTTCAATCGGTCTTGATTATAGGCAGGGCGATAGAAATGGTCCGTCCTAACCAGAAATGTACCGCATATGCCAGAGGCGGTTAGTATGGCATGGCATGGCGCATTGAATAAAATGGCATTGAATAAAATGGCATGGAATGAAGCAAGATATCGCGGGAAAACCTCAATCGGCGCTGGGGACGCGAAGTCCGCGTTTTGGTGGCCGTCACTGCGCAATACTTATAAGGGCATAACGATGTTATGATGAAGAAAAATGGAAGTCGAATCGGCCAAGATCGATGAAATCAACGTCCCAACGATCCTACCGGCTGAATACGGCTCATTTGGGTTAACCCGCGAAAAAGTGCTTTCGATTTACAAGAGGATGGTCCTGATAAGGGAATTCGAGAAAACGGCTGAAGACTTGTACGTTACCAGGGGCGTGCTTGGGGGGCTTTCACACCTGTATTTGGGGGAGGAGGCGATAGCCCCGTCGGTCGTCAGTGTGATGAAGCCCGGAGACATGGTTTTGGGTACTTACAGGGGACACGGGCATGCCCTGGCGCTAGGGATTGAACCGAATAAGGTGATGGCCGAATTATACGGGAAAGAAGGCGGTGTCGCCAGGGGAGTAGCTGGATCCATGCACGTAATAATGGACCCAGAAAAGGGTGCACTTTACTCCACCGCTATCGTGGGAAGCCACATCCCGATAGCCGTAGGAGTGGCTTACGCCATGAAGTTTTACGGAAACGGAAATATGGCAATAGCTTTCTTCGGAGACGGCACCGTAAACATAGGGGCTTTTGCGGAGGGTTTGAACATGGCGTGGTACCTTAAGGTGCCCGTCCTCTTCGTAGTGGAGAACAACCAATACGCGGAGTACACGAAGACTTCCAACACGTTGGGTGGCGGGAGCATAGCCAAGAGGGCCGAAGCGCTGGGCGTTAGGGCATTGGTCGCGGATGGAAACGACGCGTTCTCGGTCTACAGGGCGGTCGCGTTGGCCGAGGCCGACGTGAGGAAAGGCAAGCCCGTGCTAATCGAGGCCGTGACTTACAGGATGAAGGGTCACAACCCCTATGACATGGCCTTGTACAGACCACAAGATGAGGTTGCCCGCTGGCTGGATCGCGACCCGATCAAGCTGATGGAAAGTAGGTTACTGAGCGATGGATTAAAGGAGGATGACCTCAAGGCCATCCTCGATTGGGCCAAGAAGGAGGTCGAAGAGGCTGTCGAGTACGCTGAAAAGGACGGCGTGTTGCCGTTTGATGCCCTTTACGGGTTTGTGTGAGGGTGAAAAGAGGCGATAGAAATGGAAATGAATTTGGCTGAGGCGATTAGGGAAGCCCTTGAGGAAGAGATGGAGAAAAACGAAAGGGTTATTATAATAGGTGAGGACGTCGCCGCCGCGGGCGGCATAATGGGCGTGACCAAAGGCTTGCTTGAGAAGTTCGGCCCTGAAAGAGTCATAGATAGTCCCATAAGCGAGATAGCCCTTGCCGGTTTCGGTACTGGGGCCGCCATGATGGGTTTAAGGCCAGTCGTCGAGATAATGTACATGGACTTCACGCCGTTGGCGCTGGAGCAGTTGATGAATCAAGCCGCGCAGGTCAAGTTCATAAGCGCGGGGAAGCTCACCGCTCCCTTCGTGCTGAGGACGCAGTACAGCCTCGGTAGACACAACGGTCCCCAGCACTCGCAGTTCTTCCCTTCCTTCTTCGCGAACATCGTCGGCATAAACGTGGCGCTCCCGTCGAGGCCGAAGAGCGCCAAGGGCCTCTTGAAGCAGGGCCTGAGGTCTGACAGGCCGACCGTTTTCATCGAGCCTTCCTATCACTACTTCGATTACACCGAAGACGTGCCTCAGGACGATTACGTCGTCCCCTTTGGGAGAGCAGAGGTCGTGAGGAGAGGTAAGGACCTCACGATGGTCGCGCTTTCAAGGCTCGTACCCGAGGCGCTGGCGGCGGCCGAAGAGCTCGAGAAAAAGGGGATAAGCGCGGAGGTGATCGATCCCTTGACGGTGAGGCCTCTGGACGTCAAGACCATAGCGGATTCCGTAAGCAAGACGGGACGTTTGCTGATAGCTTCGGACGAGCACAGCCAGGCCAGCGTCGCCTCAGAAATAGCGGCTGACGTTTACGAGTTGGACTTAGCGTTTCTCAAGAAACCGATTAGGAGATTGCATCCCCCAGAGGTTCACGTACCGACTTCCCCGGCACTCGAAGAAGAGTACATGATAGACCAGGAAAGCCTAATACGCGCTGCCGAGGAACTGATGAGGTGAAACGAATGACCGACGTGTTCGCGCCCAGGGTCGACCCCTCCACCGAAACCGTTAGGTTGCTCAAGTGGAAGGTGAAAAATGGGGATGCGGTGAATCAGGGAGAAAGCTTAGCCTCCATCGAGGGGGCTAAAACGACCTTTGACCTGAAGGCCCCTGCCTCGGGTAAGATAAAGTTACTAGTTCAGGAGGGGGCCAGGGTAAAGGTGGGCACCAAGGTAGCTGAGATAGCTTGAGGCGTTTTTTATGCCGAATTCGCTCGTCCTTTGTCGTCTATCGTTTGAAGGGTTAACCGGGAGGTCATCGATTTGAGCAGCGAAATCAGGGAACCCAAGTTAAGGGAAAAAATACAAATCGAGGGGATAAGGAAGACGATAGCCGAGAGGCTCTCTTATTCGAACAGGGAGATACCGGCCGCTTACTTGACCGTTGACGTCGATATGGGGAAGGTCATGGCCGATAGGGAAAAGCGCGCAGAAAGGCCGTCGATAAACGCGTACCTGGTCAAGGCCTGCGCGAACGCGCTAATGCGGCATCCCTACGTCAATTCCACCACCGACGGTGATACCATATCTTTGGCGGCTGAAGCCAACGTCTGCGTCGCGGTGGATACCCCTAACGGCCTTTACGCGCCAGTGATCGGCAACGCAGAAGCGAAGTCTTTGGCCCAGATTTCGAAAGAAATATCTGAGCTGGCGGATAAGGCCAGGAAGGGGGAGCTTCAACTTTACGATTTGACAGGGGGGACATTCACCGTGAGCAACCTGGGTTCGTTCGGCGTTGAGTTCTTCATCCCCATCATAAATCCCCCTCAGACGGGCATACTGGGGGTAGGAAGGATAAGGGATAATGGCCATGCTTACCTCACGCTGTCTATGGATCACAGGGTTTTCGACGGTGCGGAGGGCGCCAGGTTTTTGGCTGACCTCAAGAAGGAGATAGAGGAAAACGTGGGATCTTTCCCTCGACCTGGGGTCTTTTAGGAGTTGAGTCAAGCGTCTCGATCGGATAAGAGCTAAAATGGGTAGTGGATCCATGGCAATGGATTTTTCAACGCGTTTGGCGAAAAATTTGGGCCTTTGGCTCTGTCCGTCGTTTCCCGTGAGCGTTCGCGTTATGACCTCGACTTCTCCGCCGTTGAGCGCCTTCCGAAATGCGGATATGAAGTCTTCTTGGTTTGCCCCAACCAAGATGGGTTTTCTGCTTTGGAAGAAGTCCCTCACCTTGGAGGGGACCTCGTCGACGGGAATCCCCTTGAGCGACCTCATCAAGTCGAAAAGGGATTCAGCTGGCTCCATGAAGAAGTCTCCGGTTATCATGACCGAGTCCACGATCTTGCGCTCTTCTCCCTTCGGGTAATATATGGACACCCGGACCAGCTTCCCTTCAGCGGACTTCACCGAGGCGGTTAACCTCATCAAAGGCATTCTTTCTTCGCCTCCTTCTTCGCATCGCTCATCGCGGTTTGCCCAAGCTCACGCGCTTTATGAGCTCTTTCTCTTCTTCCGTGGTGGGGCAAAGGGTTAGGGAGCCCAGGCTCCAGTCCAGGGTTGAGTACTTCTCGTCGTAGAGTTTCTTTGCCAGTTCTTCCTCCTTCTCCGTCAGCTGCCCCTCGTATGCTTCAAAACCCATCACCCCCTCGAAACCCCTGACGAGTGCCGCTTTTATTTCCTCGAAGCTCAAGTTTCTGCCCGCGATTTCGGACAGGTTCATCACGCGCTTGGCCACGCTCCTCACCGCTTTCCCCTCAAACTTTTCAGGTGGAGGTCTAAGCACCGAAGACAAAAGGTTGAGGTCCACCGAAGCCAGAAGCGCACCGTGCACGAAAACGTACCCATCCCCTACTGACGCGGCCAAGCCGGAGACCTTGCTTTCTTTGTAGGCTATGTCGTTGAGTGGGACGTAAGAAAAGCCCTGTCCTATGAGTTGGTTTAAACCCGCTGCCACAGAGTCGCCGACCTGTTGGAAGTACTTCCTCATGTCGGGGTTTTGGCCAGAGGGAAGGGATAGGGCGTAGTTCACGTTGCCCATGTCGTGGTAAACCGCGCCCCCGCCGGTGAACCTCCTCACCACCCTTATACCCTTTTGAGCGGCGAGCTTTAAGTCGACCTCCAATTCTGGGCATTGGAACCTCCCTATGACAACGGCGCTCTTGTTCCTCCAAAACCTAAGAGTGGGAGGTGCTATCCCCTTGGCGACTGACAGGGGTATCGCTTCCTCTACCGCGAGGTTATAATAGGGGTCTTCGTATTCAGCCTCTACTACTCTAACTTTCATATGATTATCCCTCGTTTACTTTTAAAAGCTTATTTCAGCGCTACCAGGAAGGGCTGCTGTCCTCGCCCCGAGGCAAGGATCAGGGCCGTAGCGCGGGCCCAAAAAAGCACGAGCTTGGCGCAAGGGAGTTGTAAGGGGAAGCTGGAGCAGAGACAGGGGGCGATGACGTCATCGCTGGCCTGCCTTGAGGACTGACCGCCGCGGGACTGAATCTACCCGTGATACCTTAGCTGTAATCCTTGAGGAGTCTCAGGAGCTCCGCGTCCAGCGGCTCGCCCCACGGCGTCCTCGAAGTAAGCCAATCGTCCCTACCCGTAGATATCACCCCGAACGGTCCGCGGAGATTCCAGATGGCCCAACCAACGCCTCTTTCCTTTAGTATGGACAGCAAGTCCCGATACCAGTTCATGGCCGTGCTCCGTTTGGCGAACTTAGCGTAGACGCCGAACTCGCTGCAGTGAACTGCTTCCCCTTTTTCTTTGAGTTGGAACCAAGGCTCCATGATCTGCTCTAGGTACCTCTTGTCAGCGTAAACCCCGTTGTATCTCAGGAACCAGTCGCCTGGATACTTTTCTGCCAAGGCGCTAAGGTCAGGCGCCCCGGGATAGTCGGGTTGCGCGCCCGTGAGGCCGTATTCGTAGATGGCCTTACCAGCCCAGCTGGCGCCCAGGTGAGTTACCCACATCGGCTCGTATTGGTGAAATGAGTAAACCAACCTTTTCTCATCTAAGGTCACTGGAATCCGCCCGAAGTCGTTGCCTTCCACGTAGATTAAGCGGTCATCGTCCTCTTCCCTGATAGCTGCCACCATCCTTTCGTAGAAGGACTTCAAGTCGGCGTTGGTTACGCCGTCAGGCTCGTTTATAACGTCGAAAGCAAGCTCATCTCCGTAGTCCCTGTACCTGCGAGCCAGGTACCTCCAGATGGCTTCTGCCCTTTTAGATTTCTCGTTGTCCCTCCAAAGGCTGTAATCCCCGCGCCCGACGCCATAACCCGGCAGGTGGTGCATATCTAAGAGCAAGTTGAGATTGTATTTGTTGGCCCAGAACACCGCTCTGTCTATTAGACACAGCCTCGCTTCATCGTACTTATAAGGTTCGATTTCGAAGAAGAAGTAGTCAACGGGTAGCCTGATGAAGTTGAAACCCTCGTCTGCGACGTA
>JAWDNK010000080.1:0-6011 GCA_046534355.1 Candidatus Martarchaeota archaeon | reverse complement strand
TCGAACTGGAAAACGGCTTCGTGCCTTCATCAACTGCCTAGCGGCGATTATTAGGGGATCCCAAACCTCAGTTATGGCCGGCATGTACCCCATTTCAACGAAGAATAACTGCTCGACCGTCATGCCCGCCGCTACTGCCGAGGCCAATAGGTCTAACCTTCCCAACACTTCCTCATTGCCCATCAACTGACCTCCTATCAGCCTCTTACTCCCCTCTTCCGATATCAACTTCACGACGATTTCAGATCCCCCTGGGTAATAGCGAGCCCTGCTGGGCGCCCTTATGGTCGTTGACAGGGTCCTGAACCCCTCCGCCTTTGCTTCCCTTTCTGTCAAACCGGTTTTGCCGATGAACTTCTCGTAAAACTTCGTGATGACCGTGCCCACCACACCGGGGAAGGACATATTTCCCCCCGCTATGTTTGTCCCCGCGACGAAACCCATCTTGTTGGCCACTGGAGCGTAGGGTTGCCAGTCCCTCTTGTGAGTGATCACGTTAACCGAGTCGGCCACGTCACCGGCCGCGAAGACGCCTTTGATGGACGTTTCCATGTTCCCGTTTGTGGCTACCGCCCCCTTGGCTCCCAGTTGAAGGCCGCCGAAGATCACGTTTGGCTCCACGCCCAGGCTCAGTATGACCGCGTCGGCCTCGTAAACGCCCGAGTCCGTCTTCACGGACCGACCGCCATCACCAACCGACACTAGGCTTTCCCCCATCCTCAGCTCGATCCTCTTCGACGCGAATTCCCCGAGGTATTTGCCCACGTCTTCATCCAAAACCCTGCTGAGGGGGTAGTCCCCGCGGTGTATCAGCGTCACCTTTCTCCCCTTAGCGCTCATGGCTTCTGCCAGCTCCAGACCCAGCACTCCGCCTCCCACGATCACGACTCTGGAAGCATCAGATAGAGAGGCCCGAAGAGCAGGCGCTTCTGCCGGGTGGTGAACTAGGTGCACCCTTTCTCCTCCAACGCCTTCTATGCGGGGTACCACCGGTTTTGCCCCGGTGGCAAGCACGGCGTGATCGAATTCAAGAGAGACCTTTTCCCCATCTTTCTCGTAGGTCACGCGCCTTTCACTGAAATCTGCCTCAACCACTTTGGCACCAGTTAGGACGTTTATATTCCGCTTCTCCTTGAAGAAAGAGGGCGTATAGTTCATGAAAAGGGACGGGTCGTCGAACAACCCCTCCAAGAAATAGGGTATCCCGCATGGGGCATGACTGACGTACTCCGTGGCTTCGAGGACGGTGATGCGCGCATTGGGGTCAAGCCTTCTGACCCTCGACGAAGCGCTCATACCTGCCGCCCCGCCACCGATCACCACTACGTCTTTTCTGGTTTCCATGGTTAGAAACGGAGGGATCTATATAAATGGGCGGGTTGCCAAAGCAAAAGGCGGGCGTCCCGTGAGAGGTCGCTGACCTCCTTTCCCTGAAGGGCGAGATTTGCCATTCATCTTATCACAACTCGCGCGCTCAACCAGCTTTAGCAAAGCTTGCCATGCTTGGCCTAGCCCAGCAGCGGTTAGACGGAAAACTTAAAGGTAAGACTTAGTTTTGTTGAGCGGTGCCTCGATAGCTCAGCCCGGCCAGAGCACCTGCCTTGTAAGCAGGGGGTCGCGGGTTCGAAGCCCGCTCGAGGCTCTCATGCGACTCGTACGCCCCTGACGGGTAAGGATCCTGGCGAGGGTCCTAGGTCGTGGGTCATTGCCCTCTCGCTAACGGCTCAACCGCTTGTGGGCGGTTTTTCTCCCACCTCGCATCGCTCGCAACGTAATAGGCCTGGAGCCGGAGGGTAACCCTTCTTTTGCCATTAACCCTTCTAGGAAATCTGCCCCCATCTGACCGTCCCCAGCGAGTCGGGTATGCGCTAGAACGCGGCCCTTTTCGCGAGCTGGAACCAAGATGAGCCCCCTGTTGCGCTCGCCTTCGCGGACTTCTCCCAAGGAATATGGCCCGCCGACTCACCCGTTGGACGCCAGAGCATTCTAACGAACATTAGCATTTAACTTTCAACTTTTAGGGGAGGATAGCTGCGTTTGCTGACCTCTTCCCCGCCCTGAAGGGCGAGGCTTGTCGTTCGCTTCATCGATAAGAGCGACCGTTCGGAAGCCGTACCCCTTCCCCTAAAGGAAGGGGATTTTCGCTCCCCCTCCCTCGCCCTGAAAAGACCGAAAGGGATTGATGGGAACCACCGGCCAAACTTTCAATCCAGTGCGCGCGACGCAAAACGTGAAAATACTCGCGGCGCAGCCGGCGAGAAAGCCTATCGCGGGTAAGCCCTCGCCAAATGGCTCGTTCTCCACTTCCGTTTACTTCGCCAAAGCTACCACAGTAACCCCTATTTTTTATGGCTAGCCAACCTTGGATAAGCATAATTCGCCGCTTCCCAAAACAAAAACGCTTAATAGACGGCCCGCTATGCCATCTCTGGGTGCTATGGGTTGATTTTCGGTGTGCTGCCTTGCGTTGAACGTGTAAAAAATCAAGAGGAGGGCGATGCGAGGGCATGATGTACGATACCGCAATAGTCGGAGCGGGACCGGCCGGCCTCTTCGCAGCTTACGAAATAACGCTGAACTACCCGGGGATAAACGTGATCATCATCGATAAGGGCCTCAAGGTGGAGCAGAGAAACTGCCCGTTGCCAAAAGCGGGCAGGTGTATTTGCCCTGTATGCCACATAAACCACGGGGTAGGTGGAGCCGGCCTTTTCAGCAGCGGGATAATAAACCTTAGGCCCGACATAGGTGGGGACCTTCAGGAGCTGGTGGGAAGCTGGGATTTGGCTAACGCCCTAATAGACTACGTCGATGAAACCTTCTTGAAGTTTGGGGCTAACAAAGAAAGGGTCTTCGAACCAATGGGGGATAAGTTCGCAGACTACCAAAGGGAAGCAGCCGAAGTAGGCGCGCACCTAATCCCCATTAGGCAAAGGCACATGGGAACCGACGGTTCAGTGGCCGTAATATCGGAGTTCACGCGGTACCTCGAAAAGGCAGGGGTGAAGTTCTCTTTGCTCACCTCGGTCGAGACCGTAGAAAGGGCCGGGGACCACTACGAGTTGAAGACCGATAAAGGGATTGTTGAGTCCAAGACCGTTTTAGCGGCCCCGGGACGTGCTGGCGCCGACTGGTTCAGAGACCAGGCCAAAAAACTTCACCTTGAGGTTACACCTAACCCCTTGGACGTCGGCATAAGGGTTGAGGTACCTAAATACGTCATGGACCCCCTAACCGACCTTTACATGGATCCAAAGGTAGTTATGTACACCAAATCTCACGATGACAAGGTTCGGACTTTCTGCGTCAACCCGGGGGGTTACGTCGTCGTTGAGAAGTACGACGACGGCACCATCGGCGTAAACGGCCAAACTTACAGCGATAGGCTTAGCCCCAACACGAACTTCGCGCTCCTGGCCTCCATAAAGCTCACGGACCCCATGGAGGATACCATCGACTATGGGAAGAGCATCTCCAGACTGGCCACAAAACTCGGAGGGGGCAAGCCCATAATACAGAGGTTGGGAGACCTCGAAGACGGCAGGAGGTCCACGTGGGAAAGGATCGGGAGGAATACCATCGAGCCGACCGAGAAGGCCGTGACCCCAGGTGACATATCCATGGCGTTGCCGCACAGGGTAATGCAAGATTTGCTGGAGTTCATAACAAAGATGGATCAGGTCCTGCCGGGCCTGGCATCCAAGTACACCCTTCTTTACGCGCCTGAGATAAAATATTATAGCATGAAGACTACCGTGAACACGCTCATGGAGACCACGTCTGAGGGACTGTTCGCGGCCGGCGATGGGGCTGGGCTATCCAGGGGCATAAACGTGGCGGCAGCCACCGGTGTGCTGGCAGCCTGGGGTATACTGAAAAGGATCGGCAAACCCATAGAAAACGAATTGTTCGAGCGCCTTGAAGGAAACACCGTAAGGCGTTTACCCGGTCGTCAGTGATAGGGCATGCAGGCTTTGCTGCTTGGTATCGATGGGCTTTCATACGCCAGGTTCTTGGATTGCAACGCGACTACTTTGTTGGGCCTGGTCGACTCCGCGGAGAGAGGGGTCGTCGAGAACAGGAAGGACCTAACCCCGTGCGCCTCCTGGAAGGAGGTTCTTGGCATCGCAGACGAAAAAGACCTCGAGAGCTCGCCCTTGCTGAGAGCGCTTTCCCCCGTTCTGATTAACGTACCCATAAGAAATCCCACTGTCGGGCTTTGCCCACAAGACCTGTCCTCCTCAAATGGGCTAGAGGAGGAGATAGACTGCGTGGAGCGCTCCATAAGGGAGAACCTACCTCAAAGACCGGTCATCGCCGCCGTGACGGCCCTGGCCAGAACCGACCCTGAGCGTGCCTGCGCGCTTTACGCGCGCGCGGACTCGCTAGTCCAACGCCTTCTGGCGTTCGCCAACCACTTCATAATATTTTCTTCGTTCGGGGTACTGGAGGGCGGCTGCAAAGAAAAATTCGGCGTTTACTTGGCCACCCTGAGGAGACCGCGTTCAAGGGATACCGTGAAACCTGAAGAGATAGGACAACTGTTCCTGCGCATGCAGAACTCGCTCAGTGCCTGATGGCCTCTCTTACCAAAGATGGATAAGGTACCCTGATCCCTCCCTGCTCGACTTGCCTTAGCGCGACCGCGACGTCCAGCTCCTCCGGATAAGTGTAATGCTTTATTGCGTCGCGCAACTCGTTGACACCAAAACCCATCAGCGCGGCGTACGGAGGGATGTAGCGCTCCGGGTCCCCCTTGAACTCGCTGAGGGCAATCCGGTAGCGGCGAAGCAACCCGTCCAACAGGGATTCTTCGATGCCCAAAGGCGAGGCAAGCGTGCAACAGTAATGCTCCCCTAGGTCCGAGTACTCGCTCAGGCGAACGTAGCCATCGCGCTCGAGAAGAGATGCGTAAGGTTCCCAAACGCTTACGGCATCGACTTTTCCCGACCTAAGCATGCCCAACATCTCCTGAGCTGACCGCGCGTAGATCATCTCGCTAGGCTCTCCGATTACCCCGCCGTTTACGCTGGTCCTGAGCAATAGCTCCATGGTGGAGAGCTTCGTGGAGGCGGCAATTGGATGGTCGGCAGTGGAGGGGAGGGCCAATACGCTAGAGCCACCCGCTCCAGCTGGGGCCAATATCTGGATGGGAAACTCCGCGGAAAAAAAGTAAAGCTGGGTAATCATCGGGGCTATGCCAAGCTCGAGCTGGCCGTTGGAAAGCGCCTTCATGACGTCTATACCGTTGGGAAACACCTCGATTTCCAATTCAAAACCCATGTCGCGGAGGGCCTTCTTGAACGGTATTACGAATGGGTATTCAGCGGACCTGATGAGGCCAAGCCTGATCGAGCCCTTAGGCCTCCTCGAAACCGGATTACTCTTCAGGTAGACCCTTTTGTTGCGGCCCTCTGCCACCCTCCCTATGATTCCCTCCTTTTCGAGGCGGCTCATCACTTCGGAAACCCTGCTCCTGGAGAAGCCGGTAGCCTTCACGATATTTGACTGGTAAGCCTCTCCTGAGCTCAGGACCTCCAAGATCGACCTTTCGACATCCCCCATAGTTGAGGGCAGTTTGAGCCTTTTAAACGTGACGAACATTTGTACGGCTAGCGCGTAAACGATGCAAACCCCACGTAGAGGAAATACGCCGAGAACGCCAACATCGTCAAGACCGAAGCCCACTTGATGACGGAGTAAGCGGTCGATCCACCGTACTTGCCCGAGCGATTGATCACCTGTGGGAAAACCAATATCCAGGCTGATATGGCGGAGAAAAGGCCGAGTGCGCTGGCCGGCCCAAAGATCCCGATGAAAGTTGTTCCAGCCGTCATCCACCAGCCGATTTGGAACGGATTAGTGATCCCCATGAAGTAACCCTTGGCGTAAAGGAAAGTCGTTGGCGTTCTCCCCTTTACTGACGCAGTAGGCCCTTCGCGAGCAACCGAGATCGCCATTACCAGCATTACGGCCGCCCCGACTGGGTAAAAGTAGTTTGTTATGCGCCT
>JAWDNK010000079.1:0-6155 GCA_046534355.1 Candidatus Martarchaeota archaeon | reverse complement strand
TTTACGTGGGCCTACACTACCCCACCGACGTCGTGGCGGGGGCGGCGCTGGGATCGGGTACCGCACTTTTAACGTATGCAGTCTTCTACGGTACCACCTTCTTTGATCGCGCTTACGTGGGAATTGAGACGATTTATGACTGGCTGCTAGGCGAACTCCTCAAACGCGGCCGATTGAGGTGCCTGCGCACCGACGGATATTTGGCTTGGGCTCCCAGTAAACGGGCATCCGTCATGCCTTAAATTCTAAATTTGCGAATGTTATTGCAAGACCCGAAGGATGTTACGTCAGGAGTTGTTTTCACTTAAGCCCGCGTCGCGAGGGCGTATACCCCATCGAACAGGCTCGAAAGCGGTTCGGCGGGATAAAGCTCACGCCGTTAACCGCACGCCGACTTTCCCTCGCTGCCAAATGTGTGCTCTTCGTGTCCGAATTTCGCTCAAGGGCGTAACGTTTTAACTTTATGGGGGTTAAGGGGGCGAAAGTCCCCCTCCGTGAGGTGGGGGATGGATAGCCCCTTACAGAACCCTTTTTGCGTCACAAAAAGAGATATCGGTGCCTCCAAACCTAGAGAAGAATGAGAGGCTTTCCCCACGGGGCGCGGGGGAGACGCCGGGGGATGAGAAGGCCTCTGCGATGCGGGATGGAATACCCGCGGTATTCCAGGCGTAAGCGTATCGATGAACCGGGAAGCCCCGTCCGTGAGGGCGGGGTAGTTCACTTGGTGGCTTCGGCGTGCTGGGTTTGTTCTCTGAGCCCGTAGCCACTCATCCACTTCTTTCAGCCCGTCTTCAATGGATCTCTTGGCGTTGAACCGCATTTTTTCTCTTGCAACGGTTACGTCGGCGACCGAGTGCCTAATATCGCCTTCCCTATATCCCCCCACCTTGACGCCGACCCGGTGCTTCTGGGCAATGATCTCGGCGATCTTTCTGACCGTGACTCTTCTGCCGGTCCCGACGTTGGCGGTAAAGCTTCCCTGCGAATTGACCGCTTCCGCGTTAGCGATTCCCACGTCATCGACGTGGACGTAATCGCGGGTCTGATTTCCGTCTTCGTGAACTGTCAAATCCTTCCCTTGCAGCGCCAAGGCCAAGAACTTTGATATCACGCCCGAGTATGGAGAATCAGGTCTTTGCCCCGGCCCAAAGACGTTGAAATAACGTAGGATGACGACATCCATCCCCAGTTTCTGTCCCACTTGTTCCGCCAGCCACTCCTGAGCGGCCTTGGTGACTGCGTATGGGGATAGCGGCTGCAAAACGTCTCCTTCGCGCTGCGGCAAAGGAGTGAGTTCTGAACCGCAAATTGGGCAACGGGGCTCCCAAGCACCAACTTTCAGCTGTTCCAATGACCTGGGATTGGGATAAACCTTGCCGTGAATAGGGCAGGCGTAAGCTCCCTCCCCATAAACGGATGCTGAAGAAGATACTATCAATTTTTTGGGCTTTTTTTCGGTTTTCTTAAGAGCTTGAAGAAGGGAAGCGGTACCCAACGCGTTGGTCTCTACGTATTTCCTGACGTTTTCGAAGGACGAAGGGACGCTTATCAGAGACGCAAAATGGAGTACAGCGTAACTCCCATCTAAGCAGCTGGAAAGCCTGTTCTCGTCGAGCACGTCTCCCTGAACGAATTCAGCGTCGTAATTGGGTTTTACCAAGTCATAGACGCACAGCTCGTAATCGTTCAGGAATTTCGCGGTGTGGCTCCCGATGAAGCCTGACCCTCCTGTCATCACTACCCGCACTTTTGAGCACCAAGCGGTTATGACTTCACGATTGGGTTTAAGCGTAACACCAGCTTGTCGCTAATGGTTGGCGCAAGGGTTAGATCGCTTTGAGAAAGCGGCATATCCCAGGCAAACCGTGCTTTTAAATGGGCTTAATTCGGGCCCGCTTCACGAACCCTCAGTTTTGGGCCATTTCCTCAGGGGTTTGACCTCTAGGCGGTTTACCGCTTCACCCGCGACTGTAAAGGAAGTGCGTTTGCGTTGATTCACCCTTTACGGCCTTGTCCTCTGTGATCGCTTTGCCGAGGGCTTCTCGCGGAGCGGAAACGGACCTGTGGAGTTCGGTGTAATTTTCCCTTGAAAATTCGGTAAGGTCACTAATGCATCTAGGTTGCGCGCTTTCAGTTATATTGCGCTTTGTTTGACCGCCGGGATACGGCTTAAATGCCCAAGGCCCGCTTCACCCGTGAAAGTACTGATAGTAGCGACCCGGTCAGGGGGTATGAGCGGCACGGGCCAGCACGTGGCCGGGCTGTCCAAATTCCTTTTGAAGAGGGGCTTTGAGGTCGAGCTAGCTACGGCAGATAGCACTTTCCACCTAGAGGTGCCTGGGTTGAAAACGATTTCGTTCGACGTTGCTGTGTCGCTGCTTCACATGGGCAGGAGGTACGACGTGGTGCACGCACACAACGTGCCTCAATCTTTGGTGTTTAAGTTCGTCTCCGGCAAAAAGGTGTTGACGCTGCACGGTTTTTTTGGAGAGCAAGAAAAAATACTGAGAGGCAGCTTTGTTGGGAAGGCTGCAGAGGCATTCCAAAGAAAGGCCATTAACTGGGCTGATTCTGTTACCGCCGTTTCCCAATCGGTGGCTCAAGAAGCTAGGGGGTTAAGGCCTGACGTGCTTTTTATACCGAACGCCGTCGATCCGGAAGATCTCCCTCCGTTGGCTGAGAAAAGGAGGGGAGTTGTGTACTCGGGAAGGCTGTCGAGAGAGAAGGGGGTTGATGTTTTGCCCGAGATAGCGAGAAGGCTACCAGATGTGAGGTTCAGAATAATAGGCGACGGGCCTCTTTTTCAAAAACTTAAGGCTGAGTCGCCGCCTAACTTGGAGCTGCTGGGTTCACTGAGCAGGAGCCAGGCACTTGAGATCGTGGCTTCTTCGGAGGTCTTCTTGTTGCCGTCTAGAAGCGAGGGCTTGAGTACGGCGTTGATAGAAGCGATGATGATGGGGGTTCCCGCGGTGGCTACGAAGGTAGGGGGAAACGTCGAGCTGCTTGGGGAGGGGAGGGGTTGCCTGGCGGATAACGAGGTGGACTCGTTGGTGTCCTGTTTAGAGAGAGCGCTGCGTGGTGAGGTGGACCCCAGGCCCGCTCAATCTTACGCCTTGAAGAATTACGGCTGGGAGCGGGTGGTCGACCTCTACATATCCGTTTATCGGGCTTGATGGCACGGCGCGTTCGCGTTCCACCCTGATTATGAATGGGATTTCAAAGGGGCGCTTAAAACCCCGTCGCCCAGAGGCGGCTAGGAGCTCGGTTACCTTACCACCAGGACCGAACAGGGGGCTTCTTCTACTACCTTCGATGAAACGCTGCCCAACAGGAGTTTGGCCATCCCACCTAGGCCGTGGCTACCTATCACTATGAGGTCTGAGTTTTCGGCTTTTGCCTCGTCTATGATCGCCTTGACCGGCTTGCCTCTTACCACTTTCCCCTCGCTTCTTATGCCAGACGATGTGAGTATTTCTTGGGCTTTGTTGACTATTATCCTCGCCCTTTCCACTATGTCATCGTGGGTGGACTTTGGTATCGCTACGGCTGGTATGGCCGCGTCGTAAAGCGTTATACGCTCAAGGTAAGTCTGAGGTAGTTGCATGACGCCCGGCTCGATTACGGTTAGTATTGTGGCAAAGCCCTTCTTCGGGTCTGTGATGCGTGCGGCGGCCTCTATGGCTTTCAACGAAAATTCGGAACCATCGATCGGTACGAGCACGCGAAAATACATCACGTAAATTGCCCACTCCCTTTTATAAAATTTGTGGATTTATGCAAAGCCGTATCTCTCGGGATGATATTGTATCGTCGTAGAGATAAATATATATCTCGATCCGTGTGTAGTCTGATTTGCCGACGCCGACTTATGACTGGGAATCCAGCGCAGCCGGGAGTACCAGCTTTACAGTGCTTGGAAAGCAGGAATTCGAATCCAGGTTCGGATGGGTAACGCGCAGTATGGACACGGGAACGGACCCGCTGACTGGGCAGAGCACGAGCTCAGCTGTGGCTAAGGTGTTGCGCTGGAAAGTCGCCTTGGTTACCAACGATACCGATATGCTATCGATATGGAGTGAGAACTGGGAAAAAAGCAAGGGGAAGGCAAAGGCGAAAATATATTCCTTGCGGTTCCCCAGGGAGATAGCGGACGGAAGGTTGCCTCCTGACGGTTCAGCCTATTTTGAGCCCGTCTCCATGAAGTACTTGGTCGTCAACCCATCTTCTTATGACGCCATAAAGGCGGTAGCCGTGCGCGTCGTAACGAACGAACTGGCGGAGCGCGATGG
Organism: Candidatus Martarchaeota archaeon; assembly: GCA_046534355.1. Classification (GTDB taxonomy): domain Archaea; phylum Thermoproteota; class Thermoprotei_A; order Marsarchaeales; family UBA168; genus UBA168. Next base: position 1,866 of record JAWDNK010000079.1, on the reverse strand, counting down.
TAAATACATTTCGATCAACGGTTCCTGCGCTGAGGTGCTTGGTAAAGGGGTGTGCTTGATGGCGCCTAAGGGATTGGGTAAGACTACCCACGTTTACGGGCTTGCGGGTTGGACCCGCGACAGCAGTACCAGGTTTCACTCGGACGGGTGGTTCTTCGCTAGCCCTGATAAAAAAGAGGCCATCTCTCCAGAGCGCAGGTATTACTTGCACCGGCTTCCCTCCCTTTCGCTGAGCCTCCGCAGGTTGTTTTCTCGGTCCAGGGATGAAAGGGGGGGCGGCTATTCTCTTTCTAAGGACTTGATGGTGATGGACGGATTTCTGGCGGATCCCACCGAGTTCATGGGGAGAGGGAAATCAACTAAGAAATGCAAGCTCGAAATTCTGGTGATCTTGAAGCGCGACGAATCCGACCAATCCCTTATAAAACCGCTCACATCGAATGAAGCACTTTCCTTGCTCGAATCGGGGGTGGTACCTGGGGACGGGGTATCCGGACCGTACTTCAATCAGCTAGTTGTGAGGGACAAGGATAGGGATGAGCGGAGAAAGAAGATGTACGAGAGATTTCTAAAAGGACTGAAAATTTATTTGGTGAACGCGCGGGAACAACCTTGGATAACCCAAACGCTGATACGCGGGTTGGCTTTAGGCGAGTGGAGCTGGGCAAAGCTCGTTGATGGGCAGGTTTACGCCCTTAGAGGCGAGAAGTACGAACCGCTCTTCAAGTCTTCAGCCGAAGGGGTTGAGTCCCTGGGCTCTCCGAACAAGAAAAGGGCAAAGGTCGTACGCGACTAAACGGGGAAGAGCCCTTGAGTTGTCCATACTACAAGAACGGTATGTGTACGGCGGTTCGTGGCGAGGCAATGGCGAGGGCGGTCGTTATGCCTTACAGGTGCAAGGGAGATTTCACCAAGTGTGAGATTTATCAAAAGGCGGTCCGGCGTTCTAAGAAGGCCGGGGCACCAGCGGGAAACTCCAAAGGTCTGACGGGTTTCTTGATAGGCGCTGACGATCCCCCAAAGGGCTGCAAGTACTTTGAAAGCGGGTATTGCAAGCTTTACGATAAGTTTGTCCCCGTGGATAAACAAGCGCTGTGTCGCGAGGGGAAGGGTTGCCCATTAAAGGAAAAGCGATCCGGAGAGAGGAACCTGCAAATCGCTTCGCTCTTTCGGTTGAGGGTGAACGCTGGGCTCCACATTCGACTTCGCTCGCGTATCATATGGCATTTCACTCAATTGTGTGGCGGCTTCTGGCCGGCTCGTTTTTGAGCTTTGAGGCCTCTTTGGTTGATTTAATAATTGTCTGCTTTATTGAGACGCCTTCAAACTTTGACTGGGGCTGTGAATGGGGTTTGGACTGGAATGGAATATCTCTCCGGTGTTTGGATAGAGTTAGCGGCTGGAAACGGCGAATAAAGGCATCGTTACGCTGAGCGATATCCAGAACCCGTTGAATGGGATCTCAGGATAACAGACCACAGCTGAAAATGCTGAAAAATAGAGCAACTAGTCTCGCCCTTCAAGGCGGGGAGGAGGCCAGTAAAGCTGTAACTACCAAGGATGGCCTCAAGATTCGGGGAAGCCTCTCGGGATCCTTTTACAGCGTATTAGCAAGAAAGCTCCGACCTTAGGGGAGGAGATGAATTGCCAGCCAAAAAGTTTGTCGATTCAGGCGATATCAGGATCAGTACCCACGGGCAGTGGGGAATTAACGCCTGATAAGCCCATAAAAAAGGGTGAGAGATGGAATAAGACCTCCGGACTAGAAGATGATGGGGGCACCGTCGATGAAGCAGGAACCTCAAATCCCTCGGGGATGAGAGGATGTCAGTGAGGCAACGCAGTGCTGAGCGCTCTTATCAGCTC